>CANQCS010000013.1 GCA_947589745.1 uncultured Oscillospiraceae bacterium
CGTGGACGGAGTGTGAGCAGGATGGATATTTCTACTCTTTGGTGCGCCGAGCAGGAGTTCGATGAGACCGGCGAAGTTGTCTGCATGGCCCATTTAGCGGAAGGAAAGGCTCCAAATTGCCCGTACAAAACACCACTGGACCGAGAGGAAGCGGAGTATCCCTGTTCCGATTACAAACTCCTGTCACGTCTTGCTGAAATTCTAGGAATGAAAAAAGACGAGGAAATTGAAATTGAAGAAGAATGGGGTGTAGTACGGGCAAGGGTACATGACGGTGTTTTTGAAACGCAGGTAGGAGGCTTTGGCTTTTCTTCGACGCCTGACGTTCGACGACTCTGTTGTATTATCAACCACCCGGAAAAGATCGTTCGGACGTCAACGCTAACAGAGGAAGAGATGGAACGGTGCCGGCTGTTTCATGCCATATACATCAGCCGTGACCCGAACGGCTTTTCTAATAACTTCGTAAAACTGTGGAGTGCCAAACCGGTCCGAGAAGCCAGGGGACTGTACGTGGAAGATCAAACAACCAGGTCATCTTTACGAGGAAACGCATCATGTGAGCTGTTCCCGTCGATTCATCCAGGCGAATGTGTCCGTGTTCCTAATTTAGAAAGAAGGTGACATTCATGATTGAAAGCGATTTTCGAGAAAAATATAGGCATGCCAATAAAATGAGCGATAAATTTCACTTTGCCGAGAGAAAAGGATATTTGAAACCCGGAAGCAGGGCCAAGGCAAACGAGACGATTCTTGTTTCCCGTAAAGAAGCGGAGCAGATGGCTCACGACTTGGGTAGCGCATTATATTCTTCCCATTTCAGATTATATGAAAACCTGGAATATGCGAAGTTTATTGAGCGCATATCTGAAGGCGCAGAGGATGCGGTGACCTGCGCTGATTGTCACACCGTATATCGGGACGGCTGGGGAGTCGGCTGTCCTGTCTGCATGGTGGGAAGAGTCGCAAAAGCACAAATCGACCGCGAACTGAACGAGAGTGAAGAAGGCGGTGTCACATGAGTATTCAATACGACCTATATCTGACGCAACATATTAAAAACGTCGGAAGGGGTCTGGCCTGGCTTCGGACCAATCTCCCTGATATTTTGCGGGAGGGAGAATTTCTGGAAGTCAACTACGACCTGCAATTCCAGCAGCACGATGCCTCCAAGTACGACAAGGAGGAATACGACGCCTATGACGCTTATTTTTACGGACCGACAAGATCTTATAAGGTCGTACAGAACTTCAACCGGGCCTGGCTCCATCATATCCACAACAACCCTCACCACTGGCAACACTGGGTCCTGCTGGAAGATGACCCATCCGGCGGCAACGTCTGTATCGAGATGCCACACTGCTACGTCGTGGAGATGATCTGTGACTGGTGGGCATTCAGCTGGGCCAAGGACGATCTCACCGAGATCTTCTCCTGGTGGGACAAGCACAAGGACATTGTCCAGCTTCACAAGAATACCCGGAAGACGGTGCTGGATATTCTCGAAAGGATCAGAGCCAAGCTGGATGAAGAAGGCGAGGATTCCTTGGCGCACCATGGCATCAAGGGCCAGAAGTGGGGTGTAAGACGGACGCCGGAGGAATTAAATGCCGCGCGGGGCCTTGCATCTGAGGAAAAGCCTGATACAATAAAAAGGGATGGGCCGTCTATTATAGAAGTTAGCACCACCTCATTAGAAGGTCCTCCAAACGGAATAACACAAGTGACACATAGAAATGGAGGCATCGATCGCAACTATTACGACGAATCTGGTAGGCAAACAAAGCAAGTGAGCAATAATGACCATGGCAATCCGAAAAGGCATAACTATGGTGAGCATGGAGAACACGCTCATGATTATGTCTATAATGACGATGGACAGCTTGTTGCTCGACCGATTCGAGAATTGACCGACGATGAGCGAAAGGAAAACGGTGATATTTTGTGAACATCTTAGAACTAAGAAAGTATCTTGGTGATCTGATCGGACAAATTTCCTTCAGTTACAATGGTCAACTGTGCGGCATTGATCCGTTGGCCTTAGATTCATTTGACATGTGGTATGGTGCCAAAACCATAACAGCTTCATCCGTCGACGAAGTGATGGATGCCGTATTCTTCGACGGAAAAACGCTGAAAGATATTTGGCCCGATGTGACTGATGTGGACTTCTAAAAAGAGAATCCAAACATGAATATGGGTCCTTAAAGCCGGTTTTCGCCACATGACGAAGGCCGGATATTTTTATCTTGGAGGTGATCGATTGAAGATCTGGGAGTTCATCATCGTCCTGATATTGGGCTACAGCTGCTATTGCCTTGGGGCGACGTGGGAACAGAACGCGAAGGGAATGAAACCCTCCCGAAAGCATGACCTGTCTGTAAAAAGTCTCTTCACGATCGTCACATTCGGACGATTCTATCTTTGTGATGAATGCGGACAGGTCCACAGACGGAAGCCTGATGACCTGGATATTTGCGGTGGTCCGTATGCACATAAGGTCTTTGTCAGTCAGAAATGCGCCGACAACGTATTCCTCAAGGCAGGAAAACTGTTGAGAAATCACGCTGTTGCCGGGTTTTCGGTCGACTCTGTCAGCCGCTTCCTCGATCATCGCTCGAAAATGGCCGAGCCCATCAGCGAATACGACAAAACTATGATGAAGGAAGCGTCAAAGCTCCTGGAAGAGCAGCAAGACGTCATCAGAGACTTGAACGACCGGCTGTACAAAAATTGATATTTGGAAGGCGAACTCGTTCATCCGATGCTCTGCGCAGAATCAGCAGCTTCCTTTATGGAAAGGAGGACACTTTTTGACGGAACAAGGTTCTAATATCTGGGAAAGGAGGTGCCGGCGATGATGACGATCATCGAGGTTGAACGGATGACGGAAGCGCTTCAGGCTTTGGGCTTGAGCAATGACGAAATTCTGCTCGTTCAGAAGCACATCGCAACTGGCATGGCTTTGCCTGTGCAGAATCCGACCGACAACAAGGAGCCCGACTAACCAAGTAAGGAGGGCCTCGGGAAACCGGGGCTCTTCTCTTTCTCGGTATTCCCTTTTTCATAAATCCGTGGTATAATACGAATACCCAAATACTATAGAAAGGGGAACGAAACATGTACGAGGAAGAAGAAGTTGTTGAAACTATGACCGTTCAGGAAGTGGCGCGCTTGATCGATTGGATGCGAACCAAAGGCCTCAGTGATACGGATATTTGCAACTGCATCAAGTTCATCGCGACCGGGGTCAATTTGCCAACTCGCAAAACCGCCTGAAGCTGAAAATCTAAATCTTCGCCCAACTAAGGGGAGAGCTTACGGAAACGTGGGCTCTCCCCTTTATTTTTTCAGAAAGGAGAAAAGTAATGGATCGAACAGTAATCACACGCGAGTATGACCGTATCAACAAGATGACTGTATTCGTGGTCCAGAACACTGACCGAAACCGGCTGTCGGTAGCCCGGGATTATATTTGTCGGGAGATTACCGACATGAGGCTCCTGCTCGCCAACCGTGTCAAGGTCACGGGGATCGATGGAACGGAGTTCCGAATCGGTGTCCCGGATGAGGTCAGGACCATCCCCGGCGCATTTGAATGGATCACCCGCGATCTGATTGAAAAAATCGTATGAAAGGGATCTATGCCAATGCCACGCACTCGGTATAACCACGAGCAGGAGCCCGCATTTAGAATCTACTACGATTCAAAAGAACTCATGGAAGTATATCCGGCCAGTCGAAAAGAAACAAAACTTCGTCCGGGCGCTTATATTTGTCCTGTCTGCGGGCGTAAAGCGGAATATTTTGACCCGCATTTGGATGTCAAACAAGTCGTGCAGAGAGAATGTAACGACTGCCAGCAGAAACGATATGAAGATATGTTCGCTCAGCGGTGGCGGGAACAGCAGAAAGAACGTTCTCGACGTGAGCAACTCTAAAAGAAAACACCAAGGAGAAAAAACAATGCGTGAAAAAGAGAACCAGGCGGTCCAAATCGCCAACGATCTTCTGGACTTTGTAAATGTTTACGGCTACCAAAGTCGAGCATTTGCAGAAACGATTTGCCGTGGCCACAGGACCTTGCAGCAGTCTGTCATGCGGCTTTTTATGGAAACGATCCGACAGCTCTCGGAAGTTCCTTATGATGAGCGCAATGAGGCTACGGTCGCTCTGGCGAAGGAGATCACTTTCATTGCGAAGCACTATCCGCTCCCGTTCATTTGATGCGAGAATTATATTTTCGGAGGAACGAACCATGGAAAACGGCAAGAAGATGCTGAGCAAACTCATGAGCGAAAAATTCATCATCCCACTGTCCGTTACGGATGCCGAGACCCTCATCGGCTATATGGAGGGACACGGTTATTGTCTGCTTGCGGACAAGAGCGGTCGAGTATATCGGCATGACCTGTGCGAAGGCGGACCTGGTGAGGAGAGCGAGATTGAGGAATATTCCATCCAGGATGCGGTCCTCTTCGCCATTGAGATGAACGAGGCGCTTCTTGACGAGAATCCGGAAGACAGCGATTACAGAAGGGATCTTCTGCGAGACTCGGATATTTTGATCGGACTTCGTACATTTTTGGATTGCTAGAAAGGAGAAAAGTAATGATTCGTTTAGAAAACACCCAGGTCACCGGCTGGGAGGCCGCCATCCGGGGCATGAGAAACCCGATGAACTCCTGGGAAAAGAGCGATAGCATTTTTCTGGACCAGGAAGGCGATTATCATGATATCAACGAAAACACGGGTCCTTTTTATGGTGATACCAATGAATTTGATGATGGAGTCTTTGTTGGTCCGAACGACCGCAAGCTGATGCTGAACTTGGCAAAAGGCGGACCGGTCCACGCAAAATACCGGCGGATGATCATCGTTTACGTGGACATCACGGCCCCGCTCTACTGGTGGAAGGAGTTTGACACCTATAAGGTCGGGACAGTAGCCAATTCCTGCTCCACCATGCACAAGATCCATGAGAAAGAGTTTACACTGGATGATTTCAGCCATGAACACTTGATGGGTCCCTGGGATTATGAGATCCAGCGTGATCCGGAAACGGAAGTTCCGATTTATGGCGACTTCACGGGCGCGTTAGTGGGACTTGTAGCTGCTTTGAATGATGCCAGAAAACTGTTCCTTGAAACCGGTGACAAGTGCTACTGGTGGCAGATGATCCAGCTCCTGCCGAGCTCCTACAACCAGAAGCGGACCGTCATGATGAATTATGAGGTTCTGACTCATATTTATCCTGACCGTAAGAACCATAAGCTGGACGAGTGGCATGTCTTCTGCGATTGGATCGAAAGCCTGCCTTATAGTGAGGTCATCCTCGGAGAAGAAAACGAACAGGTTACCTATGGGGATCTCTATAAGAAATTTATTGGGAAGAACCCTCTGATAACCGTATCGGACTATCGGCCCTATCCGCAGGTTTCAAAAAGCGGGCTTTGTCCGGTTTCGAGTGATCCTGCAATCATCGTCTGGGTATCCAAAATCGGAAAGATGCCGCTGCTCAATCCCTTGGAGATCGCAGTGCGCTATGATCCGGAGAAAGATATTTTCCTGGAGATCAAAGATGCAAAGTCGTTTCACGAGATCGTCATGGGAGATGTACGGGACTGCTCGGAAAGTGAAAAAGACAAAGTGAATGTTCGGGAGGAAAACATCAAATGAAGAAAATCCTGATGCTCTGTATGACTGTGATCCTGATATTTTCACTGACGGCCTGCGAGGGATCGGGTCAGTTGAAAGATGCGAATCAGACGCTTTTGACTGTCAGCAATCTCCAGGAACATCAACCGACGCCTACTGACCTGGATTTCTCACTGGAGCGTTATAATCTCATTCGGAGAGCCTATTGGGTCAATGGCCAGCGGGAAAAAGCGGCCTCAGTCATCTGTGAGGTTGAGAAGCCGCTTGGATACATCGTTCTTTTTACCGAAGGCGGCAGTGTGGTTGGACGTTTTGTGGTAGATGGCAAGGTCAGCAGCCTCAACAGCTTCCTGACACCAGAAAGCTACTACATAGACTCCGGGCAGCACATTGCCGATGTAGACAGCTCTTATGGGGAAAATGATTCCGGAATATTTTTCTTCACGCCAGACAATCGGTACATCGAATGGACCGGCATCTATCTCTACTCCGATATTCCCTTTGAGGTAGAAGACCCGGTCGTGACGTATCAGGAGGCCGACTGACATGAGCAAAAACGAAAAAACAGCATGCACGATTGTTATCGTTATCATGTTTCTCATCGTATGCATGGTTCTTTGGGCCGGCACTACGCACATCGGACGAGCCGCATGGAATCTTTGGTTCGGCTCTGTTCAGGAGGTGGATGACGCCACCAGCTACCAGACACGCAAGCAGGTTGAGGACAGATGCCGCGCAATGGTCGCCTCTTATGAGGCGGACAAGCTCACCTGGGAACAATACAAGGACAGTGAGAGTGCCGAGCAACGCTCCTGGGCTGACCAAGCCAAGATGCGCGCAAACCGGACGGCTGTCAACTACAACAATTATATTCTCAAGAACTCCTATGTCTGGAAGGGCAACGTTCCGAAGGATATTCTTTCAGAGTTGGAGCCGATCAGTTGATACTTTTCAGATTCCGTGCTAGAATGAAGCCATCCATATTTTCGGGAGGTGAATATTATGGAAGCCGAGACCGAGAAAGGATTGGCGGTCATGCTGATCGACTGCTACACGAATTTACAGCGTATCATGGTAGCGAGCGATATGCAAAAAGAGGTCGCTTACCAGCTGAGAGCTGTAAAAGCAAAGCTCGAAGCACTTGGCGTCGTGACTGAGGATCTGGATATTCACTGAGAACCCAAACTATCAAGGGAGGAGCCTACGGAAACGTGGGCTCTTCTCTTTTTGTTAGGAGGAAGTTACTTGGGTAGAGAAAAAACGAGATGTGTCAACGATATTTGGGAAGGACGAATCCCGACTTGCAATGCGGGGTTTCTGTCCTGTAACCCGGATGTATGCGAGTTCTACCACCCCGTCAACGACCAGGGCCAACCGCAAGTCCGGACGGTTAAGCAGCTTCTTGACCTGTTGGAAAAGTATCAGCTTGAGATCTACGGCTATTTTGCCAGACCGAGTAAGGCTTATATTTTGACATTCTTCAAGAAGACCGCCAAAGAAGAAATCTGTAAGACGGCCATTCCGATCGAGACGGTCAACGACATCAAGTGTGCCGATCATCTCATCGAGAAAGCAATTTTGGATGCCATAAAGGCATTGGAGAAAAAGGAGGAATAACATGACTGAAGATCTCATCAGTCGGAAGGCGCTTCTGGATGACATTGACGGCATCTACGACTGCGCGGACATGGTCTTTAAGCCCAATGACCACTGCTGTAAACCCAGCGATTGCCCGGGCTGCAAGTGGGTACAAACCAAAAATTATATTCGGAGACTGGTTGCAAACGCACCGGCTGTCACGCAAACAAATTTAAGGAGGAACAACACTATGCTTAACATCGGTCAGGATATTTTCGTGGTCTGCAAACTGTTCACCAGCGCGGACAAGTTCAAGATCTACGTCTCCCGCAAGGAGATCAATCGCGTCGAACGGAATCAGGACGGCCAGATCATCTACACCGCCGGCCGGCACAATGAGCTCCGCTTCATGGAGATCCCCAATGAGGACGGGACTACCGGCTATCAGAGCCTGGGCATCCGGAAGAAGAGGGTGTTTCTCACCCGGGAGGAAGCCGAGGTGGAGCGGAAGATCCGGCTGGAGGAGGAAGAGGAACTAGCGTCTGCCAAGGAGGCCGAGTGATGTACGACGGCGTGAAGGAGACCCCTTGCAAAAGGTGCGCGCACTGCGTCGTCTGTATGTTCAAGAACGAATTTCAGTCGGCACAGAAGGCCGTGGACGATATCATGGTCAACCTCGACCAAAACCGGAGCACATACCTTCGGGATATTCGGTGGGTCAAGCCCGTGGAGCTGGAGTGCGTCAATTTCCTGCGGAAGCCCGAAAACGAAAAGGCCCCTAAGGAGCCCATCCGCGTCGAACGGGATCAGGACAGCCGGCAAAGCGAGTTCTGCTTCATGGAGACCCCTAATTACAACGATATTTGCCCGTAGAAAGGACGGAAGGGAACACCATATGACACCGAACGAGTATCAGAAAGAAGCTCTGAGAGTCGAGCAGGGCATGTCCAAGACATTTCCGCGGCTGCTGAACGGTCTGATGGGCCTGAACGGCGAGGCGGGAGAGTGCATCGATATTCTCAAAAAGCACTACTTCCAGGGGCACGACCTGGACGCCTACCACATTGCCAGAGAGCTCGGCGACGTGGCGTTTTACATCGCCATTGCTGCGGACGCCATCGGGTATGACCTGGAGAGCATCCTCGAAATGAGTGTCGAGAAGTGCAGAGCCCGTTATCCGAACGGTTTTGAAGTGGAGCGCAGCATTCACAGAGACCCGAAGGATATTTGAGGTGGCCTCGATGGACGAGAAAAACATCTACAACCTGCTCCACAAGGGTTCGTTTATGGACCTGATCGACGCTGTCGGCCGGATGGACAACAGCTCTGGTGTTCCCCAGGATATTTACGTCATGGAGGAATGCTCCGAGCTGATCAAGGAACTGACCAAGAAGCAGCGTGGAAAGGGAGACCAGGAGAAGATATTTGACGAGGCCTGTGACGTCTTGGTTACGGTCTTTGTCATGCTGCGTTGCAGCGGCGTCTCTGGCGACGACGTTAGATCCCGCATCATGTACAAATGCCGGCGCGCTCTGGCCCGGCACGCTGAAAACGGAGAGGTATGAATATGTGGAAAAACAAACTCTATGCTGTAGCGCTTCTTGTGCTTGGTCTGCTGCTCATGCTCCTTGCCCAAGATGCTACGGTGCTGTTGATCCTGGCACTTATCGCGGTACCGATGTTCGTCTCTAAGGAGAACTGGATCGTATCGTAGAAAAATTATATTTTGGGAGAAAAGTTATGGAACGAAAAGTCACTCTTTTACAGCTGGTCCGGCGGTATCGGAGTTATCAGCTGCTAATCCAGAATCATCCCGACCACAGAGAAATGCTGGAGCAGCGGATGGAGCAGTGTAAACTCGATATCCTCAACCTCGTTGCCAGCGATGAGTTCTTGGATGAGCTGGAACTGATGAGTCGGCACTATTCCACTCGGTTGATATTTTGATGGGGGGTGCAGTAAAATGAGACCGATCGATGCTGATAAAATCGTAAACTTTGAATGCACGTTGGACAGCGGCGAGAAATATCTTCTCTTACCAGTGGCACATCTGTCGGATATTCCCACCATACCGATAAAGCCGTTCTTCTTCACAATGAGCGTGACACATCACCGTACAGGAGCAGCCATCGGGAAGCGCGTTGGCGTGGTGTTCGCCAGTGACAAGGCCTCCGCGGAACAGATCGCCTGGGATAAGTACGGCGGAGACGCCTGCTGCGCCCTTGATATTTGGGAGATCGAAGAAAACAGTGCAAGTTTTACTGTTTGGAGAGGAAGTTTTACATGATGGAAAACGACATAACACTGTCCCAGTTTGTCGAGAATCTTTCCGGCCGCATCAAACAATATGGGGAATACAAGCTCGACGCCGTCGAAAAGGCTTATGCCCCGACCGGATTCTCAACGTATCACTGGCGTATATTGTTGAGGCACGATGATCCAATCGTCGAAAACAACAATTACGTTGAACTTCGTTTCCTTCCGGAGACTCAGCTGAATTTCTTTTAAGGCGGTGATGCCTGTGCAAGTCCTGAAATACAAAGGTAGTGTCTACGGTGCCAAGCTGACGGCGGCCGAACGGAAAGCCATGGACATCGAGATTCAAAAGGAACTGGCTGAATATGACAAGAAGCACGCCGTGGAGCTGGATGCCATGATCCTGTGGGTGCTGCATGAAAAGTTCGGCTTCGGTCCCAAGCGGCTGCGGCAGTTCTATGAGGGATTCTTCGGAGAGCTGGACGCGCTGCTGAAGCGATACGAAATGGAGGAGGGAGACGATCTTTGGCTCTGTACCCGAAAGCTGAAGGACGCCGGCGTTGACCTGGCCGCCTGGCACGAGGAAAATAAGAGGTGAAGATTTTGGATAGCTTTGAACGCAGTAGCATCGCGAAGCTCGAAGAACTCGCCGAGCAGCTGATTGAGACAATGGAGGCGTTTTCTGAGCTGTTTACTAATGCAGTGGCGGAAGCCGACAAGGCCTTCAGTGCCATCTACGAGGCTCTACACGCACTGGAAAACGATGGTATGGACGAGGTCTTGGCCAGCCAGAAACGCGCGCAGAGGCTTTCCAGAAAGCTCCTGAGAGGTCGATTAGCCACTCTTCTCGTTCGTACAAGCCTGATATTCGCGCATCTCGGCATTTACCTTATCAAATGAGACGGTTTTGAGGGAGTAATTATGCAAAAAGAGAGCGAAATCACCACAAACAGTTCCAATTCCGGCCCGTTTGATCGTTGGTTCTGTCCTGTCTGCTGCGGGACAGGAAAGATTCGCATGATGCAGAGCGCGAGGTACATCAACGGACCATCCGTGAGAGCCGAGGATGTGGTGATCCCTTGTCCTGCCTGTGACGGACGAGGCTATTCCATCGGGAGCTTTAGCAAGAACGGATGAGCCGGTGCGCCCGTATTAGCTGGAAGAAAACGGAAATTATATTTTGCAGAGACCGAAAACGGCCCGGTTCTGTCCTAAGCTAGAATAGAAATTCGGCTAATCTAGGATAGAATTTGGGCCGTTTTTTGTCTCTCAAAACACGCCAATTTTCTGCCCACTTTTGGTTTTGAAAAGTGGGCTTTGCCCACTTTTATTTGGGCTTTGAGGCCTCAATTTCTGAAAATTTCAGAAAAAATCGCATTTTTGCCCAAAAAAAGTGGGTTTTTGCCCACTTTTATTTCAAAAGTGGGCAGCCGGAAACCGTTGCAGCACAAGGGTTTGAGGGGTTTCTGCCCACTTTCCCACTTTTTTCTCTTATTTACATGAAGAAAAAAATTAAAAATATATAATAAATAGCGAAAAAAAGTGGGCATTTGGGCAAAGCATAAAAATCGTCCGCAAAAGCTCAAAAATCCCTTTCTTTTTCTTCGAGGGCGTGCTATACTGAAAGCGCCACACAATCTGATAAAACCCATTCAGCAGGGGAACACTGGCAAACGGTGTTTCTCTCTTTACTCGTTCCCTGCGCGAGTGGGTTACTGAGATTGTGTGGCAGCAATGAGAGGACACTTTTGCAGAGTGCGTCTCATTGTTCTGGGGCGCACTCTTTTTTATTGGAGTGGTTCGGACGCCTCGAATGATATTTTGAAAAAGGGGGTTGACCTGGAATGAGCTGGCTGGAGCCTACTTGGGTTTGCGATAAGTGTGATGCGATCATGAATGATCAGCCGGGGTTCAATATATACAGTGGCGTTTGGAGATGCGCCAAGTGCGGAGCTCTCAATAGTGTCAGTGCGTCTGATGAGCTTGATACGGACGATATGCTGAGAAACGGAATTGACACGTTTACCAGGAAACCGCTGTGGGACCCGGACGACGATGATTATTAAAAATTATATTTGGGAGGATGAAATAAATGGGAAATCCAAAGCGAAGAGTTAATCTGAACGATGCAACTACTCTTATTTCTGCTGTCGCCGGGGTGATTGCTATAGTGGTGCCATTGCTTCCTCATCTCGACAAGAAAGTTGTGGTTCCAACCATGTACGGAGAAAACGAGCTTTGGACATTGGATGAAGCAAGGGACCTTTTGGTAACCCGAGGGTTCAATGTTTACGCGAAGCAGATTTTTAAAGAGCAAGCGACCTCCAAGTTTAAGGATTACATTGATGGTCAGGTTATTGATTCAGAACCGAGACAAGGCGAGAAAGTAGCGCCTGGTTCAGATATCACACTTAAATATGTAACCAAGGAAGCTATTGACGCCGGGCGATTGCTGTCTGAACAGATTGAGCAACAAAAAGAAATTACGAAGAAAGCTAAGCAGGTGAAGGGTAAACTATTCAGAAGGAAAAACTGAAGTGGCGGTTGATTAGCAGCGACAATTATATTTTGCAGAGATGCTTGAAAAAGTGTCTCTGCTTTTTTTTTCGCGAAAAAAACAGACTCTTTTATGGAGAGGGAGAGGTATGTCAAACTTCTTCTTTCTTTTCTATCATTTTTGCACGAAAGGAGGCTTTTTGATGGCCAGAAGCGCCAGATTGGAGAGCGGTTTTCAGGACAGGCTTATTCAGACTCTGAAAAACCTGTTTCCGGGCTGCATGGTGTTTAAGATGGATCAATTGCAGGGCATCCCGGATCTGCTCATTCTGTACGGCCGGAAATGGGCCTCTTTGGAATGCAAGAAGTCGGCAGGAGCAAAGCGTCAGCCCAATCAAGACTATTATGTGGACAAGATGAACGAGATGTCGTTCTCTCGTTATATTTGTCCGGAAAACAAGGAGGAGGTATTGGATGAACTTCGTGAAGCACTCAAATCTTGAGGGTCTCCATGCGTTTCTTAGTCCATCCAAGTATCACTGGATCAATTACAGTGATGACAAGATGATCGAAGCGTTCAGCAAGTATCAGGCGTCTCTGAAAGGAACACAGCTGCATGAGTTCGCCGCACAGTGCATTCGGCTCGGTCAAAAGCTGCCGAAATCACAAAAGACTCTCAACATGTACGTCAACGACGGCATCGGTTATAAGATGACGCCGGAGCAGATCCTTTACTATTCTCCTAATTGTTTTGGGACGGCTGACACGATCGCGTTCCGTAAAAATTTCCTCCGTATCCACGATCTGAAGACCGGAGAAAATCCGACGCATATGGAACAGCTGATGGTCTATGCTGCTCTGTTCTGTTTGGAGTACAGAGTAAAGCCGGTAGATATCGAAATCGAGCTTCGTATTTACCAGAACGATGAAGTGCTCGTTCACAATCCCACTGTCGCTGATATTCTGCCGATCATGGATAAGATCATTACCTTTGACAAAATCATCAATAGAATACGAGAAGAAGAGGAGGGTTAAACCGTGAACCAGATTCAGGAAGATATTTTGATGCACTACGGCGTCAAGAGACGCTCCGGGCGGTATCCGTGGGGTTCCGGTAAAAAACCTTATCAACATGGCGGCGATTTCCTGGCTCGCTACGAGGAACTTCAGGGCCTTGGGAAGACCGAGAAAGAGATCGCGGAAGAGATGGGACTTTCCACGACCGATCTCCGTATGCAGGTCCGAGTTGCCAAGCATGAGCGCAGGGCTTTGCAGGCTGACAGAGCCAGGTCCATGCGCGACGACGGCATGACGCTTGACGAGATCGCGCAGGCTCTTGGCTTTGCCAATGATTCCTCGGTAAGAGCACTCCTCAATGAGAACACCTCAGCCAACAAAAATAAGGCTCGGGCCACTGCTGAGATCCTGAAGAAAGAGCTTGCCGAAAAAGGCGCCATCGACGTTGGTACCGGCGCGGAGCTGGAGCTGGGAGTGTCCTCTGGTGTTCTCCAGGAGGCGCTTTTCATTCTGGAAACCGAGGGCTATAACCGTTTCGGCGTTGGCGTTCCTCAGGTGAACGACCCTTCCAAGCGGACGATCACTCCCGTCATTGCAAACCCTGATATTGACCAGCGGTCTGTCTATGAGGACTATTCGCTGGTCAAGTCTGTGGGAGAATATCACTCTGTTGACGGCGGTGAGTCCTGGGACAAGCGTGAATATCCGGCCAGTATCGACTCTTCCCGGATCAAGATCATGTATGGCGATGAGGGCGGCTCTCTGAAAGATGGCGTGATCGAGCTGCGTCGCGGTGTTGAAGACCTCGATCTCGGTAATTCTCATTATGCGCAGGTCCGCATCCTGGTCGATGAAACGCATTACCTCAAGGGTATGGCGATGTACTCCGACGATATGCCTGAAGGTGTTGACATTATATTTAACACCAACAAAAAGTCGGGTACTCCGCCTACCGAGGTCATGAAGCCGATCCAGGATGACCCTGATAACCCCTTTGGAGCGCTCATTAAGGCCGGAGGCCAGAGCCATTATATTTCAGAAGATGGAACAGAGCATCTGTCGGCGATCAATAAGCTGAAGGAAGAGGGAGACTGGGATAAGATGAGTAAGAATCTTTCTTCCCAGTTTCTGTCCAAGCAGCCCATCCAGCTCATCAAGAAGCAGTTGGATCTGACCTATGACGACGCTGCTGATGAGTTTGCTGAGATCTGTGCTCTGACCAATCCGACGGTAAAGCAGAAGCTCCTTCTGGACTTTGCCGATGAATGTGACTCCGCTGCGGTACATTTGAAGGCTGCCGCGCTTCCCAGGCAGAGTACGCAGGTCATCTTGCCTATCACGGCGATGAAGGAAACCGAGATCTACGCCCCGAATTATCGGGACGGCGAGCAGGTCGCCCTGGTTCGATATCCTCATGCGGGGACGTTTGAGATCCCGATCCTTACAGTCAACAACAAGAATGCTTCTGCTGTTTCCATTTTGGGTAAGAACATCCAGGATGCCGTCGGTATTAACCCGAAAGTCGCGGAACGGTTGTCTGGTGCGGATTTCGATGGCGATCAGGTTGTTGTGATACCCACCGGGGGGAGGGTCAAGATCAAATCCACCCCCGCCCTGGAGGGGTTGAAGGGTTTCGACCCGAAAACTGAATACTCTACCGAGGGGAAGACCGGCGTTCGGCTTCTTTCCAAGGCCGCTACCCAGAATGAGATGGGCAAGATCTCCAACCTGATCACGGACATGACCCTCAAGGGGGCCCCGGAGGAGGAGATCGTCAGGGCTGTGAAGCACAGCATGGTGGTTATCGACGCTCATAAGCACAAGCTGGACTATAAGCAGTCTGAGAAGGATAACGGGATCGCGGAGCTCCGGAGCAAGTATCAGGGCTACGTGGATGAGGATGGTAAGCAGAGAGGCGGAGCCTCCACCCTGCTGTCACGCCGGAAACAGGATGTCAATGTTCCTGAAACCCAGGGAAGCGGCCGGATTGATAAAGAAACCGGAAAGGTTGTCTATAAAAAGTCGGGACGTACCTATGTCGATCCTAAGACCGGGAAGACTGTCGAAGCTACCTCAAAGTCCAAACTGATCCTGGAGACCGATGACGTTCGTAAGCTCTCCTCTGGAACAGCACAGGAAGAGGCGTATGCAGACTATGCCAACAAAATGAAAGCTTTGGCCAATCAGGCGAGAATCGAATACAGTACAACCCCTTCTTTGAAGCGTAACCCCAGTGCTACCCAGGCCTATGAACCAGAGGTGAATCGACTGAAGGCTGCTTTGAAAGAAGCGCAGGCTAATGCCCCTCTGGAGCGTGAAGCACAGCGTATTGCGAATGCTCGGGTCAAAGCTAAGGTTCAGGCCAATAATATTACCGATAAAGATGAGATTTCTAAGCTTCGCCGAACTGCGATCAACGATGCAAGAAATCAAACCGGCGCAAACGGAAAACAGAGTAGAATCGAAATTAGTGATGGCGAATGGGAAGCGATTCAGGCTGGTGCTGTTTCACATACAACCCTGAGTGAGATCCTTCGCTATGCCGATGCGGATTCTGTTCGCCAGCGTGCCACTCCAAAAGCGACGACACAGTTGTCACCTGCCAGAGTCAACCGGATCAAAGCGATGGCGAGCTCTGGGTATACAAATCGTGAGATCGCTGACACTCTGGGAATTTCGACGTCTGCTGTGTCAAAGTATCTGAACGGCGAATGAAAGGAAGTGAGAGCAAATGGCCGTTTGTGCGTTAACAACTGTCGATAATCCTTATAATCCTTTTACTCAGTACGATGCTTGGTATCGATTCGATGAGGACAAAGGTCATCATTCTTGCGCCTATTTGGCTCGCATTGCTCGCACTTCTGACCAACTGTCCGATGCGGAGAATGAGCAGGAAATCGAGCGAGCAATTGATGACATCATCAAGTACGATCCGCTAGGGATTTACAGGAAGGTCAAAGATACCTCTACAGAAAAGGACGCCACTACCACCTAACGCAATGCGAAGAATCTTGTTAGTCTGAACGCCGAAAGGTTTGCTCCAGAATAACAAGATTCTTCGTTTTTTTCGCTGTTGATTTGTCTGCGTTGTCTTAGGCATCCTTCGTTTGTAAAAGGCATAGGGAGGGGGTCCTCAAAAATGCACCCCCTCTGCATCGCGGCCCTCCTCGAAAATTCCCCGGGGGATATTTTTTGAAAAACAGTTTCATCCGGATAGCGTTTGAACGAGCCCACGAGGTACCCAGGCTTGACGAAAACTTTCATTACCTCCTGAAATGTGGTTTCTCCTTTCCACTCGTCGACAATATGTGCTTATGTGGGCTCCTTCAAACGCTACCCAAACTACGCTAAAACAGCAAGAAAGGTCACGGCAACTACCATCAAATCAAGTGAGAGGAGGCGGAAAAGATGCGTAAAGCTGTGAGAACTTCGGGAGCACCGAGAAAAGCTAGAGCAGCTTTAACGCCAGAGGCTCGTGAGGACCAGCTTGTTTCGCTGGCCGTTGATTTGATCGAGCAGCGACTGCGCGACGGAACCGCTTCTTCACAGGAAACCACGACTCTGCTGAAACTTGCTTCCCGGCGAAGCAAACTTGAGCTGGAGATGCTTGAGCAGCAGGTCGAACTTACCAAGGCTAAGACTGAGAACCTGAAGGCTCAGCAGCGTATGGACGAGATGTATATCAAAGCCGTTAATGCGATGCGGAGTTATAGCGGTCTTGATGAAGAGGGGACGGAAGATGAGTATTAAGCGATACTCAGAGTTGATAACGATTCCGACTTTTCTTGACCGTTACCGTTATCTGCGGGTCTCGGGGCAGGTCGGTGAGGAAACCTTTGGGTTTGAGCGATATTTGAATCAGGTTTTCTATCGATCTCCAGAGTGGAAAAGAGTACGAGACAAGGTTATTACTCGGGACCTGGGATGTGATCTTGGCGTCGAGGGACGTGAAATACTTGGACGGATCTACATTCACCATATGAATCCGATCCGGGCAGAAGATATTCGGAACAGGAGCAACTTTCTTCTTGATCCAGAGTTTCTTATCACAACGACCTATGAGACACATCAGGCGATCCACTATGGGAATGAAGATCTTTTGATTATCGCGCCGGTGATCAGAACTCGAAATGACACCTGTCCTTGGCGTCATTAAAAGAAAAATCAGGGACGTACGAGCTGCGTCCCTGACCGGCCTCATTTCGTCTGTAAGGTCTTCTTGACAGTGATCAGCTTATTAACGCCTTTGATCGTGACCGTCACGATCTTTTTACTGCCAGCATGACCTACAGATATAGAAGCCTTGGGCATCGCTCGTTTCATGTTCTCACCTCCCTATTCAGTCTGGAATCAGCTTCCGCCTTTCAGGAGACAAGACGAGCGGCCCTTGGCTTTATTTTATGTAACTTTAGACGAGAAGTCAACATCTGTGAAAGGGGGCTACTTTGTGGACGACACCAGCAGCATTCTAAATTCCATCAAGAAGCTTCTCGGCCCTGGGGCTTCCGATGAACATTTCGATCCGGATCTCATCATGCACGTCAATTCCGTGTTTACGATCTTGACACAGCTCGGAGTCGGTCCGGAGAATGGGTTCTCTATCACTGGGCCTGAAGAGACGTGGTCGAGTTTTATCATCAAGGACCCAAATCAGTTTTCTCTCGTGAAGTCCTATGTTTATCTCAAGGTTCGGCTGTTGTTTGACCCGCCCCAGAGTTCGGCGTTGATTGAGTCTATCAACCGGCAGATCAGCGAGTTCGAGTGGCGGCTTTGTGTTGCGGCCGATCCGGCTTAATACAGCGGGAAAGGAGGCAACTCTGATGGACAAACCACCTATCCAAGAATACATGGCTCATCACGGTATTCTTGGTCAGAAATGGGGCACTAGAAACGGTCCTCCGTACCCCTTGGGAGGCGGGGATTATACACAGTCGGAACGAAAAGCGATCCTGAAAAAGCGCAATACGGTGAAAAACAGCATCTACAATAAGCGGCATTTCGATGAGGTCCTGAAAGCTGACAAAACCACCTTAAGTACATTGTCCTATGACAAGGATCGTACAAAAGGAACCGATATGTTCTATGCGACGCACAATGTTCTGGATAAACACCAGTATAATGCGTTGTTTAATCGCCAGATCCCCCAGGAAATTTATGACGAGAATGGCAATTCTCTCGGCACCGGTATGTTCATGAAATGGCGCATTGATAATTCGTTGAAAGACGATATGAAGGTGGCCAGTGAGGACTCGGGTGCCAAGATCTTTGCTGAGCTTTATAAGAAGGACCGGGATTTCTACAATTTTGTGAGAAATGATGACCGGATGCAGAGCTATTTCGTCGATGATAAGTACAAATTCAAGGGCTACCGGGAATCCCGCGATGTCCTTGAAAAGATGCGGAAACCTGACTACACACCGACGTCAGATGAACTGCAAGTTGTGTACCGGATGTTCAACTATGTTATTCCTTACGATGGGGCTGGCAACGCCCGGAATGGGAGTGATATGTATAAGCAGCGGACAAAGTTCTTTGACGCCTGCAAGAAAGCCGGCTATGGGGCTGTACTTGACACCAATGATGCTATTTATGGCGGCTTCAAGGCAAAGTCACCGGTCATTGTCTTTGGTATGGATCAAGTCGTTCCCAAGGATGTATACAGGACAAAACCGTCAGATCAGTATTTCTCAGACCTTGTGCTGGCCGGAAGAAAAGCGCTTGGACTGTAAACCAGAAAGGAGGAGATGTGTGTGAATAATGATCTTGCGCATCATGGGATCAAAGGGATGCATTGGGGAGTCCGTCGTTTTCAAAATGAGGACGGAACATTGACTGCTGCCGGTAAGCAGAGAGCTCGTGAGGCGGCTGGCAGTCAGGCTAAGTCCATGGATGATGCCGATCTCAGAGCCAAAGTGACCAGAATGAATCTGGAGAAGCAGTATGGCAAACTTTCTGCCGAGCAGGTGCCTCCTTCTCAGACAGAGAAAGCAAAAAAACTGGTCGATCAGACAAATGAACTTGTCCGGCAGACGAAAAAGATGGTACCGGACACCAAGCCTCGTCTCGACCTCAGCAACATGTCTGACAAGGAGCTTCGAGACAAGATCAATCGCGAATTGCTGGAACGTCAGTACAGTGATCTCTTTTCTCAGCCGGCAACTGTGAGTCAGGGTCAGGTTCGTGTGAATCAGATCTTGACAGTGGCCGGAAATATTCTGGCCATAGGGAGTACAGCCCTCGGTATTGCTGTGGAGATCCAGAAGTTGAGGAAGTGAGAAGCGTATGGCTCTGTCAAATACCGCTGTCCCCAAGTATTATGGCAGGTTCCGCGACGCTGTGATTCGTGGCGATATTCCGGTCAATAAAGAGATCTCTATGGAGATGAATCGGATCGACGATCTGATCGCAAATCCTGGGATCTATTACGACGGAAGCGTTGTTGAGGGCTGGATCAGGTATTGCGAGTCTGAGCTTACGCTGACCGATGGCTCGGATCTGCACCTTCTTGACAGTTTCAAGCTCTGGGCAGAGCAGGTGCTTAGCTGGTATTACTTCGTAGATCGGACAGTGTATGAGCCGAATCCGGATGGGCATGGCGGACGATATGTCAAGAAATCGATTAAGAAGCGGCTCATCAATAAGCAGTTTCTGATCATCGGGAGAGGAGCTGCCAAGTCGCTCTATGATTCGTGCATTCAATCGTGGTTCCAAAACATTGACACGACTACGACTGACCAGATCACGACGGCTCCGACCATGAGGCAGTCCGAGGAGATCCTCACCCCTATCAAGACTGCTATCACCAGGGCGAGGGGACCTCTCTTTCAGTTTCTGACGGAGGGGTCTCTGCAAAACACTACCGGCTCCAAAGCGAATAGGGTCAAGTTAGCCTCGACTAAGAAGGGGATCGAGAACTTTATCAACGGTTCCATCATCCGTATCCTGCCCATGTCCATCGATAAGCTGCAAAGTCTTCGCTGCCGCATTGCGACAGTTGATGAGTGGCTTTCGGGGGATGTTCGGGAAGACGTGATCGGGGCCATCGAGCAAGGTGCCTCTAAGAACGATGACTGGCTCATCATCGCTACGAGTTCCGAAGGTACAGTTCGTAACGGAGCCGGTGATACCATCAAAATGGAGTTGATGGACATCCTCACAGGAGAGTATGTCAATCCTCATGTCTCCATATGGTGGTATAAGCTGGACTCCGTGGATGAAGTTGCCTATCCGGAGATGTGGGTCAAGGCCAATCCGAATATTGGGAAGACCGTCACCTATGAAACTTATCAGCTTGACGTAGAGAAAGCTGAAAAAGTGCCTGCTGCCAGGAATGACATCTTGGCAAAGCGGTTCGGGCTTCCGTTGGAAGGGTATACTTACTATTTCACTTACGAGGAAACTCTTCCTCACAGGCATCGGGATTTCTGGCAAATGGCCTGCGCCTTAGGAGCAGATCTTTCACAGGGAGACGATTTCTGCTCTTTCGTGTTTTTCTTCCCGCTTCGAGGGAGCCAGTTCGGCGTTAAGACTCGGAACTACATTTCTTCCCGTACTTTGAATAAGCTGCCGGCCGCCATGCGGGCCAAGTATGAGCAGTTTATCAACGAGGGTAGTTTGATTGTTCTGGAGTGTACGATCCTCAACATGATGGAAGTCTATGAGGATCTCGACGAACACATTATTCGATGTGGATATGACGTTCGATGCTTTGGTTATGACCCATATAATGCCAAGGAATTTGTTGAGCGTTGGGCCTCGGAAAACGGTCCTTTTGGGATCGAGAAGGTCATCCAGGGTGCCAAGACCGAATCGGTCCCCTTGGGAGAACTCAAAAAGTTGGCTGAAGACAGATTGCTTCTTTTCGATGAGGAGATCATGACCTATACCATGGGGAACTGTATCACCATCGAGGATACCAACGGTAACAGGAAACTCTGGAAGAAACGGCACGAGAGCAAAATCGACTCTGTCGCGGCAATGATGGATGCCTACATTGCCTATAAGCACAATCCGGAAGCGTTCGAGTGAGGTGATGCTTATGAATGCGTATGATAAACCGTCGCCTCTGGTGTATTTGGCTCATCACGGGATCAAAGGCCAGAAGTGGGGCGTTCGTCGTTTCCAGAATAAAGACGGAAGCTATACTCCAGCGGGGAAAGAACGATACGGTTCCGATAACTCGGTCGCAAAGAGTGGGGAGGCTTTTGTCCAAAGTATCGGGAGCAGCAAAACTTCTGATTTGGCAGGTTCCGTCGATCCTGAACTTGTCGAACTTGCGGCCTACGCAGTTACAACACTTTCTGTACTTGCGATATCTGCTATTCATTCTGCTGCTATGCAGCGTGCTTATCGTAAGAGTCGGATGCAGGAGCTGGAACGGCTTAAAGATAAGAGAAAAATCAAGAGTTTCGAGGATTGTCCGAAACTGGCTCAGAAAATGACGCCAAAAGACAGCATGAAGGTGACCAATCCGGACTTTCCGGATCTGGGGACCACTATGAACTGTACATTCTGTACCACTGCCATGACGCTTCGGGAAAAAGGCTATGATGTGAAAGCTGCGAAGATCGATGCCGGCATGTTCACCAACGATTTCTTCAAAGCGACATTTAATGCCTCGACTATCAAAATGGGAAAGAAAAAGTCCGGAAACGAGGTCATAGACACCCTTTCTAAGAATGGGGATGGGGCTTATGGCAACCTGACCGTTCATTGGAATCTTGGCGGTGGACACAGTGTCTTTTGGAAGAACGAAGGCGGCAGGACCAGGATCTATGATGGCCAGAGCGGCGACGAGATCACGAGCTCCTCGTCTTCTTTTCGGTCATTTATGGATTCCGTGGATCTTCGGTCTGTCGAGTATAATAGACTTGATAACTGTGAGCCGACGGTGTATGCTCTGGCTGTGGTGGAGGACAACACCAAGAAGTAAGGGGGATCTGATGTATGACGGTAAATGAAGCCGCTGCTGTTCTGAAAAAGCAGTTTCCCGAAAGAATGATCGTGGGGTACTGGGTGAAGGACAACGGTTTTGTGTTCAACACCCGTTCTCTCGTTTCGGGTGAGGCAGCTCCAGGTCAGTATCTCGTGACGAATGATGGCAATATTTACGGGACCAATCCTGTGAGGAGCCGTCTTATTCCGAGCGAAATGAAGACAATCTGATCGTTTTTATTCCCGGTCCGCAGGCCTTAACTGGTCTGCGGGATTTTTTTTGCCCAAAAGGAGGTGGTGAGTTCCGAATGGAGATGTCGTTTGGCTCCAGGCTTGCTCATGCCTGGAATGCGTTCTTTAACCGAGATCCTCCCCGTTACTACCAGTCATTGGGCCCTAGCTATTCCTATCGGCCGGACCGGCCTTTCTTCACAAGGGGAAACGAACGCTCCATCATCACATCGATCTATAACCGTATTGCTTTGGACGCAGCGTCCATCGCGATCCAGCACGTCCGAGTGGACGACAGCGGCCGTTTCAAGGAAGTCATAAACAGCGGTTTGAACGACTGTCTGACTTTGGAGGCCAATGTCGATCAGACAGGGCGTGCTTTTATTCAGGATGCGGTCATGTCGATGCTGGACGAGGGGGTCGTTGCCCTTGTTCCGGTCGATACCACGCTGGACCCGGAACTTACCGGAGGATGGGATGTGACCTCGATGCGCACCGGAAAAGTTTTGGACTGGTACCCAAAACATGTTCAAGTGCGTGTTTACAACGAACGAAGCGGCGAAAAAGAAGACATCGTTCTTCCTAAGAGTACAGTCGCCATTATCGAGAATCCCTTCTATTCGGTAATGAATGCTCCGAACTCGACGCTACAGCGTTTGATCCGGAAGCTAAACATACTGGACGCCATCGATGAGCAGAGCGGCTCCGGTAAGCTCAATCTTATCATTCAGCTTCCCTATGTCATCAAGACATCGGCAAGACGTCAACAGGCGGAAGAACGCCGTAAGGATATCGAGGAACAGTTAGCAAGCTCAAAATACGGTGTCGCTTACACAGACGGAACTGAGCACGTACTTCAACTGAATCGACCCATCGACAACAATCTGATGTCCCAGATCGAGTACCTGACGAGTATGCTTTTCAGCCAGTTAGGACTGACCCAGGCGATTTTGGATGGTTCTGCCGATGAGAAGACGATGACGAATTACCTCAGCCGAGTGATCGAGCCGATCCTGTCCGCCCTTGTTGATGAAATGAAACGCAAGTTCCTTACCAAAACTGCCCGGACGCAGAATCAGTCGATCCTGTTCTTCCGAAGCCCCTTCAAGCTGGTTCCGATTGGGAATGTCGCGGAGATCGTGGACAAGTTCACCCGCAACGAAGTCATGACCTCCAACGAAATCCGGCAGGAACTTGGTATGAAGCCCTCGAAAGACCCGAAGGCCGATCAGCTTCGGAACAGTAACATTAGCGAGCCAAAGGATAGCGGTAATCAAACGCCTCCTGAGACTCCGACTGAACAAGACGAAACCTAAAAGGAGGACGAAAGTTCAAAATGGGCAAGAATTACGATTTCAGCGGCTGGGCGACTCGTAATGACCTTGTCTGCTCTGACGGACGGACGATCCGTCGTGACGCATTCAAGGACTGCGACGGCAAGACGGTTCCCCTGGTTTGGAACCACCAGCACAATGATCCTACCAACGTTCTGGGCCATGCTCTTCTGGAGAACCGGAAGGATGGTGTGTATGCCTACTGCTCTTTTAATGATTCCGACAGCGGCAAGGCCGCCAAGATGATCGTGGAGCATGGCGACGTGGAGTCTCTTTCCATTTATGCCAACGGCCTTCAGCAGCAGGGCGGCAATGTGATGCATGGCACGATCCGTGAGGTCAGTCTGGTCGTGGCCGGTGCCAATCCCGGCGCTTTTATCGACTTTGTCGACATGGCCCATGGCGAGGGTGCCGAGCAGGATGTCATCATCTGCGCTGACGAGCCGATCTATCTGACTCATGCTGATGAGCCGCCCAAAGAGGAGCCCGCTCCCAAGGAGGAGACAAAGCCTCAGCCCAAGGAGAAAGAGGACGATTCCAAAGAGACGATCCAGGATGTGGTCGACACCATGACGGAGAAGCAGAAGAACGTCATGTATGCGATCATCGGTGCCGTGCTTGATGAAAACAACAAGTCCGGTTCCGAGCCTGACGACAAGTCCGACGATGACGCCCCCGACTCCGACGACAAAAACAACACTTCTAAAGGAGGAAACAAAGTCATGAAGCACAACATTTTCGATAAGGACGAAGAGCAGCTGGAGAGCGTCCTGTCCCATGCCGACCAGGGCGAGATTCTGGCCATGGCTAAGATGAAGACTGTCGGCTCTCTTCAGAGTGCCGTCAAGGCCTACTGCGAGGAGCACAGCGATGTTCTGAAGCATGGCTACGAGGATATCGAAGCTCTCTTCCCTGACTACAAGGATGTCCGCCCCGGCGCTCCTGAACTGGTCACCCGCGATCAGGGTTGGGTCACCACGGTCATGTCCAAGGTTCATAAGAGCCCGCTCAGCCGTATCCGTACCAAGCAGGTCGATGCTCGCGGCGATACTCTCCGGGGCCATGGCTATCAGAAGACCAAGCAGAAGAAGCCCATGGGCAATATGAAGCTCATCAAGCGGACCACCGATCCTCAGACGGTCTATGTCAAGGACGCTTTGCAGCGCGATGACATCATCGATATCACCGATTTCGATGTCGTCCAGTATCAGTATGGCGTGATGCGGCAGCTTCTTAACGAGGAGATCGCTACCGCCATCATGGTCGGCGACGGTCGTGACGATGGCGATGAGATGAAGATCTCTGAGCAGCATATTCATTCCATTTGGAATGATGACGACATCTACTCCATTCACTACGATGTCGATATCGAGGCCGCTAAGACCGAGATCCAGGGGACCCGTACCGATCTGAATTTCGGTGAGAACTATATCTACGCCGAGGCTGTCATCACCGCTGCTCTGTATGCCCGGGAGGACTACAAGGGCACCGGTACTCCTGACTTCTTCTGCACTCCTCACCTGCTCAACGTGATGCTGCTGGCTAAGGATCTGAACGGCCGCCGCATCTACAACTCCAAGGCGGACATCGCCGCTGCTCTGGATGTGAATGAGATCCATACGGTCGATCAGTTCGAGAAGCTGGTACGTACCGATAAGGATCAGCAGCGGCATCAGCTGCTGGGCATCATCACCAACCTGGCCGATTACACCGTTGGTTCCACCAAGGGCGGCGAGATCACCCGCTTCAACCAGTTCGATATCGATTTCAACCAGGAGAAGTATCTGATCGAGACCCGTCTGTCCGGCGCTCTGACCAGGATCTACTCCGCCATCGTTCTGGAGGAGCCCGTAAACCCTTGATCGGCCCTGAGGGTGTACAGGTTCCGCCCGAGTCTCAGGGCCTAAATCTGGGCGATAAGCAGGTCAGCGATCTGACCGATGGCCTGGAAATCTCCGTGGATGGCGACGTGGTCACGTTCGAGGGTTCGTTGAAGAACATTACCGAACCTTGGACTGAGTTCGACACTGTCAATAATACCGGTCACTTTATCCCTGTCCAGCTGCCTGTCATCTGCAAGGATAAGGATGTGACGCTGAAGGGCCGAACTGGCGGCAATAAGACGGTCCGTGTTGATGACGATCTCCTGCTCGTCCTTCGACTGGAGAATCTGTCGGGTACGACTCTGACGCTGGAGATGGATGGCAAGGAGCTGATGGTGCTCGATTTCACAGACCTGATCCCGACCGGTGAGGATGCCTACGATGCGGATAAGAGCGACTTCGGCAGATATGGGACGATGTCCCAGTATGTTGAGAGCCTGTCCATCGAGTGGGATGGCACCAAGGGCACAGTGACGGGTAAGCTCCTGAAGCACAATGCCATTGGCGATAAGGTCAAGGCCGGTCACCATTTCCCGCTGAGCTTGTCTGACTGGTACGATGGTGTGATAAAGACCGTTACCGTTAAGAACGCGAATATGGTCCCGGATAAGGACATTATCTGCGGTATTGATGACGTTAAGACCATTACAGTCGAGTACAACGGCGAGACGATCATGGAGCTTGATCTGTCCGGTATGACGATGGGTGAGTAAATCCGTATAAGAAGGAGTTTCAAAATGGCAAAATTTTATGGGCCGGTCGGCTACGCTGAAATAGTGGAAACGGCACCTGGAGTGAAAGAAGAAAGGATCGTCGAAAAGTTTCATTCCGGCGATCTGGTTCGGAACACCCGGAAGTTGGAATCTGCTGATAAGCTCAACGATGACATCAATGTCGCAAATGAGATCAGCATAGTCGCCGATCCATTTGCCAGAGAAAATTTCTACAAGATGCGCTACGTGGGGTACATGGGAGCTCTCTGGAAAATTAGTACAGTGGAGGTCCAGTACCCCCGTCTCATCTTGACGATTGGAGGTCTCTACACTGGAAAGCGGAAGACTTAAACTGCACAGCGTTTTGTGTAGTATTCTCGGATGTCCTGAGAAGGGTGACGAGTGCAGAGCGTATTTCCAGCCGGGAACCAATGTTGAGATGGAGTATGACTGCATCCGTTACGAGCGAAACCGGATCGACCCGCAATTTGCAGATGATGTTCCTTATTTGCTTCACAACCGCTATCAGGTAACGGTCATTTATCGAGATCCTGATAGTGACCTTCCAAAACAGATCGCTCTGTTGCCTATGTGTGCTCATGACCGGTATTACACAGCAGACAATCTGAATCACGATGTCTTCAACCTATACTTCTAAAGGAGGAAACATAACTATGTCTAAACTCGTATGGGACAAGGTTGGCGAGCGCCGCTATGAGACTGGTCTCGATCATGGCGTTCTGTATCCCATGGTGGATGGCGCGTATCCCAAGGGCGTGGCGTGGAACGGCCTGACCGCCGTCAATGAGAGTCCTTCCGGGGCCGAGGCCAATCCCTTCTACGCGGATAACATCAAGTACCTCAACCTGATCTCCGCTGAGGATTTCAGCGCGACGATCGAGGCCTACACGTATCCCGATGAGTGGGAGGAGTGCGACGGTTCTGCCGAGGTCGCTCCCGGTGTCATCATCGGCCAGCAGAGCCGCAAGCCCTTTGGCTTCAGCTATCGGACCAAGATCGGTAATGATACCGACGGTCAGAATCACGGCTACAAGCTCCACATGGTCTACAACGGTATGGCCTCTCCCTCTGAGCGGAACCGTCAGACGATCAATGAGAGCCCGGAGCCCAGCAATCTCTCCTGGGAGGTCACTACGACTCCTATCAATGTGACCGGCTATTCTCCCACCGCGCATCTGATCATCGACTCCACCAAGACCGATCCTCGCAAGATGAAGATGCTGGAGGATATTCTCTATGGTACGGCCGATGTCGAGCCCAGGATGCCTCTGCCTGATGAGATCATCGAGCTGATGACTTCTCCGCTGCCCACCGAAGTCACTGTCACCGCTACTGACAGCGGGACTTCTCGGTATAACAAGAATGCCAGCGAGCTTCAGGAGAACATCACCATCTCCGATACCAAGATCACCGGTAAGCTGCTGTATGTTGACAGCTACTCTGATTTCAGTACGGATGAGTCCAAGCAGAAGGGTAACTTCCTGGCGCTGGACCTCACCGCCACCAACCAGGGTAAGATCATGACCCAGCTGATCGGCGGTTCCGGCGAGCCGAAGGAAGTCACGGATGGGTTCTGCGTGTATCGCATCACCAATCCGAAGACTCAGAAGGTCAGTGTCACTGTCTCCAAGGATACTTACAGTGACACGACTGTTTACGATCTCAGCGGTCTGACCTGCGCTGTTCAGGGGGGTTAAGCCCTATTTCATGGGAGCCGTATTCAGTTAGGCTGGCGGCTCCCTCCTTTTTATTTACTGGAATGATTTGAAAGGAGAAACCAAAATGCTGAAGAAGACGATCACTTACGAAGATTACAACGGCAACAGCCGCACGGAAGACTTCTACTTCAATCTGAATCAGGCGGAGATCACCGAGATGGAGCTGTCTGTTGATGGCGGTCTGGTGGAGATGATCCGGCGTATCGTGGCTGCCCAGGATGGCAAGCAGATTATCGCCACATTTAAGGATCTCATTCTGCGTGCCTACGGTCAGAAGTCCCCCGACGGTAAACGCTTTGTGAAGAGCCAGGAGCTGCGCGATGAGTTCTCCCAGACTGAGGCCTACAGTAAGCTTTTCATGGAACTGGCCACCGATGCCAACGCCGCCAGTGCTTTCGTTAACGGCATCATTCCCACGAAGTCTGTGGCTGCTGCTCCTGCCATAAAGCCCATGTAACGGAATAGGAGACAGAGATGCTGAAGATCACAATACCTGCGGTGGAACTGTTCGACGGTAAGGATAAATTCATTCAGATAAAGGAACAGACACTTCAACTAGAGCATTCTCTTGTCTCTCTGTCAAAATGGGAATCGAAATGGCACAGGCCGTTTTTATCTGATACACCGTTTACGCGAGAGGAGTATATCGATTACATTCGCTGCATGACATTAACACAGAATGTCGATCCGAATGTGTATCAGGGTATCACTCCGCAGATCTTTGACGAAGTGTCCAAGTACATCAACGAATCCATGACCGCAACGACGTTCCCAAAGAATGGTCGGCGAGGTGGGAGAAGGGAGATCGTGACGGCAGAGATCATCTATTATTGGATGCTCTGCAATAACATCCCGTTTGAATGCCAGAAATGGCATTTAAACCGGCTTTTGACTTTGATCAATGTATGCAGTGTAAAAAGTCAGAAGCCTCAGAAAATGTCCACTTCGGAAATCATGGCCCAGAATAGAGCTTTAAACGCGGCTCGAAAGCGTAAATGGAACACCAAAGGGTAATTGCCATAAGGAGATCAACTGATGATAAGTTTTAGACAAAAGGGCGACTTTTCTAAGCTGACCCGGTTTTTGGAAAGAGCAAAAGAGGCTGTGCACCTCGGAGATCTTGACAAGTATGGCCGGGCTGGGGTGGCCGTCCTTGCGTCCGCAACACCTGTTGACTCCGGTTTGACTGCTGCCTCTTGGTACTATGAGATCACGAATAAGGATGGAACGGCGACCATTTCATTTAAGAACTCCAATGTTCAAAATGGAGTGCCGATCGCAATCATTCTGCAATATGGACACGCCACCGGTACGGGAGGCTGGGTACAGGGAAGAGATTACATCAACCCTGCTATCCAGCCTCTTTTCGATCAGATCGCAAATGACGCATGGAAGGAGGTCACGAAGTTGTGAGCACTACGGTCGACGAGAGAGTCGTAGAGATGCGATTTGACAATAAGCAGTTTGAGACAAATGTACAAACTAGCTTGTCAACACTCGACAAACTTAAACAGAGTTTGGATCTGGACGGTGCCGCTAAAGGACTGGAAAACCTGGGCGACGCCGCTAAGAAGTGTGATTTTTCAACACTTAGCAGCTCCGTCGAGACGGTTCGCTCGAAATTCTCGGCGCTTGAAGTAATGGCCATGACTGCTCTTTCCAACATCACCAATTCTGCGGTCGATGCCGGAAAGCGACTGATCTCCCAGTTTACGATAGAACCCATCACGACCGGCTTTAATGAGTACGAGCTGAAAATGGGGTCTATTCAGACCATTATGGCCAGTACGGGTGAAAGCCTGGATCGAGTCAATCAGAAATTGGATGAGTTGAATACTTATTCCGATAAGACGATCTACTCGTTCTCTGATATGACTACGAACATTGGGAAGTTCACCAATGCTGGTGTTAAGCTGGATGATGCTGTGGCCGCTATCCAGGGCGTCAGTAACGTAGCGGCTGTATCCGGTGCTAATGCAAATGAAGCCTCCAGAGCTATGTATAACTTTGCGCAGGCGCTTTCAGCTGGTTACGTTAAGCTGATCGACTGGAAATCCATCGAAAATGCCAATATGGCGACGGTGGAGTTTAAGGATCAGCTGTTGGAAGCTGCGGTTGCCGCTGGCACGGTGGAAAAGACCACAGACGGTATGTACAAGGTCCTGACTACCAACGCAAAGGGCTCTACAATGGACGACGTCATTGATGCTACGCACATGTTCAATGACAGTCTGAACTATCAGTGGATGACCACCGAAGTTCTGACCAGTACGTTGAAAGAGTATGCCGATGAGACTACTGACATCGGTAAGAAAGCGTTTGCGGCCGCACAGGACATTAAGACTTTCTCTCAGCTGATGGATACCCTCAAAGAGAGTGCGCAGTCTGGCTGGGCACAGACTTGGCAGCTGTTCGTTGGCGACTTTGAGGAAGCTAAGAAAACGTTGACCGAGTTCAACGAGTTCTTCAGCAACATTCTTGATACTTCCGCCAATGCGAGAAATGAACTTCTCGGAGGGGCTTTAACTTCAAATTGGGGGAAGCTGAAAAATGAGATAAATCAAACCGGCATTTCCGTTGATGATTTTAAGGATAAGCTGCGGGATGTAGCTTCTGAAAGCGTAGACGGGCTCGATCAGATGATCGAAGAGGCTGGTTCTTTTGACGCCACATTATCGCAAGGCTGGCTCACAACTGATATTTTTGCCAAGACGTTGGACGAATTGGCAAACGAGGCAACTGGCACGTCTGAGGGAATTGCCGCTTTAAGCGACGAGCAGTTGAAGAACGCCGGTTATACGGAAGAGCAAATTGCGGCTTTGAGAAATCTCAGGGCGGAAGCCAATGAGACCACAGGAGCTTTTGGCTCTGTTGCTGATACTATCGCTAATATAGGTCAAATGAGCGGTAGGGAGATGCTGTTTGATTCCCTTCTCAATGCTCTTAAAGGTATTCAGAAGATCTTTGATACATTAAAAGGCGCTTGGGAAAAGGTATTTCCACCGGCAACTTCTGAACAGCTCTACGATCTTATTCAGGCGCTTCACGAGTTTTCAGAGAATCTGATCATTTCTGATGAAACGGCTGATAAGATCAGTCGCACTTTTCAGGGACTTTTTTCTGTACTCGATATTGTAAAGCAGGCATTCTCTGCGGTTTTCACTGCGATTTCTCCGTTGTTTGGCGGCCTCGGCTCTTTGAGTGGCAGCATTCTTGACGTTACCGCGTCCTTTGGCGACTGGTTGGTCGGAGTTGATGAAGCTGTTAAAAAGGGTAATGTCTTTAATGGTGTTGCGCAGAAGATTTCCGGCTTTATCGAAGCGGTCATTTCCAAAATCAAAGATTTCGTGGCGGCAGCCAAGGAAAAGTTCGACCTTCCGGGATTTGAGCTTTGTCAGAATCTTCTTGAGAGACTTCAGGAACGATTCTCTCAATTGATGGAGTTTGTCAAAGGACTCAAAGACGGGTTTGTAAAGGTTTTCAGTTCTATTGGCGATGCCATCACAAACAGCGGTATCTCTAGTTCTGTTGATAGTGTTACCGATAAACTTCGCTCGTTTTATGAGGGAGTCAAGAAAATCGGTGAAGCGATTTTCGAGGCTATCGGAACACTTGTAAATGGAATTGCTGACAAACTGAGCGGGGCAGATTTCAGCGGTGTGTTGGATCTGCTCAACGGAATTTCGTTTGGCGCTATCGCTGCCGCTCTTACGAAGTTCGTTAAAGGATTGAAAGAGACCACGAGCGATCCTGGCGGGGTCATCAATACATTAAAGGACCTTTTCACCAACGCGCAAGGACTTCTCTCCAACATTAAAGGTGTCCTGGATGGTGTAAAGAACAGCTTGGAGACTTGGCAGCAGGATATCAAGGCCGATATTATCCTGAAAATTGCAGGTGCTCTTGCTGTATTGACCGCTTCTTTGGTCGCTCTGTCTTTGATCGACAGCGATAAACTGGTCGCTTCGCTTGGTGCGATGTCGGTCATGTTCGTGGAGCTCATCGGTTCTTTGGAGGCATTCTCGAAGCTCGGTGGCGACTCCAAGGAGATGAAGAAAAACGCAGCGACCATGATTGAGATGTCTGCCGCTGTTCTGGTTCTGGCGTCGGCATTGAAAGAAATATCGGACCTCGATGTAGGCGAACTTTCGCGAGGCCTTATTGGAATTGGCGGTTTGATGGCCGAGCTTGTCGCAGCTTTCAAGATTTTGGGAAGTAATTCGGGAACGATTACGAAGGGCGCTTCCCAGATGGTCGTCTTTTCGGCAGCGATTAAAGTGCTGGCCTCCGCTTGCGAAGACCTTTCCGGATTGAGCTGGGACGAAATGGCACGGGGGCTTGTCGGTGTCGGAACGCTTCTCGCTGAGGTCGACGTATTCTTGAATACGGTGAATCTTAGTGGGAAAGGCATGTCTACGGCTACTGGAATCGTTATGCTTTCGGCCGCTATCAAAGTATTGGCCTCCGCGTGTGAAGATTTCGGAGAGATGAGCTGGGGCGAGATTGGCAAGGGGCTGTCTTCAGTTGGTGCATTGCTTCTCGAAATAACGGCTTTTACTAATTTGACCGGAAACGCGGAACATGTCATCTCGACCGGATTGGCTCTTGTTGAAATTGCGGCGGCGATGAAGGTATTTGCTTCAGCGGTTTCGGATTTTGGAAGTCTCAGCTGGGAAGAGATTGCTAAAGGCCTTGTCGCTATGGGCGGGGCTCTTGCCGAAATTGCGGTAGCTGTTAATTTAATGCCAAAGAATCTGGTTTCCATCGGGACTGGGTTAGTCGTTGTTGGATCGTCTCTCGAAATTGTCGCTGATTCCCTCAGAAAAATGGGAGGAATGAGTTGGGAAGAGATCGCTAAAGGCCTTGTAACTTTAGGCGGTTCGCTTGCAGAACTCTCCATCGGTTTGAACCTGATGAACGGCACTCTTGGCGGTTCCGCAGCTATGCTCGTGGCGGCAAGTGCTTTGGGCGTTCTCACGCCTGTGTTGCTTGCTCTCGGAACAATGAGCTGGGAATCCATTGCTAAGGGTCTAATTGCTCTTGCTGGCGCATTCACTGTTATCGGTGCTGCCGGAGCAGTTTTGACGCCGCTTGTTCCAACGATTCTAGGCCTTTCTGGTGCTTTGGCGTTAATCGGTGCAGGTGCGGCTGGTGTTGGTGCAGGATTGCTGCTTATTGGCACTGGTTTGACTGCGATTGCTACTGGGATAACGGCATTGGCAGCATCAGTTGGCGGTGGAGCTACCGTTATCGCGGCTGGGCTTACAGCCATTGTCACGGGTTTCGCGTCTCTGATCCCGGCTATTGCTGAGCAGTTTGGCGCGGCAATCGTTGCGTTCTGTCAGGTTATTACAGACGGTGCTCCTGCTATCGGACAAGCAGTCACCGCTTTGATTACCACTCTGGTGGATGTGATAGTTCAATGTGTTCCGATGATTGCAGACGGAGCTCTTCAGTTAATCGCCGGCGTTTTGGATGCACTTGCTACCTATACGCCGCAAATTGTGGATTCTTTGATGCAGTTTCTCATCGGACTTATTGAGGGAATTGCTCGCAACATGCCCGAACTGATTCAGGCAGCCGTTGATCTCCTGATGTCGTTCTTCTCTGGGATCGTTAGTGCACTGTCAGGAATCGATACTGAGGCATTGTTACAAGGCATTGCCGGTATCGGACTTCTGACCGCTATTATGGCAGCTTTGAGTGCTGTGGCCGGAATGGTTCCAGGTGCTATGGCTGGAATTTTGGGAATGAGTGCTGTTGTCGCGGAATTAGCATTGGTATTGACTGCTGTCGGCGCGCTTGCGCAGATTCCCGGATTGTCCTGGTTGATCGGAGAGGGCGGTAAACTGCTGGCGGAAATTGGTACAGCCATTGGCTCTTTCGTTGGCAGTATTGTTGGCGGCTTTATGAGCGGCATTTCAAGTCAGTTTCCTCAAATTGGAGCGGACTTGTCTGCCTTTATGACGAATGTACAAACATTCATCGATGGGGCAAGCAGTATCGGACCGGAAATGCTTTCCGGAATAAAGTCCCTGACTGAAGCACTGCTGTTGATCACCGCGGCCGATGTTGTGAGCGGTTTGACTTCTTGGCTTACTGGCGGTTCTTCGCTTACCGATTTTGCAGATCAGCTTGTTCCGTTTGGCGAAGCTATGAGTAAGTTCTCTCAATCCATCTCTGATATGGATTCTAACCTTGTGTCCAAAGCAGCAATCGCAGGAAAAACGCTGGCTGAGATGGCTTCAGCTTTACCCAATAGTGGCGGGGTCGCGGGATTCTTTGCCGGCGAAAACGATATGGATGATTTCGGAGACCAGTTAGTGGCGTTCGGTGAATCCATGGCAAAGTTTTCTGATGCTGTAAGCGGAGTTGATTCCAGCGCTGTCACAAACGCCGCGATAGCGGGGAAAGTTATGGCTGAAATGGCCGATATGCTTCCGAACAGTGGAGGCGTAATCGGCTTTTTCGCTGGTGAGAATGATTTGAGTACCTTTGGGGCTCAACTCGTTCCTTTCGGCACCGCTATGACCAACTACTCGCAGGCTGTCAAGGGGTTGGATGCAGAGGCCGTTAACAATTCTGCAATCGCAGGAAAAGCAATGGCGGAGCTTGTTCAAACCCTTCCCAAAACAGGAGGCGCTATCAGCTTCTTTGAGGGTGAGAATGATTTGGACACGTTCGGTGAGCAACTTATATCCTTTGGAGAGGCCATTAAGAATTACTCTTTGGCGGTGAAGGGACTTGATACCGAAGCTGTAGCAAATTCCGCACTGGCTGGACGGGCTTTATCAGAATTGGCGAACACACTGCCTAATACCGGAGGTATTGTCAGTTTCTTTACTGGTAGTAATGATTTGGAAACCTTTGGGGAAGCAATTGTTGCTTTTGGTGATTCTATCAAGAAATATTCCGATACGATTTCCGGAATCGATTCTGATGCAGTGACATCTTCGGCTATTGCGGCAAAATCGTTGGCCGAACTCCAAGAGATGCTTCCCAATATAGGCGGCGTGGTAAATTTCTTCACCGGTGGAAATGATCTGGAGACCTTTGCAGAAGGCCTGAAGCCTTTTGGTGAGGGAATGAAGGCTTATTCCGATGCGGTATCTGGCATTGAGCCCGAAACAATTACTGCTTCTGTTGTAGCTGCTCAATCTTTGTCCGAGCTACAAGCGGCACTTCCGAAAGTTGGAGGGGTTGTGGATTTCTTCACCGGCGGAAACGATTTGGAGACCTTTGCAGCAGGCTTGAAGCCCTTCGGCGAAGGGATGAAAGCTTATTCCGATGCCGTGGCGGAAATGAACCCAGAAGCGGTGTCCGCGTCTGTAATTGCCGCTCAATCTCTATCTGAGCTGCAAGCTCAGCTTCCAAGCGTCGGCGGAGTTGTCGACTTTTTTACCGGTGGAAACGACCTTGAGACCTTTGCGGCAGGCTTGAAACCCTTCGGGGAAGGGATGAAGGCTTATTCCGATGCTATTTCAGAAATTGATCCAAATGCTGTTACTGCATCTGTGACTGCCGCTCAATCTCTGTCTGAGCTTCAGAAAACTCTACCCAGTGTCGGCGGAGTGATGGAGTTCTTCACCGGTGGAAACGATCTTGAGACCTTTGCGGCAGGTTTGAAGCCCTTTGGCGAAGGAATGAAAGCCTATGCCGATGCTGTGGCAGAGATCAATCCCGAGGCAGTCACTGCTTCGGCCATTGCCGCGCAATCTCTATCCGAGTTGCAAGCTCAGCTTCCAAGCGTCGGCGGAGTGATGGAGTTCTTTACCGGCGGAAATGACCTTGAGACTTTCTCTGCGGGTTTGAAACCTTTTGGCGAAGGGATGAAAGCTTATTCTGATGCCGTGGCGGAGATGAATCCTGAAGCGGTTACCGCGTCGGCTATTGCCGCACAATCTTTGGCTGAGTTACAAGCAACTCTTCCGAGCGTTGGTGGGGTGATGGAGTTCTTCACCGGTGGAAACGATCTTGAGACCTTTGCGGCAGGTTTGAAGCCCTTTGGCGAAGGAATGAAAGCCTATGCCGATGCTGTGGCAGAGATCAATCCGGAAGCAGTGACCGCGTCTACTGTCGCAGCGCAATCTCTGGCAGAACTTCAAAATGGTTTGCCGAGTATTGGCGGGGTCGTGAGTTTCTTTACCGGAGGACCTGACCTCTCAGATTTTGGTGAAAAGCTCGTTCCGTTTGGAGAGGATCTTGCTGCTTATTCTGAGGCTATCAAAGATGTTAAGCCGGAAGCCGTGGCGGCTTCTGCCAATGCAGCTGCTGCGCTTGCTAATCTTGCATCCGGACTTCCCGACATTAGTCTATTTGACCAATGGTTTGGCGGTGATCGTACGCTTGCCTCCTTTGGCGATGACATTGTCGCCTTTGGGGAGGATTTGGGATCTTACTACTCATCGACTCGCGATATTGACACCGGTAAGCTTTCGGGAGTCATCACGCAGGTCTGGTCTCTGGTGGATCTGGCCAAGGGAATGCAAGAGATTGATAAGAGTGCTTTTTCCAATTTCGGAGATTCGTTGAACGACCTGGCTAAGACCGGTATCACTGGATTTACTGATGCCTTTTATGACAGCGATAAGCAAGTCAACAGCGCTGTTCTTAGTATGCTAAACGCGGTCAGCTCTTCTATTACATCCAATTCCTCGGTCGTGGTTCCTCCTATGAAGAACGTTGTAACCCTTTTGGTGGACGTTGTTGAGGACGGGGCCACTACTATGAAACTTGCCGTGGTGCAGTTAATGACTGACTTCGGTAAAACGATTCGAGAGAATGAAAATGTTGTCGAAACTGCGATGAGCAATGTTGTGACTTCTATGAGCACTGTTGTGGATAAAGGATCAACAACGGTTACTACAGCCATGGCTGATATGATGACCGATTTTGACAGAGCTATCCAGGACAATGAAGAGAATGTCGAAACATCGATGACCGACATCATGGATGCCCTGGATGACGCTGTGGATACAGGTGCTACAACGGTTGTTACGACTGTCTCGGAGATGATGGATGATTTTTGTGACTGCATTCAGAATAACGAGAGTAGCGCTAGTAATGCCATGACATCGGTTCTTAACGCAGCGGTATGGGCAGCTAATGATTTGAGAGACGCTTTTGAACAAGCTGGGCAAAATGCCGGCATCGGCTTTGTGAACGGCATTGAGTCGATGGAAAGCAGTGCTAGTTCGGCGGGCCGAAGCCTTGGCCTTGCAGCGCTCAACGCCGCAAAGAAAGCGCTTGACAGCCATTCACCGTCACGCGAAGGTGTTCAGCTCGGCGAGTATTTCGGCGAAGGTCTTGTTATTGGTATCGAGAGGAGCATTGATCCTGTCTCCAAAGTAACATCGGGCATGATCGATACTATCATATCCGACAGTGCAAAAGGGATTGGATCGATCAAGAATGTTTTGTCCGATACCATTCAGACTGTCTCCGGAATGCTTGAGCTGGGAATCGAATCCGAGCCTACGATTCGGCCTGTTGTTGATTTGTCCAATGCAGTGCAAAGCGTTAGCGATCTCAACACGATGTTCACGGCGCAAAGAACTCTTGGACTTACCAGCCAGGCAAGTATTGCGCTTACCTCTAATCCTGGAAGCGAACCAATTTCTGTTACTGTTGAGACGGATAATGTTGTAGCGGAACTTCGTTCTCTTCGCAGCGAGATGGCTTCCATGACGGAACGGATGGAGAAGCTGAAGATCGTTTTGGATACGGGCACTCTTGTTGGAGAAATGGCCGGTCCTATGGATACACTGCTTGGACAGAGATCGACTTACAAGGGAAGGGGGATCTAACTACATGTATCATTCTGTTACTTTCGGCGAAAAGAATACCTGGGATGATTGGCGGTTGGTCCCATCTTCCCGGCCTTTGTTCAATCCTCCTGCGCAGAAAGTAAAAACATTGGACATTCCCGGTGGAGATGGCATAATCGATTTGTCGCAGGCTCTTACCGGGTATCCAGTGTTCCAGAATCGGGTTGGCTCCATGGAGTTTGTTGTTATGAATGGGTTTAAGCCTTGGCATCTGGCTTACTCTGACATAATGGACTATCTCCATGGTCAAACCATGCGAGCCATTCTGGAAGACGATCCGGAATATTTCTATGAGGGACGTTTTACCGTTAATTCCTGGAAGTCAGAGAAGGATTGGTCACGCATCGTTATCGATTATGATGTGGGGCCTTATAAATGGTCGACTCTTTCGACAACGGACGATTGGCTTTGGGACCCCTTCAACTTTCAAAATGGAATTATTCGGCAAATGTTGTTCAAGAATATTCGGGTGAGCACTCAGATGGTTGAGAAGCATTTGGATGCCTCTTTATTTGGACGAGCTCCGGTTTGTCCAAAATTTGTTGTGCGAACGACAAGTCAAAGAGGAGTACATATTCGCTTCATTAACTCGGTTCTAAAACTTGATGTGACAAAGCTTCTTCCTGAAGGCGAAAGCCAAATTCCGGAATTTGTTTTCTTTGGCGATCAAGGAGCTACCATTCAACTGTGGTGCGATACTGGGACTGGCAGCGTATCGCTTGATTTCAGACAAGGAAGGTTGTGACCATTGTGTATACGATTTATGCCGACGGCGTTTGTATCTATGACGACGTGTTTGCTCTGGAAAGCATGAAGGTCATTGCTCCGAAGTTGATTCTGGAAGATAACAGTGCCGGTTCCCTGTCAATAACACTTCCTCCAGTAAATGTTGGCTACGAGTCAATTGCTCGAATGAAGAGTAATATCTCCGTTTGCAAAGATGGCGAAGAGATTTGGGCTGGTCGAGTTCTTTCCGAGAATAAAGATTTCTGGAACAACCGGGTACTCTACTGTGAAGGCGAGTTGGCGTTTTTCAACGATACGTCACAGCCTCCAGCGGAGTACCCGGGCATTTCTATCCGTGAGTTTTTGAAGAATCTGCTCGATATCCATAATGCAAAAGTTCCAGCTGACAGACAGTTCACCATTGGCGCTGTAACGGTGAACGATATCGAATTTCCAACTTTCCGTACCAACAATGATAAAACTTTGAGCTCGCTCAATGCCTTGGTAGAACAGTATGGCGGTCATTTTCGTGTTTACAAGGCGAATGGGATTCGGTATTTGGATTATCTGAAGGAGTATCCCGATACTTGCAGTCAGGTAATTCAGTTTGGCTCTAACTTGATCGACTTTACACGAAACTGGGATTCGACGGAGTTTGCCACTGTGATCGTTCCTTTGGGTAATCGTTTGGACGATAGCCCGTTTGAAGATCTCGATGCTTATCTCACTGTCGAAAGTGTAAACGGCGGCAGCATGTACGTCAAATCTGATGAATCTTTCGCTGAATACGGGTGGATCGAAAAGGTAGTCAGTTGGAGCAACGTTTCTGATCCCGGCGTTCTGCTTGAAAAAGCGAAGGAATATCTGAAAGAGATTCAGTTCGATAGCATGGAAATCGAGCTCAGCGCTTTGGATCTTCATTATCTGCACGCGGAGGTCGAGGCTGTCAAGCTCTTGGATGAGATTCGGGTCATCTCCCGTCCCCATGGTTTGGATAAGCTATTTCCTGTTCAAAAGCTTGAAATCCCTTTGGATAGTCCGGAGCAGACTCAGTTCACGCTTGGTTCCATGGTCCGAACCAGCCTGACTGGTGCAAACAATCAGACCAGTGCGGCCATCATGGATAAGATTGAGAAGCTGCCGAAGGCTCATTCTCTGTTAAAAGAAGCCAAGGATAATGCTACCGAGATCATGCACAGAGCTACCACCGGTTATATCACCATCACCCAAGATGAGTACGGTTCAGAGACGCTCTATATTTCCAACACACGAGATTATACGGCTGCGGATAAGCTGTGGAAATGGAACATGGCCGGACTTGGCTATTCCAATGATGGCGGCCAAACTTTTGGATTAGCTATCACCATGGATGGCGCAATCGTAGCTGATTTCATCACTGCGGGCGTCCTGAACGGGGACATCATTCGAGCCGGTATTCTTCAAGATGTCAAGAAAAGTAACTACTGGAATCTTGAAACTGGCGAGTTCAGACTTTCCGCTTCTGCTCAGGTTGGCAACTCGACTGTCGCCAGTAAGAAAGATGTTAAAGATCTCGACGAATCCTTGGATCAGGATGAAGTGTTTAATCGGCTGACCAATAACGGTCTTGCTCAAGGTATTTATCTGGAAGGCGGGAAGCTGTACATCAACGCCACATATATTGCTACCGGTGTCTTAAAGGATCGCAATTCCAATGTTGTATTTGATCTGGTCAACGGTACTTTGACCATGAAAAAAGGTTCGATCGACATTGGAAATGGAAATTTTAAGGTGGATACGGATGGCAATGTGACGATCAAAAAGGGCTCCATTAACATCGGAAACGGCAACTTTAAGGTTGATACAGATGGCAATGTAACGATAAAGAAGGGCTCTATCGATATTGGCAACGGCAACTACAAAGTCAATACAGATGGTAATGTGACGATCAAAAAGGGCTCCATTAACATCGGAAACGGTAATTTTGAGGTTGACGCGCAAGGCAATATGACGATGAAAAGAGGCTCTATCGATATTGGCAATGGCACTTTTAGGGTGGGGACAGATGGCCAATTGACTATGAAAAAGGGTTCCATTAACATTGGCGATAATTTCATTGTTGATACACAAGGTAATCTCACCGCTAAAAGGGGTACGTTTTCCGGTGCCATCAATATTGGTGACAATTTCATTGTTGATACATCTGGCAATCTAACTGCTAAGAAGGGCACGTTCTCCGGTGCGATTGACATTGGTGGTGGCAATTTTAAGGTTGACGCGCAAGGGAATCTCACTGCCAAAAAAGGTACATTCTCCGGTGCTATTGATATTGGCAGCGGTAATTTTAAAGTTGACACGTCCGGCAATCTCACCGCTAAAAGGGGTACGTTTTCCGGTGCCATCAATATTGGTAATGGTGCCTTCAAAGTTGATGAGCAGGGCAATCTTACAGCCACTAAAGGTACGTTTTCCGGTTCTCTCTCCGGTGCCAGTGGTACATTCAAAGGCACGGTACAGGCTTCTGATTTCCTTGATGCCTCCGGCAGAAGTATGATGACGAAAACGACAGATAGCGGGACCACCGGATCTGTTGACAGGTTCAAAGCGGATTACCTGGATCTTCATGGGATCAAGATCACTAAGAAAAATACAAGCACCGTTACGTTTGAAGTTGACTCTAATGGTGCTGTTACAATCAACGGTGACATCACCATGGGCAGTGGTAGTACGATAAATTGGGCGAATGTAACAAACTCTAACCTGCAATCTAATCCGGCTTATTCGTTAGCGTCATCTGCTAATACCGCTGCGGCCAACGCTAAAAAAACGGCTGACGATGCTGCAACCGATGCCGCAGATGCCATAGCCAAGGCCAATGGTATTAAGGTGCCTACGCTTCCCTATTACATTACAAATACGGAAATCACCAGTGTCAGGATCACATCTCCTACTATTATTGGCGCGTCAATCTATTGGGGTGAAGGCGGTGTTAATGGTAGTCTCACACGTGGCTGGGGAAATGACGGAACACATTCGACAGATGTTGTTCAGCTTTATTCTCCTGCCGGAGTGGTGATTGCAGCTGGAATGGGGATGCGTTTGGAGGCAGGAAATGGTATCTGGTTCAATCTTAGTTCGAGTGAAATCCATATCAAAGATGGATCGCATTACAGCACTCTTGCCGAGCTCATAAATGGATAAACGGAAAGGAGAAGACACGTGAAAAAAGTATTAAAAAACTCACAGATGGTCGTTATGCGAAATCAGCTGGCACCTCTTCTGTCTCATACTGATAAGCTGGGTTACATTGCTGCTCGGAATGCCCGCATGCTTACCAATAATCTTATTGAGTATGAGAGGGTTCGCGATACGCTGATCGAGAAATATGGTGAGCAGGTGATCGATCAAAATGGAGCGGCCACCATGCAAATCAAGGTCGATTCTCCGGAATTTAAGAAATTCTGCGATGAAATTGCTCCGTTCAACGAAATGGAGCACGAAGTGGAGCTGATGACTGCAAAATTCGAGGACACGATCGGCTGTCTGAGTGGAGAAGAGATCCTGGCAATCGATTGGATGCTTGAAGATTAGAAAGGGGTGATCCCATTTGGCCAACATTGATCCCTATCTGCAAAAGATCATGGAAGCCGTTTATGGAGAAGAGGTTCGTGGTTCTATTCATGATGCGTTGGCCGCCATGAATACCGAATCTTCCAATGCTATGAATTACGCGAAGACGGCTCAGGATTCGGCCTTCAATTCTGCCGCCGCAGCAAAAGCATCCGAAAATGCTGCGAAAAGTTCAGAGAATGTTGCCGGTCAAAAAGCTGCTGATGCATCCAGCTCCGCAGCTGCCGCAAAGAGCTCGGAAACAACGGTAATCGAGAAAGCAACGGAAGCGGCTACAGCTGCTGCAAATGCAAAGAGTTCAGAGAATATCGCCACCGAAAAGGCATCTCAGGCATCCGCGTCTGCCGCTGCGGCCAAAGCCTCCGAAGATAATGCTCAGGCCAGTGAACAGACGGCTGTACAAAAGGCTTCGGAAGCGGCAGCATCAGCTCAGGAAGCAAAAGCGTCAGAAAGTATTGCCGGCGAAAAAGCAGAAGCTGCTTCAAATTCTGCTACTGCTGCCAGTTTGTCAGAAACCAATGCTAAGGCATCTGCGGCAACGGCTACCGCAAAAGCTTCAGAGGCAGCTACATCTGCCGCTACCGCTCAAGCTTCACAAGAAGCTGCTGCGAACTCAGAGGCTATTGCTACGCAGAAAGCTTCGGATGCCGCCGACTCTGCTTCCGCTGCGGCTCTTAGTGAGTCCAATGTTGCTGCTGCTGAGGCTCGTGTGAAATCGGTCAAATCCGACGTTGAGACACTCTCTGCTCAAACAGCAGCTGATAAGGATGCGGCAGAATCCGCTAAAAATGATGCTGAGGCAGCCAGAGACATCGCTGTTAGTAGTCAGGAAGCCTCTGAAAGCTCTGCTAATACGGCTCTTGCGGCTCAGAAGGCCGCGGAAACGGCCAGGGACGATGCCCAAGCATCCAAAGAATCTGCTGCTTCTGATGCCAAGGCTGCTGAAACCGCCAAGACCGATGCAGAAACTGCTTTGGAGGGGGCTGAGGCTGCCAAGACTGATGCTGCTGATAGCGCTTCTGCCGCTCAAAGGAGTGCGGAAACTGCCCAGCAGTATAGCGGAAAACCTCCTAAAATTGACCCAGAGACCAGAACGTGGTGGATTTGGGATGCCGAGGCCGGCGATTATTACGATACGCACATGACCAGTGAGATTCAGGGTCCTATCGGCATCGGTATTGAGGATATCACGCTCACTAGCGGCAACCATATGCCCGGCACCACTGATATTTATACCGTGCTACTGACCAATGGTACAGAGTACACCATCTCTGTCTATAACGGCCGAAACGGTGAGGGTGCCGGCGACGTGCTCGGTATTTGGTTCGACCTGACTATTCCGGTCGATGGGTGGATCGATGGAGAGGCGACAGTTGCGGATGAGCGATTGGTTGCACTGTCGACACATAAATATCTCGTTGATTCAGACTCTTCCTGTCGGGACGAGTATGAGGATTGCCATGTGCGAGCCAAAGATATTACGCAGAATGGTCAGATCACATTTGCCAGTGATACAGACCCGACTACGGATCTCACTGTCAATGTGGTGCGGCTTGAACTGGCAGCGAACGGATGAGGAGGTGTGATGATTGAAGCTGGTCATCAAGGACTCAACCATTAAGATGGTCGAGGGCGGGACTCTTATCCGGAATGATAAAACGCCATGCAGCGTTGAGTTCATTTTTACCGGCGACTGGGCCGACTGTCCCACCAAAACCGTTATATTTAAGGCTGGGAGTGCTGCCGAAGTCAGCGTTTCTTTGGCTGAAAACAAGTGTCTGATTCCGGACGAATGCTTGAAGGAGGGTGGCGTCTTCCTGAAGGCCCGTGTCGAGGGCTCCGGCAGTTCGGAAGATATTTTCACCGCTTGGTGTACTTTGGGACGAGTTCTGTACGATGCTGTGATCGATGCTGGCGGAGGCGGAAGCTACGCTCAGCTGACAAAGGATATCGGCGATGTTTCCCAACTTCAGACGGAGAGCCAGGATCTGGTGGGAGCTATCAATGAGTTGAAAGAAGAGCTTGACAACGGCGGCGGAGGTGGAGGCGGCGATCCTGGTACGGTCGCTGATGCTGACGTCGACAAGATGCTTGACGAAGTCTTCGGACCTATGCCCTAACAATATATATAGAAGGAGAGTTTATATGGCTAAGCACACTACTCTTGACCAGCTGAAGAAGCTGGCGACGCGTACCAAGACCGAACTGGACGGTCTGCAAACTGAAATCAACGCTCTGGGCGGTGTTTATACCCCCAAGGGCTCCTGCGCCTTTGCGGAGCTGGAGACCAACGCATCTCTGGACAAGGAACATCTGGGTCATGTTTGGAACATTACGGATGGCTTTGAGACCACTGAGAACTTCCTGGAAGGCCAGGGAAAGAGCTATCCCGCAGGGTCTAATGTGGCAGTTGTCGATGCGGGCGACGAGACCTACAAGTATGACGTTCTCTCCGGTGTCGTGGATCTGAGCGAGTACGCCAAGAAGGATGAACTTGTCACCTATGATGACTTTACCGGTGCCAGCGAGGAAGCCGGGACTCACGGCCTTGTTCCTGCTCCGCAGGTCGATAACAAGGAACAGTTCCTGAAGGGCGATGGCACCTGGGCCACTCCGGTGGGAACAACTTATGAGGACTTTACCGGCGCTGACGAAGGAGCCGGGGCTCACGGCCTGGTTCCAGCGCCTCAGCTTGAGGATAAGGAGCAGTTCCTGAAAGGCGACGGCACCTGGGCCACTCCTTACGAGGACGCTACCCAGGAGGTCCATGGCCTGATGAGCACTGAGGACAAGACGAAGCTGGACGGTATCGAAACCGCTTCTGATGAGGAGGTTGAGGCGATGCTGACTGAAATCTTCGACGCTAAAGGTTAAAGCCAGTTTTCCTTTTGAAAGGGTGTTCGTATATGGCAGAGCAAAAGTACATCATTCTTGAGCAATTAAAGAAGGCCGTAGTTAAAATGCGGGCTGATTACCTTGCTCTTATTTCGCAAGCCGTAGGCGGCGAACGCCTGTCTGACATCGTTGTCACTCTGTTGGCAGAAAACTGGAATGACAATAAGCAGACTGTGTCTGATGAGAAGTTTCTCGCGGATAGTCATTATTGTTACCTTGCCTGCGTCGATGCTGAGAACGATCAGGCCTATTCGGAAGCCGGTATTGCGCCAGATAACATCGTTGTCACAGGTGAGCTCACATTCAAGTGCACCACTGTACCGAAAGAAAATATCACTGTAGATATTATTCGACTGGAGGTCGAGACTGATAATGAGTAATCCGAATGTTGGCAAAGTTTTCAACTTAGGCGGCGGATCAGGCGGTGGCGGCTCTCTGAAGCTGGAAGGCCTGACTGTTACCACTCTTCCCAAGAAGCAGACCTACAAGTCCGGAGAGAGCTTTAATCCGGAGGGTATGGTCGTCACGGCCAGTTACGGATATGGCATCACCGCGCCGGTGACCGGTTATACCGTGTCGCCTCAGATCCTGACGGACGGGGTCACCGAGGTCACTATCACCTATACGGAAGGTCGTGTCACCAAGACTGCCACCGTCTCTGTTACGGTCGAGAAGGTCCTGAAGTCCATCGCCGTTACGACGGAACCGCAGAAGATGACCTACGATTATCTGGAACAGTTCGATCCGGAGGGTATGGTCGTCACCGCGACGTTCTCTGATGAGTCCCAGGACAAGGCTGAGGGCTATACTTACCCGAAGACGGCATTCACCACACTGGGCCAGCAGGATGTCAAGATCGAATACACCTATGAAGGTGTCTCCAAGAGCACAACTCTGCAAGTCACCGTCAAAGCAATCGAGGTCGCCATTCCCACACAGAAGGAAGCGCCTCGATACACCGGCCTGTCTCAGACACCGGAATGGAATGACTACGATCCCATCAAAATGGAGCTTTCTGGTGAGACAGAAGCCATTGAAGCCGGCAAGCATGACGTGACGTTCACCGCGAAGTACGGCTACGAGTTCCCCGATGCTCAGAGCGAGGCCACTGTGTCCTGGGAAATCAAGCGTGCTGTCATCGACGCTGTACCCACGCAGAGCAATGCTCTTATCGCAAACGGCAGTCCGCAGTATCCTGAGTGGACTGGGTATGAGCGGGACAAGCTTACGATCGGTGGAGAAACGGTTGGTACCGAGGCCAGAGAGTACACCGCGACATTCACCCCCACGAAGAACTATGAGTGGTGGGATGAGACCATCGAAACCAAGAACGCCACCTGGATCATCACCAGTGTGCTGGTGACTATTCCCACTCAGACGAACATTCCCACTTACGATGGGTCCCCGAAGACCCCCGAATGGGAGAATTTCGACGAGACGAACTCTTCCGTTCAGGTCACCGAACAGACAGACGCCGGTGAATATGACGCTGTCTTCACGTTGATCAACGGCATCTGGTCTGATCGGAGCACCGGAAAGAAGACGATCAAGTGGAAGATCGACCGTGCTGTTCTGGACGAGGTCCCGAAGCAGGACGGTTCTTTGGTCTACGACGGCAACCCGAAGATTCCGACCTGGAATGAGAAGTACGACGCTTCCAAGATGACCGTCTCGGTAGATGCCAAGGTGAATGCCGGAACAGACTACACTGCCAGCTTTACCCCCACGAAGAACTATAAGTGGTGGGACGAGACGACTGACGCCAAGACGGCTACCTGGGCCATTAGCAAGGCTCCAAACACCATTACACTGGCTCCACAGTCCATTACGCTGAATGCCAACACCAAGACGTCGAAGTTCACGGTGACCCGCAAGGGCAACGGCACCATCACGGCCACCTCGAAGAACACCGCTGCGGTCGCAATTGGTGAGATCAACCAGAACAGCGGTGAGGTCGAGGTTAAGAGCGTCAACGACACCAGCGGCGAGTCTGTAGTCACGGTCAAGGTGGCTGAGAGCGATAACTACCTGGCTCCGCAGGATGCGACGATCACCGTCAAGGCCAGCTTCCGGGAGTATTTCTACGGTTACGATCTGTCTCTTACCGATCAGAACCCTGCGACTCGCGTCACTTATCCGGCTGACGTGGAGAACAGCGAGTTCGAGCCGGCGAAAATGAACTTCGGTTCGGCTTTCTCTTATGGCGGGTGGCCTTCCGTCCCGGGTGAGAAGTTCATGCCGAGGCCTTGTATGCTGAAGTTTGACGGGACCGTGGATTATTACCTCGATCCTGCTGACTACACGCAGAAGGCCGAGGGCGGCGCGTCTGATGTAAAGAGCGTCGCTTATGAGGGCAACGCCATGATGGAGTGGCCCAAAATCTACACCAAGCGCTGGGAGGACAGCAGCGGCTATCACTTCCGTTGTTCCGATGTCAAGGTGGACGACGATTATGAGTGCTGGTGCAACTATGATAAGAACAACAATGAGATCCCGCACTTCTACACGCCGATCTATTTCGGTTCCAAGGATTCTTCTAACCGGCTGCGCTCTATCAGCGGGCAGAGCAACATGGTCTCGCAGAACGCCACGACGGAGATCAACTACGCCAAGGCAAACGGCGCTGACTCTTGGTATACGGAGGTCCTCGCCGACCGGCAGCTCATCAACGATCTGCTGACTATGATGGGCAAGAGCACGGACGGTCAGACGGTATACGGTAACGGCGTGTGCAGCGCCAGCGCGGCTATTGCTCCGGGCACGATGGACAGCAAGGGAATGTTCTGGGGAGCGAGCGACAAGACCTCCGGTGTCAAGGTCTTCGGCATGGAAAACTGGTGGGGCAATATCTTCCGGAGAATTGCCGGATGGACCATCTCTGGCGGTGTCCAGAAGGTGAAGATCACGAGGGGCACCAAGGATGGAACCACTGCTGAGGATTACAATACCGATGGTACCGGTTATACGGAAATCACCGGTGTTAAGCTGACTTCCAGTGGGTACATCAGCAAGATGAAAACGGAGAAATTCGGGCGGTTTCCCATGGCTGCGAGCGGCTCCAGTTCGACTTATGAAGCCGATTATGTGTACGCTGACAGCGGAAGCGGATACTATGCGAATGTTGGCGGCGATGGGAACGATGACCTGCATTGCGGTCCCTTCTACGCTGACCTCTATGCTACGCCTTCCTTTACGGCCACCGGCATCGGCGCGGCCCTCTCTTGTAAACCGCTTGCCGCGGCGTAGCCGCGTAAAGGAGAGGACGGGAGAACCTTGGGTCTCCGGAGAAACGGATTCAAAATGGAGCGCCTGCTCCTAAAAACAGGTAGGGGTATGCACTGCGCCCTGCGAATGTTGGCGGCAATTGGAACAATGACCTGAATTGCGGTCCCTTCTACGCTAACCTCTATAATACGCCTTCCAATACGAACACCAACATCGGCGCGGCCCTATCTTACCTCAACGAGACTCTACAACATATAATGCAGTGCATATCGCTGCTGAATGCAGTAAGGGCGGGGTGGCTTCTGTTGCTCCGCCCTTCCTCACCACTTGGTGAAAATCAACTCGGTGCAAGCACCCGTTAGTATCTGAAAGAGGCTGAACGCGGGTGAGAGGATAAGAGAAGAATGAAATCCTACAGACACTTGTTTGAAATCTGCATATCCGAAACCAATCGCCGAAAAGCCATCAAGCAGGCAAAACGCACCAAGCGTGTCCGAAAAATGCTGAAACGGCGGCATATGTCGGATGATGAACTGCTCGATAGCTCCTTGGAATGGATCATCAACTACGAGAATGCCGAACATACTCCGGTCATCATCCAAGATGGGACTGCTCAGAAAGAGCGGTCTATCGTCGTTCCCACTTTGGAGGAGTTGATCGTCCAGCATTGCATCTGCAAGGCTCTGGAAGAGATGTTCTGGCATGGGATGTATAAGCATAGCTATGCGAGCTTACCGAAACGGGGCTCCCATAAAGCGAAGAAAGTCATAGAGAAATGGATAGACACTGATCCGAAGAATGTGAAGTATGTTCTGAAAATGGACATTCATCACTTCTTTGACAGTATTCCGCATGATATTTTGAAGGCAAAGCTTGCCCGGAAAATTCACGACGACCGAATGCTCGATCTGCTGTTCAAGATCATCGATGTGGTCGATGTCGGTATTCCTCTTGGCTTCTATACTTCCCAATGGCTCTCCAATTGGTTTCTCCAGGAGCTGGACCATTACGTCAAAGAGCAGCTCCATGCTGTCCACTATGTTCGGTATATGGATGACATGGTCGTTTTCGGGTCAAACAAGAAAGTCTTGCACCAAATGCGCATTGCTATCTCCAAGTACATGGCCGAGTATTACGGCCTTGAGCTGAAGGGAGATTGGCAGGTATTCCGTTTCTCATATCTTGTCAAGAAAAACGGTGAAATCAAGGAGAAGGGCAGACCTCTTGATTTCATGGGCTTCGTGTTCTATCGAAATCGGACGGTCCTCCGAGAGTCCATCATGCTCAAAGCAACACGAAAAGCTCGTAAGATCCACAAGAAACCCTATCAGGGCCGCAAACCAACTGTACATGACTATCGTCAGATGATGTCGTACCTTGGGTGGATCGACTGCACGGACACCTATAATATGTACCGTAAATTCATCAAGCCCCGTGTCAATTTCCAACGGATGAAGCGGTATATTTCCCGTTACGACAGGCATAGCGACAGGTACATCTATGAGCGGCTTGTAAAACGCTATATGCCGAAAGGAGGTACGCTGAGTGGAGCTCACCTACATTCACGCCGAAAGCGCCGTCCGGCCTCCCGAAATCGAGGTCGGCGTAACTACAGTCTACCTGCGTCGCAACATTGTTGAAACGCAGCGTCAGGAGATGGACCGTGAGGAGACTCAGACCATCTGGACTTATGAAGAGGCGCAGATGTCCAAGGACCAGGCTTTGTTCCTGTTGACTACCAATCAGGGACAGCTCGATCAGAGCATTCAGGACGCTGACGCCATGAACGTCGATCAGGAGTTCCGTTTGACTCTGCTGGAGCTGAGTTTTTCGGATTCTGAAATCTAAAGAAAGGAGAACACGACAATGCTGTATCGTACTATCAAGCGTATGATCGAGCGTGGTCAGACTGAGGACCTTATGGACAAGCTCGACATTTTCTACCTTGGGAACCGTATCACCAAGGAAGAGTATGAGGAGCTCGTCGCGCTGCTGAAGCAGAAGTAAGGCCGTATCCTACAGCCCATATTTCTGCGTGAGCTGCTTGAAAAATGCATTGGCCTCGTAGACCGCCTGGTCGGGAAGCTTTCTGGTGAGCAGCCGTCTCGGTATCATGAGGCCGGATACGTTCTTCACCTTTTTCCGAAACACGACCCGTTCCCGGTCCAGGTGCAATGCTTTGATCTCGTATCCTTGGCTTGTCCAGGAATCGGAGATACAGTAGAGCCTTGGACTGGGAATGATGGCGTGAAACGGAAAGCCTTCTTCCTGCCAGAGCGGCGAGCCGTTTCCCGGCAGCTCATCCAGCCAGAATGCCTCGTAGAAATAGGCTTCCCAATCGAGGTCGTCCCCGAGGATATTTTCGATCTCTTGGAATGTCATGGCCAGCGGTGTCTCTTCCGTCCGATGGAAGAAGTCCGTGAGTTCCAGGTAGGGAGAGTATTTTTCGGGGGCGTCCTCCCTCACATCCTCCAGAAGCTCAAAGAAGTCCGGAGGTGTCACGGTCGATCCTTCATTTTCAGAAGTGAAGACGTCATATCCGCACCGGCTGTGGATGTAGAGAAGATTCTGTACTCTGCGGCCTTGGCCAACGCTTTTCTCTACTACCGTTACATCCTGATCCGGCAGCATGGATTGACCGCAATACGCGCAGCGACCTCCCTGTCTCCTCCAGACAGAGGCATATTTTCCGGTATGCTTTTGGATCATCCGGCGATATTTGAGCCACATGGTGTAATCCATGTCCAGATAGAAGTTGAAGCTGCTCTTTACAGGCTTGTGCCATACGATCTCCGCCGGCGCGAGCCGTTCCACGCGGACCGTGTGGTCCTCTGGAAGGACGAATACATAAAAACCATCCTCTTTGATCCAAAACTTGCCTCTCACGGTCTCCGGTTTCCAGCGTTTATATTTTTCGGACAACCGCTTGACCAGAAGGCCGTTGACGTAGCTGTCCATATCTCGGAACGCAAAATAGGCATCCGAGTTGGTTCGTTGGGCACTGGCCCAGTGAGCGAGCTTTTTGTTGATGGCTTCGATCAAAGACCGCTGAGAGCCTTTGTAATCAAGGATCAGATGAGCGAGCTCCAACTTTTTCTTCTGGATATTTCGTCCCGATGGGGTGACCATCAGAATGCCGTCGACCTTTTGATAGTGCCGGCCCACATAATCGAATCCCTCGTTGATGTGGACAGCACGGGCTTTTTCCGCGCTGATACGGAGTCCTCGTTCTCTCAGAAAAGCGGAAACGATCTCCAGGATCTGATCTGCCTGCGCCCAGCTTCCGGCGGTGATAGCCATGTCATCGGCAAATCGAAAGAGATGTCCGTATGGATATTCCACGCCGCCCTTCGGATAGAGATGATCGTAGAGATAGGTTTGCAGCCCATCCAGCATCATATTTCCAAGGACTGGGGAGAGGGATGTCCCGAGAGAGATCCCCTGGTCGATCGCAAATAACTCGTTCTGGAGAATAAAGCCTGCCTTGAGGAATTTGCGAAGCACTGATTTATCCATCGGGATATTTCGGAGCAGCCATTGATGGTTGGCGCTATCGTAGAAAAGTGTGACATCAGCCAGGACAACGATCTCAGGGCCTCCTTCCCTCTCAAGCTCTTGGGTCAGATAGGCATGCAGGTCCAAAGGAGACCGAAATTTGCGTGCAGAGAACGACATGTGATCCGCGGTGGATTCTGCCACAGGGTCCAGCGCGAACCGATACAGCGCCTGCATCGCCCGGTCTTTGGCGACTGGGATGTGAGCGATCCGGTGTTCGCCGTTGGAGCGGACTTCCGCGATCTCCTTATGCAGATATGGCAGTGGGCGGTATCCACGAGCGGTCAGGGAGAAGGCCGCTTTCATCTTCTGCTCAGGAGTTTCCCATTTGACACC
>CANQCS010000014.1 GCA_947589745.1 uncultured Oscillospiraceae bacterium
CGCTCACGCCCCGTTCCGGACAGCTCGCTTAATATAGCACGCCACCTCAGCTTTGTCAACTCCTTTTTTCAAAATTTTTGAAACTTTTTTCTGACGAAACCACAGACATTTCCCTTGATCCGTGATATAGTATATCCATCAAAATCAACCACAAGATATAGGAGAGCCCCCTATGCGCATCAACCGTCTTGCCGCCACCTACGGGCGGCTGGAAAACGCCTCTCTGGACCTGGCCCCCGGCCTCAACGTCATCCAGGCCCCCAACGAGGGCGGCAAATCCACCTGGACCTCTCTTCTCCGGGTGGTGCTCTACGGCCTCAATACCCGCGACCGCTCAGAGACGGCGGACAAGCGCCGCTATCTCCCCTGGTCCGGCAGCCCCATGGAGGGCGCCATGGACCTCACGGACGGCCCGGACGCCGTCACCGTCATCCGCCGCACCGCCCGGACCAACTCCCCCATGGGCGCTTTCTCCGCCGTCTACACCGGCACAGCCACCCCGGTGCCCGGCCTGACCGCCGCTAACTGTGGCGAGGTCCTGCTGGGCGTCCCCCAGGAGGTCTTTGTCCGCAGCGCCTTTATCTCCCAGTCGGGCATGTCCCTGGACCAGAACAGCGCCCTGGAGCGCCGCATCACCTCCCTGATCTCCACCGGCGAGGAGGACACCTCCTACACCGACGCCGACGCCCGCCTGCGAAAGCTCCTCAACGCCCGCCGGAGCAACCGCTCCACCGGCCAGCTCCCCCAGCTGGAGCGGGAGATCCGCGAGCTCCAGGACACCCTCTCCGCCATGGATGACCTCTCCGATTCCCTGGAGCGCGGCCAGACCGGCCTGCTCTCCCTCCAGTCCGCCGCCAATACGCTCCGCCTCCAGCTGTCCCGGCACGACGAGGCGGACCGCTACGACCAGCTCCTGGCGGCCCGGACCGCCCAGCAGCGCTACACGGCGGCCCGGGCCCAGACCGACGACCTGGAGCGCGCCGCCGCCCGCTACCCCTCCAAAAGCGACCTGCTCACCTGCCAGGCTGACCTCCGCAGCCTGGAGCACCAGACCCGCGCTGCCGCCGAGGCCAGGCGCGCCGCAGAAGCGGCAGCCGCTCAGCTCTCCGCCGCCGAAGAACCGCTGCGGGCGCACCCCCTGGCGGGCAAGACCCCGGAGGAGGCCGCCCGCCTTGCCCCGGAGACGGAGCCCCGCCCCAGGCTGTCCCCCCTCATCCCCGTTCTGGCGCTGCTGTCCGCCATCCTCCTGGCCGGTATCCTCACCATACTGAATCTGCCCCCCGTGGTCGCGGTAATCGCCGGCCTCGCCGCGCTGGTCCTGGTGCTGGCCGGGGGACTGCTGTCCCTCCGCGCCCGCCAAGGCCGCTGGGACGCCCGCCTGGCCCAGGAAAAGGAGGCCCGTGCCGCCGGACTGGCCGCATATACTATATTATACGAAAAGGCCGAGGCCGCCCGGGACGCCGCCCGCGCTGCGGAGGCCGGCAACCGCGCCGCCGGCACCGCCTGCCGCGCCGCCCTGTCGGAGCTGCTGGCCAAGGTCCGCGCCTTCCAGCCCTCGGCCTCCGATCCCCCCAGTATCGACCGGGCCATCACCGGCGCCCTGGCCGTCCATGACCGCCTGGAGGCCGCCCGCGCCGCCGAGGCCGCCGCCCGCCTGGAGTGGGAGCACCTGCCCAAGCCCGACGGGGACCTGCCCCCATCGCCGCCGGTCCGCCCCCCTGTGGACCGGGACACCCTCCGGACCCGCCTCGCCAACACCCAGGACCAGCTCCGGGAGCTGGACCGCACGGTCCACACCGCCCAGGGCCGCCTGGAGGCCATGGGGGACCGGGCCGAGCTGTCCGCCGCCCTGGCGGAGAAGACCGCCCGCCGGGATGCCCTCCAGACGGAGTACGACGCCATCGCCCTGGCCATGGAGGTCCTGGCCTCCGCCAACGCCTCTCTCCAGACCCGATTTTCCCCCGCTCTGGGAAAACGTGCCGCCGAGGTCTTTACAAAGCTCACCTCCGGGAAGTATAATAAGGTCCTGCTGGACCGGGATATGATCCCCTCCGCCCAGTCTGCGGATCAGCTCCTCCCCCACAGCGCGGCCTTTCTCAGCCAGGGCACGGCGGACCAGCTCTACCTGGCGGTGCGCCTGGCCATCTGCGACCTGGTGCTGCCGCCGGAGAAAGCGGTGCCCATCGTCCTGGACGATGCCCTGGTCACCTTTGACGACCGGCGTCTGGCCGCCGCCCTGGACTGCCTGACGGAGCTGTCCCGGACCCGGCAGATCCTTCTCTTCACCTGCCAGCGCCGGGAGGCGGACTATCTCCGCGCCGCCCACCCGGACCAATTCCACCTGCAAACACTGTGAGGCGATGCCCATGCCCGGTTTTGACCTGCTCCTGCTCTCCTACGGTTTTCTCCTGCTCCTGCTCTACAGCTTCATCGGCTGGTGCGGCGAGATGGTCTACTGCTCCCTCTGCCAGCGCCGCCTCTGCGAGAAGCGGGGCTTCCTCAACGGCCCCCTCTGTCCTATCTACGGCCACGGCGCCCTGCTGGTCCTCTGGGCCCTCCACGGCGGCTGCCGGAGCCCGGCGCTGACCTTCCTGCTGGGCCTGCTCCTGACCTCCGCCGTGGAGTACGTCACCAGCTTCGTCATGGAGAAGCTGTTCCACATGCGCTGGTGGGACTACTCCCAGCACCGCTTCAACCTCAACGGCCGGGTCTGCCTGTTGAACTCCACCCTCTTTGGCCTGGCCTGTGTCGTCCTCTGCCATGTGGCCCACCCGCCCCTGTCGGAGCTGACCCACGATCTTCTCTCCACCCGCGCCGGCCTGCCTCTGACCGCCGCCCTGCTCCTGCTCTACCTGGCCGACATCGTCCTCTCCGTCCGCTCCGCCATCCGCGTCAGCGCCAGCCTGCAGAAGCTCCACGCCCTCCAGACCGAGCTGGAGGCCCGGCTGGACCAGCTCCGGGAGGAGCACCGTGAGGCCGAGGCCGCCCGCCGCGCCCACATGGAGGAGGCGGTGTCCGCCGCCGTGGAGTTGGCCGGGGAGCGCCGCGCCGAGGCCGCCCAGGCCCTCCGGGAGAAGCTGGAGCCCCTGGCCGGTGCCGGCGAGGAGCTGGCCCAGCGGCTGGAATCCGCCCGGGCCGAGGCCCGTCAGCGCATCCAGGCCCACTACGGCAAGCTGGACTTCTTCGACCGCCGCCTGATCCGCTCCTTCCCCACCCTCCGCTCCACCCGGCACAACGAGGCCCTGGAGCAGCTCCGGGCCTACTGGGAAGAGGTAAAACACCTTCATCAACACTAAAAATGAGGAGATACAACCAATGTCTGAAGAATGCACCCATGATTGCAGCACCTGCTCCGCCAATTGCGGAGACCGCACCGAGCCCCAGTCCCTTCTCAAGTCCCTGAATCCCGCCGCCCGCGTTGGAAAAGTCTACGGCGTGGTGTCCGGCAAGGGCGGCGTGGGCAAGTCCATGGTGACCAGCCAGCTGGCGGTCCTGGCCCGCCGCCGGGCCCTGGACGTGGGCATCCTGGACGCCGACATCACCGGCCCCTCCATCCCCAAGGCCTTCGGCGTCCACGAGCGGGCCGTGGGCGACGACCGGGGCATCCTCCCCGCCGTCACCGACGGCGGCATCCAGCTCATGAGCGTGAACCTGATGCTGGACGACGAGACGGACCCGGTCCTCTGGCGGGGCCCCATCATCGGCGGCGTGGTCACCCAGTTCTGGACCGACGTCATCTGGGACGTGGACTGCCTCTTTGTGGACATGCCTCCGGGAACCGGTGACGTGGCCCTCAGCGTGTTCCAGTCCCTGCCCCTGGACGGCATCATCGTCGTGGCCTCCCCCCAGGAACTGGTGAGCATGGTGGTGGAGAAGGCCGTCAAGATGGCGGAGATGATGGACGTCCCCATCGTGGGCGTGGTGGAGAACATGAGCTACCTGGTCTGCCCCGACTGCGGCAAGCAGATCCCCCTCTTCGGCGAGAGCCGCACCCAGGCCGCCGCCGAGGCCCACGGCCTGCGCCTCCTGGCCCGTATGCCCATCGACCCCAAGCTGGCTGCCCTGGCCGACGAGGGCCGCATCGAGGACTTCGACGGCGACTGGCTGTCCCCCGTCCTGGATGAAATCCTGTAAACAATCAGTATAACCCGGCGCAAAAAATACGGGCTGTTTCCAAAAACAGCCCGTATTTTTATTTTTCTGCTGTTTATGACGCCGTCCCGTCCGCCCGGCTGGGGGCACGCCCCGCCAGCACGTCGGTCACATCGGAGGCAAAGAGCAGGTCTCCGGGGGCGCAGTCATTGCTCCAATATGCCAGCTTCTTCTCCACGGGCCCGCCGTTCTGGGTGGCGATGAGGTAGAGGTCGCTGCTCTCCTTCAGCCAGCCGTTCTTGATGGCCTCCCCACCGGTCGGGGACACGTTCTCCTCCTGCCCCGCCTTGATCTCATAGGCCACCTGGGAGCCGAACACGTCCGTGAGCTGGTTCTCTCCCAGCTGCACGTAGCTGCCCCGCCACTCCAGTTCAAAGTCATATTTCCCGGTAACAGCGGCCTTTCTCTCGGGGGACCAGCCCAGCATCCTGGCCCGGATGGCCTCCTCCGCCGTGTCGCTGACGGGCACGCCGTCCTTGTCCGTAAAGATGAGGGTGTCCCCGTCGATATTCTGCCAGTCCGGCTCCTCCGGCATGGGCGTCCACGCGTCAAAGGGCTTCTCCCCGTCCAGCTCCCCGGTCCGGGCGATGGCCCGGAACAGATGGTCGAAGTCCTCCCACCGGTCAACCGGCGCGGAGAAAGTGAGGTGCCAGCCGTTCTGCCCGTCCCCCGTGTAGAACTCCCGGTTCATCGTCCCCTCTCCCGGATAGAGGGAGGCGTATGTATCCGCCAGTCCATTCGTCTCCCGGAGCCGCGCCACGTAGGCGCTGGCCCCCTCCGGGGAGGTGAACCGGGCCGCCGCCTCGCCGTCCTTCTCCGCCGTCCAATCCTCGGGCACATAGACGCTCCAGCCGTCCCCCTCATAGATCACACAGGGGATCTCCTTGTTCCCCACCCGGAGGGTGACGGGCTTCTCCTCATTTTCCTGGGCGCCGCCGGGCTTCTGGACCTGGTCCGTCACCCCCTGCTGATCGTCGTCCGGCGGGGCCTCCTCCTGCTTCCAGGGCTGCCAAACGGCCATCACCGCCAGCAGCACCGCCAGCACGCCCGCCCCGGCGCCGATCCCGATTTTCTTCGCCTTGCTTAAATTTTTCAAGCTTTGCAGCATATCCCAGCCTCCTTATTTCTCTCTGCGTACATTCTTCCCTTGAACAGAAAACTCCAAAGGAACGCTTTCCTCGGACACCCTTATTGTACCGCAGAAGCTCCGGGAAATCATGTCGTTTCTTTTACGATTTTATGACAAACCGCTGTCAAACTGTTACAAAATCGTCAATGTTTTGTAACGCCCCTCCATCCGGTCCCGCCGGAAAAAGCGCGAAAAGAGCGCCCCGGTCCTATTCTTCCCGGAGCGCCTCATAAAAGGAGTAATCCACCAGGCCGTTTATCCGCTCCAGCGCGCCCGCCTCCAGCTCTCTCACCATCAGGCAGTCCGGGTGGGGCAGCCTGATATTGGGTCCCGCGCAGATCCCGAACAGATAGCTGGGCCGGAACCCTCGGGAGCGGTAGTTTTGTGGATTCCCCTCCACCAATACCGCCTTGAACCCCATCTTCCCGGCCTTTTCAAGTCCAAATTCCAGCAGGTCCCGCGAGATGTGCCGCCTCTGCAGCTCCGTCTTCACCGCCACCGGCGTCAGCAGCAGCAACTCGCCGTCATACCTTCCCTCAATGTGGAATCGGGAAAACATGGCGTATCCGATGACCTCGTCCCGCTCATCCACCGTGACCAGCTCCAGCTCCGGGACGTAGTATTTCTTGGCCCGTATCTCCTCCACCAGCCGCCGGACCATTTTGCCCTCGGCCGGATCTCTCCATTCGGTAAAGACCTTCTCCACCATATCCAGCGATGGAAGAAGATACCGCTCTTCCATGGTCCTGATCGTTCGCTCCATCTTTCTCCTCCCAATTTCTCTCGCGTTCATTCTCGCTCATCTCCCCCCATTATACGCACCCCTCCCGCCAATTTCAAGCGAAACGCCCCCAAATTCAGCTTGCCAACTCTGCCGCCCTGTGCTATATTGTTCGGTGAAATGAGACCGCGAAGGAGACGCCGCCATGCTGCTTGCCATCGACATTGGAAACTCCAACATCTCCCTGGGCGTGTTCCAGGGCCCCGTCCTGCGGATGCGCTCCAAGCTCTCCGCCCGCACGGAGCGCAGCGCCGACGAGTACGCCGCCGTGCTCTACGACCTGCTCCATCTCCACGGCCTGCCCCGGGAGGGCTTTGACGCCTGCATCCTGTCCTCGGTGGTCCCCGGCCTCACGGGCCTGGTGGAGGAGGCCGCCCGCACGGTGACGGGCCGGGAGGTAAAGCGGGTAGGCCCCGGCATCCGCACGGGCTTCCGCATCCACATCGACGACCCGTCCCAGCTAGGCGGCGACCTGGTGGCGGACACCCTGGCGATCCTCACCGAGTACGGCGCCCCGGCCGTCCTCATCGACGCCGGCACCGTCACCACCATCGCGGCCATCGACTCGGAGAACACCTACCTGGGCGGCTGCATCCTGCCGGGCATCCGCCGCAGCGCGGAGCAGCTGGAGGCCACGGCGGCCCTGCTGCCCTCCATCGACCTGGGCGGCAGCGACGCGGACTGTCTGGGCCGCAACAGCGCCGACGCCATGCGCTGCGGCCTGCTGCTGGGCAGCGCCATGATGGTGGACGGCTTCCTGGGCCGGTATCTGGCCCTCCCCAGGATGGCGGGGGCCACGGTGGTGGCCACCGGGGGCTCCTGCGCGCTGGTGACCGCCCGCTGCACCCACCGAATCGTCCGCGACCCTGACCTGACTCTGAAGGGCCTGCGGTATCTCTACGAGAACAACCAGCCCAAGTTAAAGCGGATATAGCCGCAAAAAAGTCCCCGGATCACCGATCCGGGGACTTTCAACGGACCACCCATACGCCGCCATCACCCCTCTGGAGGACCCACCCATGCTCAAGCGGGCCTATGTCGAGATCACCAACATCTGCAATCTGCGCTGCTCCTTCTGTCCCGGCACCCGCCGGGAAAAGCGGTACATGTCGCCTACCACCTTCCGCCTCCTGGCGGAGAAGCTCCGCCCCTATGTGAGCTATCTGTACCTCCACGTCATGGGCGAGCCCCTGCTCCACCCCCAGTTAAGCGAGCTGCTGGACATCGCCAATGCCTTGGACTTCAAGGTCTGTCTCACCACCAACGGCACCCTGCTGGCGAAACGGCGGGACCTGCTGCTGTCCAAGCCCCCCTACAAGGTCAGCGTCTCCCTCCACGCCATGGAGGGCAACGGCGCGGGGGACCTGCTGCCCTACCTCACCTCCGTGTGGGACTACGTCCGCCCGGCGGCGTCCGGCGGCACCATCTGTGCCCTCCGCCTCTGGAACATCGGCGGGGCCGACCAGCGAAACGGCGAAATTTTAGGATTCCTGTCGGAAAAGCTGGGCGCGTGGCCTTTGGACCTGCCCCAGCCCCGCGCCGGGAGCTGGCGCTTAAGGGAGCGCCTCTATCTGGAGCAGGCGGAAAAATTCGACTGGCCGGACCTGAGCGCCCCGGAGGAACACACCCGCTTCTGTCTTGCTCTGCGGGACCAAGTCGCTGTCCTGGCGGACGGCGCCGTGGTCCCCTGCTGTCTGGACCATGAGGGGGATGTCCCCCTGGGGGACCTGCTGCACCAGGATCTACGGGAGGTCCTGGCCTCCCCCCGGGCCAGGGCACTCTATGAAGGGTTTTCCCAGGGGAAACCCAGCGAGGAGCTATGCCGCAGGTGCGGCTTCGCCCGCCGGTTCGGATAATGCCCTTTCCCTTTTTGGGGAAAAAGCCGGCTTTGGCGGTGGGGGCTCCGCCCCCAACAGGGCTGATTGGCACCCCCAGGCGGGGTGCGCCCCTGGGTTACTTTTCCCTTGCAGGAAAAGTAACCAAAAGTGCACTCAAGAAAACCAGGAATGGTTTTCTTGAGAATCTTTCCTTATTTTTTTGTTTAGTTTTGCGCTCCCCCTGTGGTTGGTTTTGTCTAAACTGTTCTTGCTCCCGTGTATGGGGCGAAGCGGCTATTTCAGTATGTCCCCCAAGGAGATCCTTCTGCGGCGCAAGTTTCGCCGCTTGGGGCGGCGAAACCGGACATTGGGTGTGCTGGTCGTTTTTACGTATTCCGACTGCGTCCTGCTCCGTTCCACTACGCACAGGACAGATTTCCGTATACGGCCCGAATAGAACCGCGCCCTCAATTGCGTAGTGGAACGGAGCAACCGGCAGTAAGACTAAGGAAAAACAAAACAGCAGTACCGATGAAAGCTTTCTCTGGCCTCTAGTTCCACCATCCATCTGCCCTTAACAAAAATTAGTTAGAGGTCCAGCCCTACGGGCTGGCGCCCTTTTGGGTACTTTTCCCGCGTGGGAAAAGTACCCCAGGGTGCCGGCAGGCACTGAAAGATAGAATAAGAGGTGGTAGGGGCCGGAGGCCCCTACTGATTAGCACCAAATTGTTATGTAGGAAAAGGAGCCCCCCTGTGACCGAAAACCAAGATCTTCTCTATTCCATACCAGTCCCCCTGTTGGACTGGTATAATATCCACAAACGAGTTCTCCCCTGGCGCGGGACCAGGGACCCCTATCAGGTCTGGGTGTCGGAGATCATGCTCCAGCAGACCCGCGTGGCGGCGGTAATGTCATATTACCTCCGCTGGATGGAGGAACTCCCCACCGTGGCGGACCTGGCGGCAGTAAATGAGGAAAAGCTGATGAAGCTCTGGCAGGGCCTGGGCTACTACAGCCGGGCCCGGAACCTGCGCCGCGCCGCCCAAGCGATCATGGCCGATTTCGGCGGCGTCTTCCCGGACCGCTGGGAGGATATCCTGACCCTTCCCGGCGTGGGCGACTACACCGCCGGGGCCGTCGCCTCCATCGCCTTCGGCCAGCCCGTCCCGGCGGTGGACGGCAACGTGCTGCGGGTGGCGGCCCGGGTGGCCGGGATCAGCGGCAACATCCTGGACCCGGCCGTCCGAAAGGACATCCGCGCCCGCATATCCGCCGCCATGCCCCCGGACCGCCCCGGCGAGTTCAACCAGGCCCTCATGGACCTGGGGGCCACGGTCTGCCTGCCAAACGGCGCGCCCCTGTGCGAAGACTGCCCCCTCGCCCCTCTCTGCGAGGCCAACCGCCTCCACCTCCAGGACAAGCTGCCCGTCCGCGAAAAAAAGAAATCCCGCCGGGTCGAGGACCTGACTGTCTACCTCCTGCTCCGCGACGGGACCGTCGCCCTCCGCAAGCGCCCGGACACCGGCCTGCTGGCCGGGCTGTGGGAGTTCCCCCACACACCGGGCGCCCTCGCCGAGGACGCCGCGGGCTCCGCGGTAACGGCCTGGGGCCTGACGCCCCTGGACTGGCAAAAAAAGCTGACCGCCCGCCATGTGTTCACTCACGTGGAGTGGCACATGACCGGCTACGTGCTGTCCGTGCGGGGCGAGAACCGGGACCTCTTCTGGGCAAACCGGGCGGAGCTGGAGCAGCTGGCGGTCCCCAGCGCGTTCAAAAAATTTCTGGAAGAGGCCAAGGCCCTGCTCTGACCCCCATTCCCTGTCCCGCACGGGACAGCGCGGCGGGGACTTTGGTTTTTTTCGTCAATCTTATGCCGCCGCCTTCCGCAGATTTCAAAAATTTCTCCTTTCTTGTTACAAAATTGTAAAGCTTTTTTGAATTTAACGTGGTACACTATTGGCAACTGCGCAAAACACATTCCCCGATGGGATAGGAGGAGATCACCATGGGTGGAAAAAGGGTAGCAAAGCCGGCCACTTCCGCTGCTGTGGCGGCGGAACCGGCGGAGAAGAAGAGCCATAAGGCGGTCTGGATCGTCCTTCTGGTACTGGTCCTGCTGCTGGCCGGCGCCGTCGCGGGCGTCTGCGTGTACGCCAACGGATATGACACGGTCTTCCCCGGCGTCAAGCTGGGCGGGGAGCCGCTGGAGGGCCTGACCAAGAGCGAGCTGGCCCAGCGCGTCTCCGCCGACGAGCTGCTCCAGGGCACCGTCACCATCACCGCCAACGGCCTGGAGCTGGGCAAATACACCCAGGAACAGCTGGGCGCCAAGGTGGAGACCGAGGCGCTGACCGAGGCCGCCTGGGGCGTGGGCCGCGAGACGGGCATCCTGGGCTGGCTGAAAAACGGCCTGACCCTGGTCAAGGGCTATCTCGGCAGCGAGAACGTGGTCACGGTGGCTGTCGGCGGCTACGACGAGGCCGTGCTGCGCCAGACCGCGGCGGCCCTGGCGGCGGAATTTGACCGCGAACCGGTGAACAGCAGCTATGAGCTCCGGGAGGACGGCTTCTTTGTGGTCAAGCCCTCCGACGGACAGGCCCTGGACCAGGAGGGACTGGTGGAGGCTCTGTCGGCCATGGACGGCTCCCCCGGCGACGTGGAGGCCCCCTGGAAGACGGTGGAGGCCCAGCCCCTGGACCTGAAAGCCATCAGCGAGGAGCTGAACGTGGAGGCCCTTCCCGCCCGCTACGATATCGAGAGCGGCAAGGTGGTGGACGGCCAGGTGGGCGTGTCCATTGACCCGGACGCCGCCGCCCTGGTGCTGGAGTCCGCCGTCCCCGGCGAGACGGTGCAGCTCCCGGCGGACATCATCTACCCGGAGATGACCGCGGAGCAGCTGCAGGCGGTCCTCTTCCGTGACGTGCTGGGCACCGCCACCACCAGCGTCAGCGGCACCACCGCCCGGAAAGGCAACGTGCGCCTGGCCGGCGAGTGCGTCAACGGCACCATCCTCAACGACGGGGACGTGTTCGACTATAACCAGGTGGTGGGCGAACGCACCACGGCCCGTGGCTTCGGCGCGGCGGCCACCTATGTGAACGGCGAGACCGTGGACACCGTGGGCGGCGGCATCTGCCAGGTGTCCAGCACCGTCTATCTGGCCTGCCTCAACTCCAACCTGGAGATCGTGGAGCGGCACAACCACCGGTTCTTCCCCGGCTACATCACCCTGGGCATGGACGCCACGGTGAGCTGGGGCGGCCCGGAATTCCGCTTCAAGAACAACACCGGCTATCCCGTCCGCATCGACGTGACCTATGAGGGCGGCAAGCTGACGGTGAAGTTCGTGGGCACCAACGTGGACGGCACCTACGTAAAGATGACCTACAAGGAGCTCAGCTCCACCCCCTACGAGACGGTCTACGAGAACACGGACTCCCTGCCCTACGGCACCCAGCAGCAGAAGCAGAGCGGCTACACGGGTCACAAGGTGGAGACCTACCGCAACGTGTACAGCGCCGATGGCAAGCTGATCTCCAGCGACCTGGAGGCGGTGAGCAACTACAGCAAGCGCGACCGGATCATCCTGGTGGGCACCAACGGCCAGCCCGCCGCGCCCACCGGCGGCGACGCCACAGTCCCCAGCGGCGGAGAGACCGCCACTCCGGGCGGTGAGACTGCCTCTCCCGGCACAGAGACTCCCTCCGGCGGCGAGACCACATCCCCCGGCACGGAGGCTCCCTCCGGCGGTGAGACAACAGATCCCGGCGCGGACACCACAGAGCCCGATACGGACGACGGCTCCATCCCCGACGACGTCCCCGACTGGCTGTTCTAATGCTTTCCTTCAACGATGTATGGATCTCACCAAAAATCGCATAACCACTGTACCAAGAGCGGGGCGGAACACGCCCCGCTCCCTTTATTCCCTCTTTTTCCTCGCGCTCAACAGCATAGACGCCCCGCTGTAGATCAGGAACGCTCCGAACGGCTTTCGCAGCAGCGACACGTCCACCGCCGTGGCCAGCAGCGCCCCGGCCAGGGAGGCCGCCGCGCCGGGGACGGCGGCCTGCCGCCAGGTGTCCTTATCCAGCAGTCCGTTCTTCCGGTGGAAGAACAGGCTGATGGCGGCGGTAGGCAGGAAGAACAGCAGATTGATGGCCTGGGCCGTCCGGTGGTCCACCCCCAGCAGCAGGGTCATGCACACCAGCAGCAGCGTCCCGCCGCCCACGCCCCAACCCGACAGCACCCCGGTACCCAGGGCGCACAGAAACGGCAGCACCCACTCTACCACAGCAGATACCTCACCCCGGCATACAGCAGGAACGCCCCGAAAAGCAGCTTCAAGATACGCACCGGCACCTTCTCGAAAGTGAGCCCGCTGATGACGCCCCCCACGACGCCCCCCGCCAGATAGGGCAGCACCTGCCCCACATCCGGCCTCACCCGGAACAGGTATACCGCCGTAGACACGCAGCACATAGGCAAAATGATGGCCACGCAGGTGGCGAAGGCGTTTTTGGCCTCCAGCCCGCTCCACTTGGTCAGCAGCGGCAGCAGCACCATCCCGCCCCCGCCGCCGAAGGCGCCGTTCACCAGTCCCCCGGCGGTTCCGGCGATCCGGTTTTTGGTCTTGTCAGTCATCCCAAATCCCCCTCCGGTGGTATGTACGCCGGCCGAGGGCCGGCGGCCGTTCACTGGACAGGGGCGAAGCTCTGGCAGTCGGTGCAGCGGTCCCTGCTGGGGTCGCACTCATGGGTACCCACCTGGATAGAATCCAGGCCGCAGTACTGCTGGCCCTGGCAGTGGTGGGCGCAGCTCTCCACGGTGCAGCGGATCGACTGGTTGGGGGTGCAGGAGCACCCGTCCTTGGTGCATTCAGACATAACGAGGTCCCTCCTTCTCTCATCGTTGGGGTGTTGCCGTATGATAGTTTGCGCAGGCGCCAAAATATTATACGGGGGATTTGGTTTTCAAAACCTCAAAACGGGGCGCAGGGGCCTCCGGCCCCTGGGAGGGACTGGTAGGGACCTGCCGGTCCCTGCACACCCTGGGTTACTTTTTGTGCAAACAAAAAGTAACCAAAAAGTTGCTTAAGGGGCTGCGCCCCTTAAGAATCCTCGGGGATAACGGTTAAGGACACTTTCCCGGTAGGAAGTACCCAGAGAAAGCTTTCATCGGTACTGCCTCCTTGTTTTTCCGTAGTCCAACTGCTGGTTGCTCCGTTCCACTACGCAATTGATGGCGCAGTTCTATACGGGCCGTAAACGGAAATCTGTCCTGTGCGTAGTGGAACGGAGCAGGACGCAGTCGGACAACGTCAAAACGACCAACGCACCCAATGAGCCCCTGCACCAGCGCTTCTATCTCCTTGAGGACATTCTCACCCTAGCCGCAAAATCTCATACACGGACCCCGGCCCGGTTTAGACCAAACCAGCCACAGGGCGAGCGCAAAACTAAACAAAAAAATAAGGAAAGATTCTCAAGAAAACCATTCCTGGTTTTCTTGAGCGCGCTTTTGGTTACTTTTCTCGCGAGAGAAAAGTAACCAGGGGCCGCACCCCGCCTGGGGGTGCCTATCAGCCCTGGTGGGGGCGGAGCCCCCACGCACTGCCCATCGTATCGCGGCAAACGAAAAAGGGCCCGGCGCACCGCGCCGGACCCCTTTTTCCGTTTGCTTATTTGATGGCTTTGGTGGATACTTCCTCCGCCAGCATGGCGGCGAAAGAATCTAAGGCCATGGCCCCCAGGTCGGTGCCGGAGCGGTGCCGCACCGACACCGTCTGTGCCTCCATATCCCGGTCGCCGACGACCAGCATATAGGGGATCTTCTCCAGCTGCGCCTCCCGGATCTTCTTGCCGATCTTCTCGCTGCGGGCGTCGGTGTCCACCCGGTAGCCACGGGCGGTGAGCTTCGCGGCCACGTCCTTGGCGTAGTCCAGCGCGCGGTCCGTCACAGGCAGCACCCGGACCTGCTCCGGGCTCATCCAGCAGGGCAGCGCCCCGGCGTACTTCTCGATCAGATAGGCCAGCGTCCGCTCATAGCAGCCCATGGACGTGCGGTGGATGATATAGGGCAGCGCCTTGTTGCCGTTCTCGTCGATATAGTACATGCCGAACCGCTGGGCCAGCAGCATATCGATCTGGATGGTGACCAGGGTGTCCTCCTTGCCGAACACGTTGTGGTACTGGATATCCAGCTTGGGCCCGTAGAAAGCGGCCTCGTCGATGCCCACGGTGTACTCCACACCCAGGTCGTCCAGGATCTGGCCCATGACCCGCTGGGCCTCCTCCCACTGCTCCGCGGTACCCTCGTACTTGTTGTTGGGGTTGGCGGGGTCCCACTGGGAGAAGCGGAAGGTGCAGTCCTCCAGCAGGCCCAGCGTGCCCAGGCAGTACTTGGCCAGCTCCAGGCAGCCCTTGAACTCCTCCTCCAGCTGGTCAGGACGGAGGATCAGATGGCCCTCGGAGATGGTGAACTGCCGCACGCGGATAAGGCCGTGCATCTCGCCGGAGTCCTCATTGCGGAACAGCGTGGACGTCTCGCCCAGGCGCATGGGCAGGTCGCGGTAGGACCGCTGCCGGTTCAGATACACCTGATACTGGAACGGGCAGGTCATGGGCCGCAGGGCGAAGCACTCCTTGCTCTCGTCCGTGGGGTCGCCCAGCACGAACATGCCATCCAGATAGTGGTCCCAGTGGCCGGAGATCTTGTACAGGTCGCTCTTGGCCATCAGCGGGGTCTTGGTCAGCAGATAGCCCTTGGACTGCTCCAGGTCCTCGATCCACCGCTGCATCAGCTGGACCACCCGCGCGCCCTTGGGCAGCAGCACCGGCAGGCCCTGGCCGATCACATCCACGGTGGTGAAATACTCCAGCTCCCGGCCCAGCTTGTTGTGGTCCCGCTTCAGGGCCTCGGCCCGCTTGGCCAGGTACTCGTCCAGCTCCTCCTTCTTGGGGAAGGCCACGCCGTAGATGCGCTGGAGGGTCTGGCGGTTGCTGTCGCCCCGCCAGTAGGCGGCGTTGCAGGCGGTCAGCTTGATGGCGTTGCCCTTGATCCGCCCGGTGCTGTCCACGTGGGGGCCGGCGCACAGGTCGGTGAACTCGCCCTGCTTGTAGAAGCTGATGACCGCGTCCTCGGGGAGATCGTGGATGAGTTCCACTTTATAGGGCTCACCCTTCTCCTCCATGAACTTCACGGCCTCCTCCCGGGGCAGCTCGAACCGCTCCAGCTTCAGCTTCTCCTTGCAGATCTTCCGCATCTCCGCCTCCAGCTCGGCCAGCTGGTCCTCGGTGAAGGGCTTGGGGGCGTCGAAGTCGTAGTAAAAGCCGTTGTCGATGCTGGGGCCGATGGCCAGCTTGACCTCGGGGTGCAGGCGCTTCATGGCCTGGGCCAGCACGTGGGAGCAGGTGTGCCAGTAGGTGCGGCGGTACTGCTCGTTTGCAAAGGTGTACAGGTTCTCTTCAGACATAATGATCGCTCCTTTTCGTATTTGGGGCAAAGAAAAACTTCACCCCTGAGATTTCAGGGGTGAAGTAAACTACTCCACGGTTCCACCCTGCTTACAGCAAAACGCTGTCGCTCGTGTCCCCTGTAACGGGAGGGCCCGGTCCGGTCGTCCCGGACAGCTCAGGAGTGGTACAGCCGCCGCGTCACGCAGGGCGCTCGCACCGTATGCGCCCCTCTCTGACCGCCGCCGCGCGGTTTCTTCTCCGTCATCGCCGATTTGAATGGTCCCAGTTTAGCACCTGCCGGTAAAAATGTCAACTATTAAGTTTTGACAACTATTCTATTGAAATCTTTACCGTATATACATAAAACCATCACCCGCCCGGCGTGTGATGGTTTTGCCGCTCATTCCGATGTTTCACGTGAAGCAATCCGCCGCGGCGGTCACGACTAGCCGCCCGCTCCGCTCTCCGCCTCCCCGGCGGCCAGATACCGCTCCTCGCACTCGTTCAGCGCCGCGTGGAGCCGCTCCGCCGCGACACGCATATGGTCATAGTCCGCCGCCTGCTCCACGGTCATGGCGTTGAGCATATAGGTGATCACATCATCCACCTGGCTCACCAGATAGTGGTAGAGCTGGTCATATGGAATTGGCACAGATATCCCTCCTATCATCTATCCATAGTTGATAAATACACTATAAATCTCAGAAATATAAATGTCAAGATATTTTTAATTTTTGACATATGTTAATTTTCAACCTCTTTTTGCTTATGATACATATTGCAAGGAGGGGAGGCCGATGAAGTTAGACTATACCCTGATCGGTAAGCGCATATCCCGCCGGAGAAATGCGCTGGGCCTGACTCAGGAGCGGGTCGGTGAATTAGTGGGAATCAGCACACCATATATGTCCAACATCGAGCGCGCCGTCTCCATCCCCTCCACCGAGGTCATCATGCGCTTAGCCATCGCCCTGGACACCACGCCGGACGAGTTTCTGGTAGGCACGGCCCGCCAGGAGGGCGAGGAGTGGAAGAACGTGGCGGAGCTGTTGCGCGGCATGGACGAAAAGCAGCTAACCCTTGCCAGGAGCTTCCTCACCTGGCTGTCGGAGCAAACATTATAAATAATGGTAAATGAGCCGCCCCCGCCGGGCGGCTCATTTTCTCCATATGCGCTCCCCTCACATTTCCCCAGGACGATCCCTGTTCTAACTTGTCCACCTTTCTCATACAGATATCCTGGGTGATATGTATGAAAAAACTGACGCTCTCCGCAGTCCTGGCCGCGGGACTTCTTCTGCTGCTCCGGCCCGAGACCGTGTCCGCCGCCGTCCGTGATGGCCTGTCCCTCTGCGGTCGGACGGTGATCCCGTCCCTGTTCCCCTTTTTCGTGGTCACGTCCCTGCTGCTCCAGCTGGGCCTGGCGGACGGCCTCCAGGGCCTCTGCGCCCCCTTCATGGGTCCTCTGTTCCGCCTCCGTGGCGTCTGCGCGATGCCGCTGCTGGCGGGGCTGGTGGGCGGCTACCCCTCCGGGGCCAGAACGGCGGTAGAGCTGTACCAGCAGGGCCGCCTCAGCCGCCAGGAGGCGGAGCTGCTTCTGGGCTTCTGCGACAACTGCGGCCCGGCGTTTCTGCTGGGCTACGTGGGCGTCACCGTCCTGGACAGCGCCCGCGCCGGCCTCTGGCTGTATCTTATCCACGTGTCCGCGGCGCTGACCACGGGGCTGATCCTCTGCCGGCTCGTGAAGGACCGGGGCCCCGCCCTGCTGCCCAGCCGCCTCCCGGCGAAAACAGTCTCCTTTGCCCAGGCGCTGACCAGCTCTGTCTCCTCCGCCCTGACGTCCTCCCTGAACATCTGCGCATTCGTGGTAGCCTTCGCCGTCCTGACGGCGCTGCTGCCCACGGGGCTGCCTCCGGCGGTGTCCGGCGTCCTGGAGATGGTCAGCGGCACGGCCGGCCTGGCCCCAGGCCGGGCGGGGTTCATCGCGGCTGCCGCCATCGTGGGCTGGGGCGGCCTGTCGGTCCACTGTCAGGCGCTGTCCGCCGCCGCCCCGGCGGAGGTCAGCTTTCGCTGGCACTGGACCGGGAAAGCCCTCCAGGCGGGGATATCGGCCGCCGTGGCGGCCGTGGCTGCGGGGATGATATATCCGTAGTCGGCGGACAGGCTGATGGGGGCTCCGCCCCCACCGGGTCTGATTCGCCCCCCAGTGGGGCGCACCCTGGGGTTACTTTTCCCTTGCAGGAAAAGTAACCAAAAGTGCACTCAAGAAAACCAGGAATGGTTTTCTTGAGAATCTTTCCTTAATTTTTTGTTTTGTTTTTGCGCTCCCCCTTTGGCTGGTTTGGTCTAAACCGAACTGGGTCCCGTGTATGAGGCGCTGCGGCTACAGTGAGTATGTCCCCAAGGAGAGTGAAGCGCTGGTGCAGGGACTCATTGGGTGCGTTGGTCGTTTTTGTGCTTGACCGACTGCTGGTTGCTCCGTTCCACTACGCACAGGACAGATTCCCGTATACGGACTCGACAAGAAACATCCATCAATTGCGTAGTGGAACGGAGCAACCAGCAGTAAGAATACGGCAAAACAAACCAGCACCCCCGATGAAAGCTTTCCCTGACCCCTAGTTCCACCATCCATCTGCCCTTAACGCCCTTCCCCACGGAGGGGATTCTCAAGGGGGCCAAAGGCCCCCTTGAGCAATTTTTTGGTTACTTTTTGTTTGCACAAAAAGTAACCGAGGGTGTGCCTCCGGCACAAAAGGAAGAAAAAATCCTGGGTCAGGGGGCGGAGCCCCCTGTACAACCCATCCAAATCGTGGTATAATCCTATCACATTCATAAGGTTATATTTTGATTTGGAATGGAGGATAGAAAATCAATGTCCGTTGATGTGAAGATCATGAAGCGCTGTGAACAGGCTCCCGCCGACTGCTGGAGCGTGGAGGACCTCTTCCCCAGCGACGAGGCCTGGGAAAAGGCCCTGGAGGACTGCCAGGCCCTGCCGGCCCAGGTGTCCGCCTACCGGGGCCGCCTGGGCGGGTCCGCCCGCACCCTCCTGGAGTACCTGGACTGGAGCGAACAGGTGGACGCCCGTCTCAGCAATTTACATATCTACTCCATGCTCCGCCTGGACGAGGACACCGCCGACCCGGACCACCAGGCCATGCAGGGCCGCTGCCGCAGCTTTGCCGTCAAAATGTCCGCCGCCGCCGCCTTCGAGCGGCCGGAGCTCATCGCCATCCCCGACGAGACTTTGGAGCAGTTCTATCGGGACGAGCCCGGCCTGGAGAAGTACCGCCGGTATCTGGCCCGCGTCCGGCGGGGCCGGGACCACGTGCTGTCCCAGGCTGAGGAGGACCTCTTGGCCGCCTCCGGACAGGTGGCCCATGGCCCCAGCGCCATCTTCAACACTTTCAACAACGCCGACCTGAAATTCCCCCCTGTCCCGGACAGCCAGGGCAGGGAGCACCCCCTGACCCACGCCTCCTACATCGTCCTCATGCACAGCACGGACCGCACCCTCCGGGAGAACGCCTTCAAGGCGTACTACCACGCCTACGGCGCCTACCGCAACAGCCTGGCCGCCATGCTGGAATCCGAGATCCAGAAAAACGTCTTCTACGCCAGGGCCCGGGGCTATGACAGCGTCCTCCAGTCCGCCCTCTTCCCCTCCGAGATCCCCGAGGCGGTCTACCACAACCTCATTGAGGCCGTCCACCAGAACATGGACAAGCTGCACCGCTACATGGCCCTGCGGAAGAAGGTCATGGGCCTGGACCGGCTCCACATGTACGACATCTACGCCCCCATGCTGCCGGAGGCGGACCAGGTCATCCCCTTCGCCCAGGCCAAGGAGTACGTCCTGGAGGCCACCAAGGTCATGGGCGGGGAGTACAGCCGGGTCATCGCCAGCGCCTTTGATCAGCGGTGGATGGACATTTACGAGAACGAGGGCAAGCGCTCCGGCGCCTACTCCTGCGGCTGCCGGGTCCACCCCTTCGTGCTCCTCAACCACACTGACGACCTGAAGAGCGCCTTCACCCTGGCCCACGAGCTGGGCCACGCCATGCACTCCTATCTGAGCAACAAGAACCAGCCCCCGGTCTACGCCAGCTACGTCCTCTTTGTGGCCGAGGTGGCCTCCACCTGCAACGAGGCCCTGCTGATGCAGTACCTCCTGGGCCAGACCACGGACAAGCGGCAGCGGGCGGTGCTCCTGAACCACTTCCTGGAGCAGTTCCGCTCCACCCTCTACCGCCAGACCATGTTCGCGGAGTTCGAGCTGAAGACCCACGCCCTGGCCGAGCAGGGCGAGGCCCTCACCGCACAGAAGCTGTGTCAGGTCTACCACGACCTCAACAAGCTCTACTACGGCCCGGACGTGGTGTCCGACGACGAGATCGCCCTGGAGTGGTCCCGCATTCCCCACTTCTACCGCCGGTTCTACGTCTACCAGTACGCCACCGGCTTCTCCGCCGCCATGGCGCTGTCCCGCCGCATCCTCACCGGCGGCGAGGCGGCGGTGCAGGACTATCTGCGCTTCCTCTCCGGCGGCTGCTCCACCGACCCAGTGTCCCTCCTGAAGATCGCCGGCGTGGACGTGAGCACCCCGGCCCCGGTGAATGATGCGCTCGCCCTCTTCGGCGAGCTCATCGGCGAGATGGAAACGCTGTTGGCATAATTTAAGGCTGGTATGACTTCGGTCATACCAGCCTTTCTGCTCGAAGCGCAGGGGCCTCCGGCCCCTGGGTGGGTCCTGGTAGGGACCTTCGGTCCCTGCTGACCCTGGGTTACTTTTTGTGCAAACAAAAAGTAACCAAAAAATTGCTTAAGGGGCTACGCCCCTTAAGAATCCCCGGGGATAACGGTTAAGGACAGATGGATGTTGGGACTAGGGGCCAGGGAAAGCTTTCATCGATACTGCGTTTTTGTTTTTCCATATTCCTACTGCTGGTTGCTCCGTTCCACTACGCAATTGATAGATGTTTCGTTTCGGACCGTATACGGAAATCTGTCTTTTGCGTAGTGGAACGGAGCAGAACGCAGTCGGACAACGTAAAAAACGACCAACGCACCCAATGCGCCCCCGCCCCAGCGCTTCACTCCCCTTGGGGACATACTAAAACAGCCGCAACGCCCCCATACACGGGAGCAAGAACAGTTTAGACCAAACCAACCAAAGGTGGAGCGCAAACCTAAACAAAAAATAAGGAAAGATTCTCAAGAAAACCATTCCTGGTTTTCTTGAGCACGCTTTTGCATACTTTTCCCGTGGGGGAAAAGTAGGCCAGGGCCGCACCCATCGGGGGTGCGCATCAGACCCCGTGGGGGCGGAGCCCCCACACCCCCCGGTATGCCGGAGCATCACAGCACCCGGCATACCTCCTCCAGTCTTTCCACGATATGATCGGGCCCCGGCCGTGGCACGGCCGCGGTCCGATGAATGTCGAACCAGCAGGTCCTCATTCCGTAGTCCGCCGCGCCGCGGATATCCGCCGTCATGGAGTCCCCGATCATCATGACCTCCTCCGGCCGCAGGGGCGCCAGCGCCTGAAAGCACACGTCAAAGAACGCCGCCGAAGGCTTCACCGCCCCTACCCGCTCCGAGATAAAAAGGTGGTCGAAGTACGCCAGCATCCCGGCGCTGTCCAGCCGCCGCACCTGCTGGCCGTAGGGCCCGTTGCTGGCGGCGGTCAGGATGTAGCCCCTGCCCTGCAGGTACCGCAGCAGGTCCAGCGCCCCCTCCACCGGCTCGGCGCTGAGATTTAAGTTGGCCTTGAACCGGTCCTCGAACACCCTGCCGTCGAAGTCCACGCCGTACTCCCGGAAGATGGCCTGCCAGCGAACGTCCCGCAGCCCCTCCACGGTGAGCTTTCCCGCCTCGATCTCCAGCCACAGCCCGTTGTTGATCCGCCGGAAAATGTCGTAGTAGTCCTCCGGAAACGCCAGGGAGAACTCCTTGGCCGCCTCCAGCATGGCGTACCGGGAACAGGCCCCAAAATCCAGCAGGGTGTCGTCGATATCCAGCATCACCGCTTTGACGCTCATGATGCTCCTCCTTCCCAGTGTTCCCGGCAGTACCGGGCCAGCATCAGCTCGATATAGTCGTCCCGTCCGAAGAGCCTCCGGCTCTCCGGGTCGCCATAGGCCCGCACCAGTTCCCCCACCGGCACCGTCAGCCGCGCCCTCTGGGCGAAGCTCCGGCTCTCCCGGTAGTTCTCCAGCACCGCCTCCGCGCCGTCCCGCTTCCAATTGCCCAGACGCCACCAGGGGCTGGGCGCGGTGACGTTGGGGTACACGTCGAAGCTCCCGTCCACATAGAAGACCGGCTCACTCTCCACATAGGAGGCCGTCTCCCCGCTGTCCGCAAGGGCCTCATACAGGGCCGACTCCGTCTGGCCGAACACATCCTCCAGGCGCTCCGCGCCGAAATGCCGCAGCGTCTCCTCCGCCAGCAGCGGCGGGATCTTCTCCAGCTCCTCCGGCGTGGGCCAGATGGGATAGTTCTTCTCGTTCTCCCCGTCGCAGCTCCCCTGGTGGACGAAGCAGGCGGGCCTCCCGCCGGTCCTGCTCTCCAGCTCCCGGACCAGTGCCTCCACCTGGGGCAGCCCCTCTGCGGTCTCCCGGTTCAGGAAGGTCTGGATGCGGGGGGCGATGCCGTTCTCCAGCAGCACGTCGATGCTCCGCAGGATATCCCGGTACGCGCCCCGCCGGCCGGTCCAGCGGTCGGTCATCGCCTCCCCGCCGAACACCGTCAGCTGCACCGTCTCCACCCCCAGCTCCCTGAGCCAGGGGGCGTAGCTCCCGTCCCGGGCCAGCCGCCACACGCTGGCCAAATCGAAGTGGGGCGTCACGTGCCCGGACAGCGCGCACCGCAGGTCCCACAGCTCCCGGTAGCTGTCGGAGAAGTCCGGCTCCCGGTACCAGTCGAAGACCTCCAGGCTCTCCGCGAAGGGCCGGAACTCCTCCGCCGCCCAGACCAGCTCCTCCCGCTCCATCCGCCCGTTGGGCCTGCTGCCCAGCCAGCAGTGCCGGCACCGCTCCGGGCAGCCGCGCATATCCAGGCAGACCGTCATCCGTTTGAACCGCATCCCGTCCTCCTTACACCGTCACATCCAGCTCCTTCAGGATGTCCTTATTCACGTCGTTGCTGGCCCAGGCGCTGCCCCGCCGGGTGACGGAGAGGGGCGACCCGTCCATCCGGCAGATGAACCCGCCCGCCTCCGTGACCACCAGGCTGGCCGCCGCGTAGTCCCAGGGGCTCAGGATGTACTCAAAGAACGCGTCGTACCGCCCGCAGGCCACATAGCACAGGTCCAGCGCCGCCGCGCCCATGCGCCGGAAATCGCAGCTCCGCCGGAACAGCTGCTCCGTGACCCGCATGGTGGCGCCGATGTACTCCCGGTCATAGATGGCGGTGCCCATGCCGAAGATGCCCTCCGCCAGGGGCCGGGCGCTGACGCGGATGGGCCTCCCGTTGAGGAACGCGCCCCCGCCCCGCTCCGCGGTGAACATCTCGTCCCGGTAGGGGTCATACACCACGCCGTACTCCACCCGGCCGTCACAGGCCAGGGCCACGGAGATGGCGCTCTGGCGCAGGTGCCGGACAAAGTTGGTGGTCCCGTCGATGGGGTCCACGATAAAGGCCCAGCCGTGGTCCGGGCCGGCGTTCTCCGCCTCCTCCTCGCCGAAGAAGATGGACCCCGGCATCAGCGGCGGCAGCTTCTCCTTCAGGAACTTCTCCACCGCCAAATCGTACTCCGTCACCAGGTCGGCGGCGGAGGTCTTCTCATGGGTCTGTGAAGCCACATCGTGGGCGGACAGTACGATCCGGCCCGCCTCCCGCACGATGGGCACGATCTTCTCGACCATGCCGGTCTCCCCCTTTCCGCGCCGCCTCACAGCAGCGTCCACTCAAAATTTTCAAACAGCAGCCTGCTGTCCACGTCGGTGCCGTCGGGCAGCAGGAACATGGCCACCTGGATCTCCACGCCCGCGTCGGAGATCAGATAGGCGTAATCCCCGTTGATGGTCTGAACGGTATAATATGCCGGTTCCATGCCAGTACCTCCCTGTTAAGTATCGGTTTTCATTTTACCATACCCGCAAAAAATTTACAACCCCGCGCCGCCCCTCTTGACAACGGCGCAAGTTCGTGATATTGTTTATTAACAATAATCATTCCTAATAAGGGGCGAGAAATATGCCGGACCGGAACACCATGCAGAAGGCCGCCGTCCACAAGGCGCTCTGCGAGATGAAGACCCACCCCACCGCCGCCATGGTGTACGACCAGGTCCACCAGGACCACCCCGGCATCAGCCGTTCCACGGTCTACCGCATCCTGGCCCGGATGGCGGAGGAGGGCAAGATCCTCCGCCTGGAGCTGGGCGGCAGCGACAGCCGGTACGACGGCACAATGCGCCCCCACAGCCACATCCACTGCCGCATCTGCGGCGCGGTGGCGGACCTGCCGGCCACGGCGGTGACGCCGCCGGAGGACACGGCGGGCTTTCTGCTGGAGGACTGGGCGGTGGTCTACCGCGGCCTCTGTCCCGCCTGCCGGAGGGCCGCGGAACACATCGGGTAGCCACGCCGGAAGGCGTCTATCAAATAGGGCCTGGGTCCCCAGGTCCCGGATTCAGGTATGCAAAACATTTTGAAAAGGAGAAACGACTATGAAGAAATGGGTCTGCCCCGTCTGCGGTTATGTCCATGAGGGCGACACGCCCCCCGAGTTCTGCCCCACCTGCAAGGTCCCCGGCAGCAAGTTCAAGCTGATGGAAGAGGACGCCAAGCTGGCCGCCGAGCACGAGTACGGCATCTATGCCAAGACCGTGAAGAACAACCCCGACATCAGCGACGAGGACAAGAAGTACATCTTCGACCAGCTCATGGCCAACTTCAACGGTGAGTGCGGCGAGGTCGGTATGTATCTGTGCATGGCCCGTATCGCCCACCGGGAGGGCTACCCTGAGATCGGCCTGTACTGGGAGAAGGCCGCCTATGAGGAGGCCGAGCACGCCGCCAAGTTCGCGGAGCTGCTGGGCAGCGAGCTGGAGCCCAACATGAAGGCCGACACCAAGGCCAACCTGGCCTGGCGTGTGGACTGCGAGTTCGGCGCCACCCAGGGCAAGTTCGACCTGGCCCTCTGCGCCAAGAAGAACGGCCTGGACGCCATCCACGACACCGTCCACGAGATGGCCCGTGACGAGGCCCGCCACGGCAAGGCGCTGAAGGGCCTGCTGGAGCGCTACTTCAAGTAAGCCATCCTCTGCAAACCGGCGGGGACGCCGCGCCGAAGCGGGGCGGCGTCCCGTCTCAAACGTGAAAGGGAGTAATCAGTATGAAGATCCGCATCAATAAGGACATCGTGGAGTTCACCCCCGAGCACGCCGCCGAGGCGGCGGAGCTGGAGGCGCTCTGGGTCAAGATGGGCAACTGCGTGGGCGAGACCAAGCGTCTGGAGCCCATGGGCGTGTATGTCCCCACGGAGAGCAAGACCGCCAAGTTCCACATCGAGGGCCTGAGCAAGGAGGAGACGGACGCCGTCCCCGTGATCCGGGCCCCCTATGATACCGACGTGTACTGCGTCACCTGCAACAAGACACTGCACGTGAAGGCCGGCGAGCCGATCCCCTTCTGCTGCGGCCGTCTGATGGAGATTCTGGACTGACCCGGCTGACAGCGATCAGAAAATAGGAGGATATGACAATGAAGTACGTCTGCAATATGTGCGGCTGGACCTATGACGAGGACGAGAAGGGCGTAAAGTGGGAAGACCTGCCCGAGGACTTCGTCTGCGAGCTCTGCGGCGTGGGCAAGGAGGAGTTCACTCCTCAGGAGGATTGACCCGCCATTTCGCCAAAAAAAGAACCCGGGGGACAGGGAGACCTGTCCCCCGCTTCTTTTTCCCCGCCCCCGCCAATTTCCCCGGAAATCCCGCCAATCCATCCACCATAGTTTCGTGCCGTATACGGAGATCTGTCCTACGCGTAGTGGAACGGAGCAGACCGCAGCCGGACGAGCACCAAACGACCAGCGCACCCAATGTCCGGTTTCGCCGCCCCAAGCGGCGAAACTTGCGCCGCAGCAGGATCTCCTTGGGGACATACTCACCGTAGACGCAGAATCCCATACACGGACCCCGGTCCGGTTTAGACCAAACCAGCCAAAGGTGGAGCGCAAACCAAAAAATGAGGAAAGATTTTTAAGAAAACCTCGGTTTTCTTAAACGCGCTTTTGGTGACTTTTCCCGCGGGGGAAAAGTCACCGGGGGTACGCAGGGACCGGAGGTCCCTACCAGGACCCGCCCGGGGGTGGAGCCCCCAGAAATTTCTCGAGAGCTTCTCATAATTCCGATTGCAATTCCTCCAAAACCTGATATAATTAACCTGTTATGTTATGTGTACTCCCGCCAAGGGAGTACCCCGACCCCTGGAAAAAGAGAAAAAAGGAGGCCCCCGCAATGGAGAACCGGATCACAGTCAGCATTTGCGGCTCAGAATATACCCTGATGGCCGAGGAGACTCCCTCCTATATGCAGAAAGTGGCGTCCCTGGTGGACGCGAAGATGAGCGGCATCATGGCCTCTGGCCGGGTCAGCCGCATGGACGCGGCGGTGCTGGCGGCCACCAACCTGGCCGACGACCTGCTGAAGCAGCAGGCCGCCGCGGAGAATCTCCGGGGCCAGCTCAAGGGCTACCTGGACGAGGCCAACAAGGCCAAGAGCGAGCTCAGCGAGAGCAAGCGGGAGATCTTCAAGCTCCAGCAGCAGATCGAGAAGCTGCAGAAGCGCTGACCCCATGGAGCTGCTCTCCCCCGCCGGCCACTGGGAGGCCATGGTGGCCGCGGTCCAGAACGGCGCGGACGCCGTCTACCTGGGCTGCGGCGACTTCAACGCCCGCCGGGGCGCGAAAAATTTCACCGATGACGAGCTCCCCGCCGCCGTGGCCTACTGCCACCTCCGGGGCGTCAAGGTCTACCTGACCCTGAACACCCTCCTGACCGACCGGGAGCTGCCCCAGGCGGAGGCCGCCCTCCGCTGCGCCAGCCGCTGCGGCGTGGACGCGGTGATCGTCCAGGACTGGGGCCTGGCCGCCCTGGCCCGGGAGACCGTCCCGGACCTGCCCCTCCACGGCAGCACCCAGATGACGGTCCACAGCCTGGCGGGTGTGGAGCACGCCGCCAAATTGGGCCTCCGCTGCGTGGTTCTGGGCCGGGAGCTGTCCGCCGCCGATCTCCGCGCCATCTGCGCGAAGAGCCCCATCTCCATCGAGGTTTTCGCCCACGGCGCCCTCTGCATGTGCTGGTCCGGCCAGTGCGCTATGAGCGCCCTCATCGGCGAGCGCAGCGGCAACCGGGGCCTCTGCGCCCAGCCCTGCCGCCTGCCCTACCGCCTGGATGGCGGCAAACCGGGCCGCCCCCTCAGCCTGAAGGACGCCTGTCTCGCCTCCCACCTCACGGAGCTGGAGGACATGGGCGTGTCCATCCTCAAGCTGGAGGGCCGCATGAAGCGCCCGGAGTACGTGGCCGTGATCACCCGCGTCTACGCCGCCCTCCTCCGGGAGCGCCGGGCCCCCACCCGGGAAGAGCTGGACCAGCTCACCCTGGCCTTCTCCCGCCAGGGCTTCACCGACGGCTACTGGCAGGGCCGCCTGGGCCCCCATATGTTCGGCTCCCGCCCGGAGAACGCCCCGGACCCCACTGAACTCTTCCAGGCGGCCAAGGCCGCCTACCAGCGTGAGGACCTGCGCACGGTCCCGGTCACCTTCTCCGCCCGGATCCGCGCCGGACGGCCCGCCGTCCTCACGGCCTCCGACCCGGACGGCAACGCTTCCCAGGCCGAGGGCCCCGTTCCCGAGCCCGCCCGCACCCGTCTCCTCACCGCCGGGGACCTGACTGCCCGCCTCTCCAAGACCGGCGGCACGGCGTTCCGCGCGGAACAGGTGGATGTCACCCTGGATGAGGGCCTCTCCCTCTCCGCCGGAGCGGTGAACGCCCTCCGCCGGGAGGCCCTGGAGCGCCTGACCGTCCTGCGCACCACCCCGCCCCAGCGCCGGGAGTCCCCGGCGCCCCCCATTCCAAGACCGGCAGCGCCGTCCCCCGCCCTCTCCTTCACCGTGTCCCTGTCCCGCGGGGACCAGCTCACCGGCGGCCTCCTGTCCCTGTCCCCCGCCATCGTCTATCTCCCGGCGGAGCGCATCGGGGACTTCGACCTGTCCCCCTGGACCGGCGGCCCCACCGAGTTCTGCGTCTCTCTCCCCCGTATCTGCAAGGACAGCGAGCTGCCCGCCCTCCGCTCCCTGCTGGAGCAGGCCAAGGCCAAGGGCTGCGCCTCCGCCTCTATCGAAAATATCGGCCAGATCGCTCTGGCCCGGGACCTGGGCTTCCCTCTCCGGGGCGGCCTGGGGCTGAACATCTTCAACAGCCGCTCCCTGCTGGAGCTCCAGTGCTGGGGCTTTGCCAGCGCGGCCGTGTCGTTTGAGCTACGCCACGAGCAGATCCGGGACCTGAGAAAGCCCATCCCCTGCGAGGCGGTGGTCTATGGCCGTCTGCCCATGATGACCATGGAGAACTGCGTGGTGTCCAACGCCCTGGGGTGCAGGTCCAAGGACGGACACGGCCCCTGCGGGGCTGGGCACGTCCTGACGGACCGCCGGGGAGAAAAATTCCCCATCCAGTCCGTTTTCGGCTGCCGGAATGAAATTGAAAACAGCCGGGTCATGTTCCTGGCGGATAAACCGGAGTTCCGCCGGTGCGGACTCTGCTATGCCAGGTTGCGATTCACGGATGAATCGCCCGAATCGTGCATAAATATCTTTGCCCGATACCTCGGGCGGGGGGAGGATATCCCCTCCGGGTATACCCGTGGGCTATTCTACCGGGGGGTGGAATAAATATCATATGCCCTCCGGACTGGGGGTGTGGGGGCTCCGCCCCCACCGGGGCTGATAGGCACCCTAGGGGTGCCTGCCATCCCCTGGTTACTTTTCCCTTGCAGGAAAAGTAACCAAAAGTGCACTCAAGAAAACCAGGAATGGTTTTCTTGAGAATCTTTCCTTATTTTTTGTTTAGTTTTGCGCTCCCCCTGTGGCTGGTCTGGCCTAAACCGGGCTTGCTCCCGTGTAGTGGGGCGAAGCGTCTGTTTCAGAGCTTTCCCAAGGAGATCCTTCTGCGGCGCAAGTTTCGCCGCTTGGGGCGGCGAAACCGGACATTGGCTGCGCTGGTCGTTTTGTGCTTGTCCGACTGCGTCCTGCTCCGTTCCACTACGCACAGGACAGATTTCCGTTTACGGACTCGACAAGAAACATCCATCAATTGCGTAGTGGAACGGAGCAACCAGCAGTAAAAATACGGAAAAACCAACACAGCAGTACCGATGAATGCTTTCTCTGAGTTCTACCCTACACCTATCTGCCCTTAACAAAAATTAGTCAGAGGTCCAGCCCTACGGGCTGGCGCCCTTTTGGGTACTTTTCCCGCGTGGGAAAAGTACCCCAGGGTGCTCATAGGCACTGAAAAAATATAAAGAGGTGGTAGGGGCCGGAGGCCCCTACTGATATGCATTGTGGGGCTGCCGCCCCCCACCCCCCTGCAGGAGGTCCTATCCCATGAAGCTCCAGATCAAGCCCTTGTCCGATCTTATTGGAAAAGATATCCCGTATCCTTATTACGCCACCGCCGGCGCGGCGGCGCTAGACCTCCACGCCTGCCTGGAGGTGCCTGTCACCATCCCCGCCGGAGGCCGTGCCCTGATCCCCACCGGCCTGGCGGTGGCCATCCCCGACGGCTGCGTCGGCGTCGTCGCCGTCCGCAGCAGCATGGGCATCCGCAACGGCATCGCCCTCTCCAACGGCATCGGCGTCATTGACAGCGACTACCGGGGCCCCCTGGGCGTGGGCCTGCTCAATACGACCGGGGAGCCCTACACCGTGCGGCCCGGCGACCGGGTGGCACAGCTGATGGTCCTGCCCGTCCTCTGCCCGGAGATCGAGGTGGTGGACGAACTGCCCGCCACGGAGCGGGGCCAGGGCGGCCTGGGCTCCACCGGGCGCTGACCTGACTTTTTGAAAGAAGAGGAATTTCCTTTGACCAAGATTATTCTCGCCTCCCAGTCCCCCCGGCGGCGGCAGCTCCTCCGCCAGATCGGACTGGAGGACTTCACCATATTGGTCCCCCAGGCGGACGAGAGCTATGACCCCGCCCTCCCCCCGGAGGGCATCGTGGCCTCCATCTGCCGCAAAAAGGCGGAGGCCGCCCTGCGCCTGGTCTCTGACCCGGACGCGGTGGTCATCACCGCCGACACCATGGTCTTTCTGGACGGCCTGCGCCTGGGCAAGCCCCACAGCCAGGAAGAGGCATACACTATGCTCCGCGCCCTCTCCGGCCGGACCCACCACGTCTGCACCGGCATCACCGTCTGCCGCTGCGGCCGCCTGGACACCCGCACGGAGAACACCGCCGTCACCTTCCGCGCCCTGACGGACCGAGAGATCTGGGACTACATCCGCACCGGCGAGCCTATGGACAAGGCCGGTGCCTACGGCGTCCAGGGCAAGGCGGCCCTCTTCGTCTCCCATATCCAGGGCGACTACTTCAACGTCATGGGCCTGCCCCTGTGCCTGCTGGGCGAGATGCTCACGGACTTCGGCGTGGACCTGTACTCCGGGGAGGCGGCGCAGTGAAAAATATCTTCACCAAATACGGCTTCATGCTCCTGATCCTGGCGGTCCTGGTGGCCGTGATCCTCAGCGTGATGACCTTCTTCGCCTCCAGCTCCGCCGCTTTCCCCAATCTGGCGGGCATCATCGCCTCCCCCTTCCGGGCCGCCTCCTCCGCCATCTCCGGCAAGGTCAGCGGCTGGCTGGACTACCTCACCGAATTCGACCGCCTCAAGGAGGAGAACGAGCAGCTGAAGCTCCAGCTGGCCGAGATGGAGGCCGACATCCGCCAGGCCGAGTACGACCGGGACGAGAACCAGCGTCTCCGGGAGCTGGCCGGGCTCCGGGAGCAGCGCCGGGAGCTGATGCTGGAGTCCGCCCGCATCGTGGAGCAGGACGTCTCCAACTGGGAGAGCCTGCTGACCGTGGACAAGGGCACCTCCTGCGGCGTGGCGGTGGGCGACTGCGTCATCACCGAGGCCGGCTATGTGGTGGGCGTGGTCACCGAGGCCGGCTACAACTGGTCCACTGTCCGCACCATCCTGGACAGTGAGTCCTCCATCGGCGCCATGGTGTTCCGCAGCGGCGCCACCGCCCTGGCCCAGGGTGACTTCGCCCTCATGAGCGAGGGCTTTCTGACCCTCAACTACCTGGGCACGGACCCGGACGTGGTGTCCGGCGACCTGGTGGTCACCTCCGGCCTGGGGGGCTACTACCCCTCCCAGCTGGTCATCGGCTACGTGGACGAGGTCCGCACCGGCGACGACGGTCTGGCCCAGTACGCCATCGTCCGCCCGGAGGCCGACCTGTCCTCCCTGGTCCAGATCTTTATTGTCACCGATTTCGAGATCGTTGATTGATCCTTTTTCTTGGTACTTTTTCTTGAAAGAAAAAGTACCCAAAAAGAACTTTACCATCGCTCTCAAGGCGCTGCGATACCCACATTCCCGCACGGTAACGAGATATACTTCTCATAGTAACATTGTCCAAGGGGGCGTTTCCTTGCTGCCCAAAAGCTATCTGATCTTCAAGTGGACGGTCTACGCCCTGGCCACCCTCCTGCTCTTCGGCCTCCAGTCCCTGGTGCTGAACCACATTCACATCTTCGGACTGGTCCCCTTCCTCTACCCCATGCTGCCCGCCGTGGCGGCCATGTACGAGGGGTCCCACCGGGGGCCGGTGTTTGCCCTGGTGCTGGGCGTGGTCTGCGACCTGCTTCTGCCCGCCCCCTTTGAGGGCTTCTTTACCGTGATCTTCACCATCTCCGCCATTCTCTCCGCCGTGGTGGCGGAAAAGCTGATCTCCCCCGGCTTCCTCTGCGCCCTGACGGTGTCCGGCGGCTCCCTGTTGCTCACCAGCGGGGCCCGCATCCTGATCCGCTCCCTCACCGGCGGCGGCTACCTGGCCCTCATGGCCCGCATCGCCGTGGGCGAGGCCCTGATCACCCTCCCCGCCGTTCTGGTGGTCTGGCCGGTTTACCGCTTCATCCACGACCACTGCGCTTCCGACTATTAAAGGAGAACTCCATGGAGGACGAAAAACTCTTTTTTCGCAGGTCCAATATCCTTCTCGGGATATTTCTCCTCTGTCTGGCCTGCTTCGCGGCCATTCTCTACAACGCCCAAATCGTCAATCAGTCCACCTACCTGGCCCAGTCCACCACCCAGGTGACCACCACCGAGACGGTGGAGACCTCCCGGGGCATCCTGACGGACCGCAACGGCAAGGTCCTGGTGTCCAACCAGCAGATCTACTCCGTCACCTTCGACCCCTCCCTGGTCCCCAATCCCAAGGACTCCGGCATTTCCAATGACCGGGCGGTGGCCCTGGCGCTGCTGCGCCTGCTGCGCCTCTGCCAGGAGCAGGGCGTCACCTGGACGGACAATCTTCCCGTGACCGCCCAGGCCCCCTACACCTACACCATCTCCCAGGTCAGCGACACCCAGCGCTCCCGGTTCCAGAAGTTTCTGACCCAGATGGGCTGGTCCGACACGGAGCTGACGGCCAACACGCTCCAGCCCCTCATGTCCCGCTCTCTCCGGAACGACCTGGGCCTGGAGGCAACGGCCCTGAGCTGCAAGGCCCTGCTGGAGCAGATGCGCAAGGTCTTTGACCTGCCCGACACCTTCGCGGACCAGGAGGTCCGCCTGGTCTCCGGCGTCCTCTACGAGCTGCGCCTGCGCACCCTGAAGACCAACCCGGTGACGGAGCTCTACGTCTTTGCCCACGATGTCTCCCCGGAGTTCATCTCCCTGCTCAACGACGGCAATTTCTCCGGCGCGGTGGTCTCCAGCGAGTCCGTGCGCCTCTACAACACCGACTACGCCGCCCACATCCTGGGCCGCGTGGGCCCCATCTACGACAAGGAGGAGCGGGCCGCCCTCAACGCGCCCTACACCGCCGCCAAGGAGGCCGGTGAGAGCACCGACGGCATCCGCTGGTACTACATGGACGACAAGGTGGGCAAGTCCGGCGTGGAGAAGGCCTTTGAGACCTACCTGGCGGGCCTGGACGGCACCAAGCTCATCACCACGGACCAGTCCGGCAAGAAGACCAGCGAGCTCTACTCCATCGAGCCCCAGCCCGGCGGCACTGTGGCCCTGACCATCGACATCGACTTCCAGGCCCAGGTGGAGGCCGCGCTGGCCAACGCGGTCCAGCAGATGAACGCGGCCAACGCCGCCGAGAGCGAGGACGGCACCGTGGACAACACCCGCGGCGGCGGCGCGGCGGTGGTCAGCGTGGCGGACAGCAGCATCCTGGCCCTGGCCACCTACCCCACCTACAGCCAGCGGACCTACGAGGAGGACCTGCCCATCCTGAACACCACCCCCGGCGGTCCCTTTGTGAACCGTGCCATTTCCGGCACCTACGCCCCCGGCTCCACCTTCAAGCCCATGATGGCGGTAGCGGCCCTGGAGGAGGGCGCCCTGTCCTCCCCCACGGAGAAAATCCGGGTCCCCGGCTACTGGACCTACCCGGAGATGATCGCTGGCTCCAAGCCTTTCACCGTCTACTGCTCGAGCCGTGTGGACCACGGCCGCCTCAACGTCTCCCAGGCCATCACCGAGTCCTGCAACGTCTTTTTCTACGAGATGGGCTACCGCCTGGGTATCGAGACCATGAACCGCTACGCCCGGGCCTTTGGCCTGGGGGAGCCCACGGGCATTGAGATTGAGGAGAAGACGGGCATCCTGGCCGGTCCCGAGGAGCGGGAGGCCAAGGGTGAGATCTGGTACGGCGGCGACACGGTCCAGGCGGCCATCGGCCAGTCCGATAACCTGTTCACCCCCCTCCAGCTGGCCAACTACATTGCCACCCTTCTCCGTGGCGGCGACCGCCTGGACGCCCACCTTCTGGACACCGTCACCAGCTATGACGGCAGCGAGACGATCTTCACTCACGAGCCGAAGGTCCTCTCCTCCATTGAGATCTCCGACTCCACCCTGGAGGCGGTCAAGAAGGGCATGGGCAACCTGGTGACCAGCGGCAGCGTGGCAAAATACTTTAAAGACTGTACCGTCTCCGCCGGCGCCAAGACCGGTTCCATCCAGTTGGGCAACGACATGACCAACGGCGCGTTTGTATGCTTTGCTCCCTTCGAGAACCCGGAGATCGCCGTCGCAATCGTCATCGAACGGGGCGGCAGCGGTGCAGCCCTGGCGTCCACTGCCGTGGAGATTTTGAATTGTTACTTTGCGGAAAGTGACATTGGCACCGTGTTTGTGCCCGAAGGGCAGCTGCTGCCTTAAAATCCTGATGGGGGCTCCGCCCCCACCGGGTTTGATCTGCACCCCCGATGGGTGCACCCCTGGGTTACTTTTCCCTTGCAGGAAAAGTAACCAAAAGTGCACTCAAGAAAACCAGGAATGGTTTTCTTGAGAATCTTTCCTTAATTTTTTGTTTTGTTTTGCGCTCGCCCTTTGGCTGGTTTGGTCTAAACCGAACCGGGTCCCGTGTATAGGGGCGAAGCGTCTGTTTCAGTATGTCCCCAAGGAGATCCTGCTGCGGCGCAAGTTTCGCCGCTTGGGGCGGCGAAACCGGTACATTGGCTGCGCTGGTCGTTTTGACGTTGTCCGCCTGCGTTCTGCTCCGTTCCACTACGCACAGGACAGATTTCCGTTTACGGCCCGATACGAAACATTCATCAATTGCGTAGTAGAACGGAGCAACCAGCAGTAAGACTACGGAAAACCAAACCAGCACCCCCGATGAATGCTTTCCCTGGCCCCTACCCAACACCCATCTGCCCTTAACAAAAAATGTTAGAGGTCCAGCCCTACGGGCTGGCGCCCTTTTGGGTACTTTTCCCGCGTGGGAAAAGTACCCCGGGGTGCCCATAGGCACTGAAAGATAATATAAGAGGTGGTAGGGGCCGGAGGCCCCTACAGATTGGCACTGTGGGGGCTCCGCCCCCCTGACCCCCCTGGAGTCCCTACCAACCAAAAAGGAGACCTGTTTTTATGATCTTCAATCCCCGTGACCAAAAATATAAGACCCCCTACGGTGCTGTCCCCTGTGGGACAGATATCACTTTGACGCTCCGTCCCAGTGTGGAGGAACGTTTCACATCTTGTATTCTAGTCCTTTATGAGGAATTTTCCGACACCCGCCATGAAATACCCCTTTCCCCCGCCGGCGAGGAGGACGGCTGCGCCCTCTTCACCTGTACGTATGCGGCGCCGGAGGCGCCGGACCTTCTTTGGCTCTGCTTCCGCTTTCAGCGGGACAGCGGAGAAACCGTCTGGCTGGGCAAAAACGGCTTCTGCGGCGAGGGCCAGTCCGTCTGCTGGCAGCAGACCGTCTACGACGCCTCCACCTCCCATCCCGACTGGTTCGGCCGGGGCGTGACATACCAAATTTTTCCAGACCGTTTCTGCCGCCTCTCTATCCCCGATCCCACCGGGATGCTGGGCGACCGGGTGGTACACCAGAACTGGCGGGAGCTGATGGAGTATCTGCCGGACGCCCAGGGCGAGATCCGCAACCGGGACTTCTACGGCGGCAGTTTGCGGGGCATTGAGTCAAAACTGGACTACTTACAGCGCCTGGGTGTCACCACCATCTACCTGAACCCCATCTTTGAGTCCGAGAGCAACCACCGCTACAACACCGGCAACTACAAGAAGATCGACCCCATGCTGGGGACCGAGGACGATCTGCGCAGCCTCTGCGCCAAGGCCAAGGAACTGGGGATGCACGTGATGCTGGACGGCGTCTTCAACCACACGGCGGACAACAGCCTCTACTTCAACGCCAAGGGTGCCTACCCCACCCTGGGCGCGGCCCAGAGCAAGGACAGCCCTTACTACCCCTGGTACGACTTCCAGGACTGGCCCAAGCGCTACAGCAGCTGGTGGGGCATCACCACCATGCCCGCCGTCAACGAGTGGCACCCGGACTACATCGACTACATTATCGAGGGCCAGGACTCCGTCATCCGCCGCTGGCTCCGCTGCGGAGCGGACGCCTGGCGTCTGGACGTGGCGGACGAACTCCCCGACAGCTTTATCGCCTCTATCCGCCGGGTCATGTTGGAGGAAAAGCCGGACAGCTTCCTCCTGGGCGAGGTCTGGGAGGACGGCAGCAATAAGATCGCGTACAGCCAGCGCCGGAAGTATCTCCTGGGTCACGAGACTGACGGCCTGATGAACTACCCCTTCCGGGTCAGCGCTCTGGACTACCTTCGCGGCGGGGACGCCGCCAACTTCAAGGAGGCCATGGAGACTATCCGGGAGAACTATCCTCCCTTCGCTTTCTACAGCGGCATGAACATGCTGGGCACCCACGACAACCCCCGGGTCCTCACCATGCTGGGCACAGACCCCCAGGCAGTCCCCCCCACCCGCACGGAGCGGGCCAACTACCGCATGACCTCCGCGGAATACTACCGCGGCAGCCGCCTTCTCCAGACCGGGGCCATCCTGCTCTACGCTTTCCCCGGCTCCCCCACCGTCTACTACGGCGACGAGGTGGGCATGGAGGGCTTTGAGGACCCCTTCAACCGGGGCACGTTTCCCTGGGGTGAAGAGGACTCGACGATTCAGAAACGCTTTATTCGCCTCGGCAAGCTGCGGAACACCCGCCGGTCCCTCCAGCAGGGGACGCTGCGCTGGCTCTACGCCCAGGGACACGGCCTGGCGTTTGCCCGCGACTATGAGGGCGAGACCACTGTCGCCGCCATCAACGTGGGCGACGGGGCCCTGTCGCTGACCCTCCCCTGGCCGGGGGCCCTGGCCACGGATGCCCTGACCGGACAGCAGTTTTTGCCGCTCCACGGCTGGGTCACGCTGTCGCTGCCCCCCATGGATGGGGTGCTCCTCATCTGAAAATTGAATGTTTCACGTGAAACACTGGCTTTGCTTCGGCGGGGTGCTCCCCGCCGGGGCTTTTTTGCACCCTGACGGTGCACCGCGCTGTGACTTTTCTCCCGTGAGAAAAGTCACCAAAAGCACGCTCAAGAAAACCAGGAATGGTTTTCTTGAGAATCTTTCCTTATTGTTTTGTTTATGTTTGCGCTCGCCCTGCAGTTGGTCTCGCCTAAACCGCGCCGGGTCCCGTGTATGAGGCGCTGCGGCTACTTAAATATGTTCTCAAGGAGTTTGAAGCGCTGGTGCAGGGGCTCATTGGGTGCGTTGGTCGGTTTGTCCGTTGACCTACTGCTGGTTGCTCCGTTCCACTACGCAATTGATACATGTTTCGTATCGGACCGTAAACGGAAATCCCTCCTGTGCGTAGTGGAACGGAGCAGGACGCAGTCGGTCAACAAAAACGACCAGCGCACCCAATGTTCCGGTTTCGCCGCCCCAAGCGGCGAAACTTGCGCCGCAGCAGGATCTCCTTGGGGACATACTAGGGTAGCCGCTTCGCCCCTATACACGGGACCCGGCGCGGTTTAGGAAAAACAGATTACAGGGGGAGCGCAAACATAAACAAATAATGAGGAAAGATTTTTAAGAAAACCTCGGTTTTCTTAAATGCCCTTTTGGTTACTTTTCCGGCAAGGGAAAAGTAACCCAGGGGCGCACCCCACCCGGGGGTGCCTACTGACCTGGTGGGGGCCGGAGGCCCCCTAGATGTTTCTCGGGGACGTCGAGTCCCCTCGAACCATTTGACAGTTGCGCCTGTGGCGCACCTGTCGTGGGGCCAGAGGCCCCCACACCCCCAGTCTGTGTTTCACGTGAAACACCCTCTTTCGACTTGGAAAATTAACAAAGTTTTTATGTCTTTCCTGTTGAAAACAAAAAAAAATATGTTATACTAAAGAATACCATAAGATACTGGAACCATAGTGCTTTGGAGGTGGAGTATGGCCAAGATCGTCGCCGTCGTCAATCAAAAGGGCGGCGTGGGCAAAACTACCACCTGCGTCAACCTGACCGCAGCACTGAAGGAAAAAGGCCAGCGGGTCCTGCTCTGTGACTTTGACCCCCAGGCCAACGCCACCTCTGGCATGGGCGTGGACAAGGGCCTCTCCCAGGGCGTCTACGACGTGCTCATCAACGGCGTGGAGCCGGAAAAACGTGTGGTACATACCCGATACGGCGACGTGCTGCCGTCCTCTAAGGGGCTGGCCGGGGCCGGCGTGGAGATGGTGGGGATGGAAGGCCGGGAGCGGTTGCTGCGCAAGGCGTTGGAACAGCTCTCCCCCAACTACGACTACATCTTTATTGACTGTCCTCCCTCATTGGAGCTGTTGACCCTGAACGGGCTGTGCGCCGCCGACAGCGTTCTTGTGCCGGTGCAGAGCGAATACTATGCCCTGGAGGGTCTCAGCGATCTGATGTACACCATCCGGGCGGTCCGGCGGGGACTGAATCCCCGGCTGGATCTTGAGGGTGTGCTGATGACCATGTTCGACAGCCGCACCAATCTTGCCATGCAGGTGGCCGGTGAGGTGAAGCGCTTCTTTCCGGGGAAGGTGTACGCCACGGTGATCCCCAGGAACGTGCGTCTCAGCGAGGCGCCCAGCCATGGGAAACCCATCACCGCCTACGACCGCAGCTCCAGGGGCTGCGAGGCCTATACCGCCTTAGCGGAAGAATTTTTGAGAAAGAATCAACACTGACAGAAAGGAGGCGAGCGCGTTGGCGCCAAAAGAAAAAGGCCTGGGAAAAGGTATCAATGCCCTCCTGGGCGACGATTTCTCCGCTGATTTCTCCGCACCCGCCTCTACCCTGCCTGTCTCCCAGATCGAGAGCTGCCGGAACCAGCCCAGGCACATTTTTGACCCGGAGAAGCTGGAGGAGCTGGCTGATTCCATCCGGCAGCACGGCATCATCCAACCCCTGACCGTCCGCCGGCTGAGCTCCGGGTACTATCAGATCATCGCCGGTGAGCGGCGGTGGCGGGCCGCCAAGCTGGCGGGACTCCAGGAGGTCCCCGCTGTAGTGATCGAGGCCGACGACCGCAAGGCCATGGAGCTGGCCATGATCGAGAACCTCCAGCGGGAGGACCTGAACCCCATCGAGGAAGCCCAGGGATTTCGCTCCCTGGTTACCAAGTTCGGACTGACCCAGGAGCAGGCCGCCCAGCGGGTGGGAAAATCCCGCAGCGCGGTGTCCAACACCATGCGGCTACTTGAGCTGGAACAGCCGGTCCTGGACTTGGTGGAAAATGGGACCCTGTCAGCGGGCCATGCCAGAGCGCTGCTGCCGCTGTCCTCCGACCAGCGGCTGACGGCCGCAAAAGAGATCATTGACAAGTCGTTGAGCGTCCGGCAGACGGAACAGCTGGTGAAGCGCCTCCTGGACCGGAAGCCTGACAAAAAGGAGCCTCCCCCCTCCCCTGCCGTCAACTACGTGGCCGCGGCGGAGCGGGAGCTGTCGGCCCGGTTAGGCCGGGCCTGCCACATTGCCCAGGGCAAGAAAAAAGGCAAGGTGGAGATCGAGTATTACGGTGTGGACGATCTGAACGAGCTTCTGGAAGCTCTGGACAAGATCGGCACCTGGTAATATGTTTCACGTGAAACAGGGCCTGTATGCACCCTGCAGGTGCACCGCAGTGTGACTTTTTGCCCGTGCAAAAAGTCACCAAAAACACGCTTAAGAAAACCCTTTGGTTTTCTTAAGAATCTTTCCTTAATGTTTCGTTGAGTTTTGCGCTCCCCCTTTGGTCTGGCTTGTCTAAACCGTTCTTGCTTCCGTGTATAGGAGCGAAGCGACTGTTTCAGTATGTTCCCAAGGAATTTTAAGCGCTGGTGCAGGGGCTCATTGGGTGCGCTGGTCGTTTTTGTTGACCGACTGCGCTCTGCTCCGTTCCACTACGCAATTGACAAATGTTTCGTGACGCACCCGAATAGAACCGCGCCATCAATTGCGTAGTGGAACGGAGCAACCAGCAGTAAGACTACGGCAAAACCAACACCGCAGTACCGATGAAAGCTTTCTCTGGCCACTAGTTCAACCACCCATCTGCCCTTAACCGTCCTCCCTGGGGATTCTTAAGGGGCCCCAGCCCCTTAAGCAATTTTTTGGTTACTTTTTGTTTGCACAAAAAGTAACCCAGGGTCAGCCTGCACCCGCAGGGTGCAAAAAGCCATCCAGGGGCTGGAAGCCCCTTCGCAGGAGTGATAGAAAACAATGTTAGATATCCGTTTTATCAGAGACAACCCCGACGCAGTCAAACAAAATATTATCAATAAGTTCCAGCAGGAAAAACTCCCCCTGGTGGACCAGGTCCTGGACCTGGACGCCAAAAACCGCGCGGCCATCACCGAGGCCAGCGAGCTGCGGGCCTCCCGCAACGCTCTGAGTAAAAAAATCGGTATGCTCATGGGCCAGGCCAAAAAGGATCCCTCCAAGCTGGCCGAGGCCGAAGAAGTCAAGGCCCAGGTCAAGGCGGGGGCCGACCGGCTGGCCGAGCTGGAAAAGCTGGAGGGCGAGTACGCCGCCGAGATCCATAAGATCCTGCTGGTGATCCCCAATATGATCGACCCCTCCGTGCCCATCGGGCCCGACGATTCCGCCAACGTGGAGGTGGAGCGGTTCGGTGCGCCGGCGGTGCCGGAGTTCGAGGTGCCGTATCATACCGATATCATGGAGCGGTTCGACGGCATCGACCTGGACGCCTCCGGCCGGGTAGCCGGCAGCGGGTTCTACTACCTGATGGGCGATATCGCCCGGCTCCACGAGGCCGTGCTGGCCTACGCCAGGGACTTTATGATCGACAAGGGTTTTACCTACTGCATCCCGCCCTTTATGATCCACGGCAGCGTGGTGGAGGGCGTCATGTCCCAGACCGACATGGATGCCATGATGTACAAGATTGAGGGCGAGGACCTGTACCTGATCGGTACCTCCGAGCACTCCATGATCGGTAAGTTCATCGACCAGATCATCCCCGAGGACAGTTTGCCCCAGACGCTGACCTCTTACTCCCCCTGTTTCCGGAAGGAAAAGGGTTCCCATGGCGTGGAGGAGCGGGGCGTGTACCGCATCCACCAGTTCGAGAAGCAGGAGATGATCGTGGTCTGCAAGCCTGAGGACTCCATGAACTGGTATGACAAGATGTGGAAGTGGTCCGTGGAGCTGTTCCGGTCCCTGGATATCCCCGTGCGGCAGCTGGAGTGCTGCTCCGGCGACTTGGCGGACCTGAAGGTCAAGAGCTGCGACATCGAGGCCTGGAGCCCCAGGCAGAAGAAGTATTTTGAGGTCTGCTCCTGCTCCAACATGGGCGACGCCCAGGCGCGGCGGCTCAAGATGCGTGTCAAGGGCGGGAAGGGCACCTACCTGCCCCACACCCTCAACAACACCGTGGTGGCCCCGCCCCGGATGCTGATTGCCCTGCTGGAGAACAATCTGCAGGCCGACGGGTCCGTCAAGGTCCCGGAGGTGCTGCGGCCCTACATGGGCGGCAAGGACCTCCTGATGCCGAAACACTGAGCGCTAAAAAATTTTCATAAAATCGGAAGGAGAAACAACATGAGTGCTATCTGGAAACTGCTGGGCGCCGCCGCGGCGCTGGCCGGACTGGCCCCCTACAAGGTCAACAAGGACGAGGAAACCGGTGAGGTCAAGGTCAAGGCCCTGCTGTGGAACGCCACCTACGCCCCCGCTACCGAGGAAAAGTCAAAGACAGTGGACGTCCACTTTGGACTGAACGTCCCCGGCAAGGAGAAAGAGGACGAGACCCACATCTACACCGACGACGTGACCGTCAGCTACGCCGCTGAGGAGAAGGCCGGTGAGAACGCTGAGGCCGCTCCCGAGGCCGCTGAGGAGAAGGCCGAAGAGGCTGCCCCCGCTGCCGAAGCTGTCGAGCAGAAGGTGGAAGAAGCCGCTCAGGCTGCTGAGACTGTCGCGGAGAAGGCCGAAGAAGTCGCCGAGGCTGTTGAGGCCGTCGAGGAGAAAGTGGAAGAGGCTGCTGAGGCTGTTGAAGCCGCCGAGGAAAAGGTGGAAGAAGCTGCCGCGGAGCCGGAGAAGCCTGCGGAAGAGTAAGGCTGCACATACTGGAGGATAATTCCTGTGAAAAAGTTCTTAGAAGAATTCAAAGCGTTTATCAACAAGGGCAATGTGCTGGGGCTGGCCGTCGGCGTCATCATCGGCGGCGCGTTCAGCACCATCACCACCTCCCTGACCAACGATGTGATCATGCCCATCGTGTCCATCTTCCTGGGCGGCGTGGACTTCTCCACCATGAGCATCAAGCTGCCCTCCATCTTCCCCGTGGCCGCCGACGCGGAGCCCAATATGCTCAACTACGGCAACTTCATCTCCGCCATCATCAACTTCCTGATTCTGGCCCTGGTGGTGTTCTTCATCGTCAAGGCGGTCAACGCCGCCATGGACAAGGCCAAGCCCAAGAAGGAAGAGGCCCCCGCCGCGCCTCCCGCGCCGCCGGAGCCCTCCGCTGAGGAGAAGCTGCTCACCGAGATCCGCGACCTGCTGAAGGCAAAGAAGTGAGAGAGACCCTGACCCGGGGCCTCCCTGCCCTCGGACTGGACGAGGACCTGATTCCGGCTTTTGAATTATTTTCCAGCTTCTTGCTGGAAAGGAATCAGGTGATGAACCTGACTGCCATCACGGAACCCAGGGACGTGGCTGCCCTGCACCTGCTGGACAGCCTCGCCCTGGCGCCCCTGATGCGGGAGCTGGGGTCCACCCAGGGGTCCGTGGTGGACGTGGGCACCGGGGCCGGTTTTCCGGGGGTGCCGCTGGCGGCGGCGCTGCCGGAGGCGCAGGTCACCCTGCTGGACAGTCTGGGCAAGCGGGTGGCCTTCCTGGAGGAAGCCGCCGAAAAGCTGGGACTTCGGAATGTCACCTGTGTCCACGCCAGGGCGGAGGAATTCGCTGGAGAGGCCAGAGAGTCCTTTGACTGGGCGGTCAGCCGGGCGGTGGCCGCGCTGCCGGTGCTGTGCGAGCTGTGCCTGCCGCTGGTCAAGGTGGGCGGATGGTTTTTGGCCATGAAGTCCACCGGGTCGGACGAGGAGATCGCCGGCGCGAAGCGCGCCATCACTGTGCTGGGCGGACGGCTGGAGCAGGTGGTGGACTACACGGTGCCCACCACGGAAGTGGTCCACCGGGTAGTGGTCATTCGGAAAGTCAAGCCCACGCCCGGAAAATATCCCAGGCGGTTCGCGCAGATCAAGAAACAGCCGCTGTAACGATCAAAAAAGGGGGAGCATCCATGGGGCAGACCATCGCCGTGGTATCCGGTAAGGGCGGCACGGGCAAGACGTCGCTGACCGCCAACGTGGGAATGGCGCTGGCGCAGATGGGGCACCCTACGCTGTGCCTGGACTGCGACGTGGGGCTGCGGAACCTGGATATCGCTCTGGCGATGACGGACCGGGCCGTGATGGATTTCAGCGACGTGCTGGCCGGGTACTGCACCCTGGACGAGGCAATTGCGCCCCACCCTACCCAGACGAACCTGTATCTGCTGACCGCGCCGGCGCAGATCGACGCCGATATTGACCAGGAGAAGTTCCGGACGCTGTTCCCCGCCATCCGGGAGCGGTTCGACTACTGCCTCATTGACGCGGCGGCCGGGCTGGGCAGAGGCTTCCGTCTGGCCCTGGTGGAGGCGGACAGGGCCGTTGTGGTCACCACCACGGATGCCAGCAGTCTCCGGGACGCCCAGAGGACGGTCATGGAGCTGGGCGGGCTGCCCCAGGGGCAGGTCCATCTGGTGGTGAACCGGTGCCGGAAAAAGCTGTTGAAGTCCCTGCATCAGACCATAGACGACGCCATTGATATGGCCGGACTGCCGCTGCTGGGGGTCGTACCGGAGGACGAGACGATGCCCCTTTACGCAGGGCGGGGGATCCCGCTGCTGATGAGCAATAATAACTGCGCCGCGCGGGCCTATCGGAATATCGCGCGGCGGCTCAATGGGCGGCGGACGCCGCTCATGAGGATTCGTTGATCCTTAGGAAAGGAAATCTGCTATGTATATTGCGCTAATGTCTCACGACAACAAAAAGGAACTGATGGTCCAGTTCTGTTCCGCATACGCGGGCGTACTGTCCAGGCATAACCTGATGGCCACAGCTACCACGGGCCATCTGGTGGCAGAGGCCACCGGCCTCCATGTCCACCGTTTTCTGAGCTGCCAGCACGGCGGCAGCCAGCAGATCGGCGCCCGGATTACCTACAATGAGATCGATATGGTCCTCTTCTTTGCTGACCCGGAGGACAGCACCATGGACAAGGAGCTGCTGTATATCTCCCGGGAGTGCGCCAAGAACAACATCCCCTTCGCCTCCAATGTGGCGACCGCCGAGATGCTGGTGCTGGGCATGGACCGCGGCGACCTGGATTGGCGGAAAATCGTCAACCCCAAGTACAAGTCCACACTCCACGCGTAGAACCCGGTCCCACAGGCGGTTTGCGCCCCAAGACGGTTCCTGAAACAGGCAACAATATCCGCTCTCAAAACAGAGCGGTCATCATACCGACACGGTAAATGTAATGAAGGCGACAGAGTACGCCGGCTCACCGGACAGAGAGGACCGCCAAGGGTGGAAGCGGTCCACGGACAGAGCGGCGGAAGGACAGCGCCGGAGCATGGGCGGAGACGCCCGCGGCAGGTCCCACGCACCGGCAGGGACCACGAAAGGGCGGGCTGCCCCGGCGGCCCGCTGAATGTGGGTGGCACCACGAAGTATGACAAAGACCGTCATGCTCTCGTCCCGCTAAGACAGGGGACGAGGGCTTATACTTTTTCTTGAAAGAAAAAGTATCAAAAAGAACTTTACACTCGCTTCCGACATACTGCGATACGTTAGTATACCGCACGGTAACGAGGCTTTCTTCTAATCGGAGGGCAAACATCTTCTTTAAAAAGAAAAGCTTTTGAGCGAACACACCAAGGAGAACATGATATTATGAAGACACAACCAAGGACCCTCTCCGGGTTTATGGAGCTGCTGCCCAGGCAGCAGGTGATGATGGAAAACCTGTTGAGCGTACTGCGGGAGACGTACTCGCTCTATGGGTTCACGCCGCTGGACACGCCGGTCATCGAGGCCAGCGAGGTGCTGCTGGCGAAAGCGGGCGGCGAGACAGAGAAACAGATCTATCGGTTCACCAAGGGCGACAGCGATCTTAGTTTGCGGTTCGACCTGACGGTGCCGCTGGCCAAGTACGTGGCGCTGCACTACGGGGAGCTGGCGTTCCCGTTCCGGCGGTATCAGATCGGTAAGGTGTACCGGGGCGAGAGGGCCCAGAGAGGGCGGTTCCGGGAGTTTTATCAGGCCGATATCGACATTATCGGGGACGGAAAGCTGGATATCGCCAATGAGGCGGAAATTCCATCAGTCATCTATAAGACCTTTACACGGCTTGGGTTGAAGCGGTTCCAGGTCCGCGTAAACAATCGAAAGCTGTTGAACGAGTTCTACGCCATGCTGGGCGTGGCGGAGAAGTCCGGCGACGTGATGCGGACGGTGGACAAGCTGGAGAAGATCGGAGCGGAGAAGGTGGCGGCGCTGCTGACCGGCGAAGAGATCGGGCTCAGCAGTGAGCAGGCACAAGAAATTCTCCGCTTTATCGGGATTAAGGGGACTAACAGCGAGGTGCTGGGCGCGCTGGAAGAGTACCGGGGCAGGAACGAGCTGTTCGACCTGGGGCTGGACGAGCTGAATACCGTGACCAAGTATCTGGCAGCCTTCGGGGTGCCGGAGGAGAATTTCGCGGTGGACCTGACCATTGCCAGAGGGCTGGACTACTACACCGGGACGGTGTATGAGACCTTTATGCTGGACCACCCGGAAATCGGTTCGGTGTGCTCCGGCGGGCGGTATGACAACTTGGCGGAATATTATACAGATAAAATACTCCCCGGAGTCGGTATTTCTATCGGCGTGACCCGGCTGTTCTATGTGCTCAATGAGCAGAAGCTGCTGAACGAGGAGGTCAACACCTCCGCGGCGGACGTGTTGATCCTGCCCATGACAGCGGAGCTGGGGCCGGCCATTGAATTGGCTACCAAGTTCCGGGAGGCGGGCGTCCGGGTCCAGCTCTACACAGAGCA
>CANQCS010000015.1 GCA_947589745.1 uncultured Oscillospiraceae bacterium
AAGGATAGATTTCCGTATACGACCCGACAAGAAACATCTGTCAATTGCGTAGTAGAACGGAGCAACCAGCAGTCGGAATACGGCAAAAAAAATAAGCCAGCAGTACCGATGAATGCTTTCCCTGACTACTAGTTCAACCATCCAACTGCCCTTAACCGTTCTCCCCGGGGATTCTCAAGGGGCCCCAGCCCCTTGAGCAACTTTTTGGGTACTTTTTGTTTGCACAAAAAGTACCCCAGGGTGCTGGCAGGCACTAAAAATATTTATAAGAGGTGGTAGGGGCCGGAGGCCCCTACTGATCCGCATTTGAAAGGAGCCCCCCAATGAGTTACCTGTTTGCTTTTATCGGCACGGGCAATATGGGTGCCGCCCTCGCCAGGGCGGCAGTCAAGACCGTGTCACCGGAAAAGATCATCCTCGCCAACCGGACCCCCGCCAAGGCGGAGGCCCTGGCCGCCGCCACCGGCTGCGCCGTGGGCACCGCTCTGGACGCCGCCGCCCAGAGCAAATTCATCGTCCTGGGCGTCAAGCCCCAGATGATGGCCGCCCTGATGGCCGAGATCCGTCCCGCCCTGGCGGGACGGCGGGACCGCTTCATCCTGGTCAGCATGGCCGCCGGACTCACCATCGACCGCATCGCCGCCATGGCCGGCGGCAACCTCCCCGTCATCCGCATCATGCCCAACACCCCCTGCGCCGTGGGCGCGGGCCTGATGATGTACGACGCCAACAGCCTCGTCACCGAGGAGGAGCTCACCGAGTTCACCGCCGCCATGGCCGGGGCCGGTGTGCTGGACCGGCTGGAGGAGCGGCTCATCGACGCGGGCTGCGCCGTGGCGGGCTGCGGCCCCGCCTTCATGGCCCTCTTCCTGGAGGCCCTCTCCGACGGCGGCGTGTCCTGTGGGATGCCCCGGGACAAGGCCATGCTCTACGCCGCCAAGATGGCGGAGGGCACCGCCAAGCTGATGCTGGAGACCGGACAGCACCCCGGCGTCATGAAGGACGCCGTCTGCTCCCCCGGCGGCTCCGCCATTGCCGGTATCCGCGCCCTGGAGCAGCACGGCGTCCGCGCCGGCATCATGGACGCCGTCATCGCTTCCGCCGAGCGGAACAAAAAGCTCGGCAAGTAAGTAACCCAGCGTTTGTAAAGTCCGCTCGCCTGTCAGACAGGCGGGCGGACTTTCTGTTCTCATAGGGCCAGCAGTAGCGTCCCGGCGGCAATGAGGACGCATCCCGCCAGGGATTTGATGGTGAATTTCTCATGGAGGAACACGAAGGCCATCACTAAGGTGATGACCACGCTCAGCTTGTCCACCGGCACTACCTTGGACGCCTCCCCGATCTGGAGCGCCCGATAGTAGCACAGCCACGACGCGCCGGTGGCCAGTCCGGACAGGACCAAAAACACCCAGCTCCGCCGGTCGATGGAGGCCAGCCCGGTCTGGGCATGGGTCATGAACACCATCCCCCAGGCCATCACCAGCACCACCGCCGTCCGGACGGCGGTGGCCAGATTGGAATTGACGCCGTCAATGCCCACCTTGGCCAGGATAGAAGTACACGCCGCGAACACCGCGGACAACAGCGCAAAGATAAACCACATGGCGGTTTTGCTCCCTTCCAAATGGGATATGTGAATTAAATAATGGGACAGGGTGCGTAGGGGCCTCCGGCCCCTGGGGGGTCTGGGAGGGACCTCCGGTCCCTGCTGACCCTGGGGTACTTTTCCCTCGCAGGAAAAGTACCCAAAAGTGCGCTTAAGGGGGCTTGCGCCCCCTTAAGAATCCCTGCTGTTGGGAAGGACGTTAAGGGCAGATGGATGGTGGAACTAGGGGCCAGGGAAAGCTTTCATCGGGGGTGCCTCCTTGTTTTTCCGTTGTCCAACTGCCGGTTGCTCCGTTCTACTACGCAATTGATAGATGTTTCTTGTCGGGCCGTCAATGGAAATCTGTCCTGTGCGTAGTGGAACGGAGCAGAACGCAGTACGATGCGGACCGTATACGGAAATCCTTCAGTTGCGTAGTGGAACGGAGCAACCAGCAGTAGGTCAACAAAACCGACCAACGCACCCAACGAGTCCCTGCACCAGCGCTTCAATCTCCTTGGGGACATACTCACTGTAGCCGCTTCGCCCCCATACACGGGAGCAAGAACAGTTTAGACAGGACAGACCCCAGGGCGATCGCAAACCAAAACCAAAAATAAGGAAAGATTCTCAAGAAAACCATTCCTGGTTTTCTTGAGCACGCTTTTGCCTACTTTTCCCGTGGGGGAAAAGTAGGCCAGGGGCGCACCCCGCCTGGGGGTGCCTACTGACCCGGTGGGGGCCGGAGGCCCCCACGATTTATTCCTTCCCTTTGGGGGGATATTCAATTTTCCCGTTGGCATCCTCAAACGCCTTGATATTCTGCCGGAGCACATATAAAATGTGCGCCGACACGCTCCGCCCCTCATACTCCGCCACGTACTTCAATTTGTAATGCGTCTCGCTGTCAAAGCGGATCCCTAAGTGCCGGTCATATGGTTTCTTCGTCATAGCGTCACCTGTACTTACTTTCAGTTGTTTTTTAGCTGATTATAAGTCCAGGTGACGCCGGTTTGGCATGGTGGTCTGAAAGTTAGTCCGTTATTTTCTGACGGCGTCAGAAAATGACCACGGGCTTGATAAGGTCCCTGGGCTTGTCCTTCATCAGCAGCAGGGCCTCCTCCAGGTGCTCCATCCCCCTGAAGCGGTGGGTCAGCAGCCGGGAGGTGTCCAGCCGCCCGGTCTCCAGCAGGCTGGCCAGCTTCTCCATCCGCAGCCGCCCGCCGGGCATCAGGCCCCCGGCGATGGTCTTGTGGCCCATGCCGCAGCCCCACTCCGCCCTGGGGATGCGGATGGACTCCCCCTCCCCCAGGTAGTTCACGTTGCCGATGCGCCCGCCGGGGCGGACCATCGCCACCGCCTGGGCGAAGGTGCCGTTATCGCCCCCGGCGATGATGACCTTATCCACGCCCCGGCCCCGGGTCCTCTCCAGGACCTGCTGGACGATATCGCCCTCCCGGTAGTTGATGATGTCGGTGGCGCCATAATACCGGGCCGCCTCGGCGCAGACGGGCCGGGACCCCACGGCGAACAGCCGCCCCGCGCCCCGCAGCGCCGCCCCGGCCACGGCCATGAGCCCCACCGGGCCGATGCCCACCACGCACACGCTGTCGCCGTACTGCACGTCCGCCAGCTCCGCGCCGTGGAAGCCTGTGGGCACCATGTCGCTGAGCATCACGGCTTCGGCGGGGTCCACGCTCTCCGGGAGAATGGCCAGGTTGGCATCCGCCTCGTTGACGTGGAAATACTCGCTGAACACCCCGTCCTTGAAGTTGGAGAACTTCCAGCCCGCCAGCATCCCGCCGGAGTGCATAGAATATCCCGCCTGGGCCTCCAGGCTGCCCCAGTCCGGGGTGATGGCCGGGACGATCACCACGTCCCCCGCCTTCCGCTCCTTCACCAGGGAGCCCACCTCCACGATCTCCCCCACGGCCTCGTGGCCCAGGATCATATCGGTGCGCTCGCCGATGGCGCCCTCCCAGACCGTGTGGATATCGGATGTGCAGGGGGACACCGCGATGGGCCGGACGATGGCGTCCAGGGGCCCGCAGGCCGGGACATCCTTCTCGATCCAGCCGGTCCTGCCGATGCCTAACATTGCAAAGCCTCTCATTTTCATGGGTCGTTCCTCCGTCGGTGCGATGATAATAGTGTTGAACTGCCGACCGGCAGCCGCCTGTCAACAGGCTCCGCCGGTATTCTTCCCCGGAGAGGAAATATTTATAAGCCCCATGAAAAAGTGGTGATCGTGAAGAATTTATCAAAAATCTCCCCGTTAGAGCTTTACAGAGTGCGCCGCAGGTACTTCGACGCCCGTCCGTCCTCGGAAAATTCCTCCTGAACAGAAAAGCCGTTCTTCTCCAGCACCCGCAGGGACGCGGCGTTGTCAGAGAAGGTGAACGCCCCCACCGTGCGCAGCGAGTACCGCGCCGCTGCCTCCTCCAGGAACAGCGCCACGGCCCGGGTGGCCGCGCCCTGGGACCGGCAGGACGGCTCGAAGACGCAGAAGCTGAGCATCGCGTCGGGGTCCTCGTCCTCGTGGATGCAGTAGCACCACACATCGCCCACGTATCTGCCGTCCGCCAGGATCGTGCGTCCGAAGCTGGCCGCGCCGGGACGCAGGGTGTCCCGGTAGTCGGCCAGGGCCTCCTCCAGCGTCCGGGCCTTCTGGGGCAGCATGGCCCGGATCTCCGGGCGGGCCGACCTCTCAAAATAAATCGTCACCGTCTCGGCGGTCCTCTCGCCCAGTGCGATCTCCATGTGTCTCTCCTCCCTCCCCGCCGCTCCAGCAGCGGTGTCCGTGGGTCCAGTATAGCAGGTCCTCTCCACGGGAGCAATCCTTTTCCGCCGGGCGGGCCCACGCCGCAACTTTGGGCCTTGTATTTGGGGCGAAAAGCCGCTATAATAAATTGACTGGGATCACACATGGCCTGGGAGCGGGACCGCTCCCGCAATCGGAACGGCCATATCCTCTGAACGCTCTTGACACTTCTATAACTGCAAAGGAGATACACAATATGAAACTGGGCATCGTGGGGCTCCCCAACGTGGGCAAGTCCACCCTCTTCAACGCGCTGACCGGCGCCAAGGCCGAGACCGGCAGCTATTCCAACGTGATGGCAAAGCCCAACATCGGGCAGGCCAAGGTGCCGGACACGCGGCTGGACTGGCTGGCGGAGTACTACCACCCCAAGAAGTACACCCCCGCCACCATCGACTTCGTGGACGTGGTGGGCATCAAGAAGGGCAGCGGCCGGGGCAACGCCTACCTGGCGGCCATCCGGCAGGTGGATGCGCTGGTGCATGTGGTGCGCTGCTTTGAGAACGACGAGCTGTTCCTGGAGAAGGCGGACCCCGCCGGGGACGCGGAGACCCTGCGGCTGGAGCTGATCCTGGCGGACATCGAGGTGGTGGAGCGCCGGTTGGAGCGGTACACCAAGAACGCCAAGAGCGGCGACAAGCGGGCCAAGCGGGAGGTGGAGATGTGCGCCGCCCTGATCGAGCACCTCTCCGACGGCAAGCCCGCCGCCACCTTCCCCTTCACCGACGAGGACAAGAACATCCTCCAGGACGGCGGCCTGCTGAGCATCAAGCCGGTGATCTACGTGGCCAACCTGGACGAGGACGGCATGACCGGCTATGAGGACGACCCCCGCTATCAGGCCCTGGCCGCCCTGGCGGCCGAGCAGGGCGCGGCGGTGCTGCCGGCGGCGGCGAAGTTCGAGGAGGATATCGCCGGAATGAGCGAGGAGGACGCGGCCATGTTCATGTCCGAGTTCGGCCTCACCCAGCGGGGCCTGGACCGGCTGATCCAGACCAGCTATGAGCTGCTGGGCTACATCTCCTTCCTCACCGGCGGCGAGGACGAGGTCCGGGCCTGGACCATCACCCGGGGCATGAAGGCCCCCCAGGCCGCCGGAAAGATCCACACCGACTTCGAGCGGGGCTTCATCCGGGCCGAGGTGGTGGCCTTCGACGACCTGGCCGCCTGCGGCACCATGGCCGCCGCCAGGGAGAAGGGCCTGGTCCGCCTGGAGGGCAAGGACTACGTGGTCAAGGACGGGGACATCATCCAGTTCCGGTTCAACGTGTGATGGCCCGCCGCCGGTTCGATATCCTGGACGTGTGGCGGACCGCCGCCATCGTTGGCATGTGCGTGTACCACTTCCTCTACGATATGCTGATCTACGGCGCGGTCAGCAGCGGCTGGCTGTTCTCCGCGCCCCTGCACCTCTTCCAGCAGGCCATCTGCTGGAGCTTCATCCTCCTGGCCGGAGCATCGGCCCGGTTCTCCCGGAACAACCTGCGCCACGGGCTCATCGTCCTGGCGGCCCACGTGGTCACCGTCATCGGGGCCGCTGTGGGCGGGCAGACCATCCGGTTCGGGGTGCTGGCCCTGCTGGGGTGCTCCATGGTGCTGTACCACTTCCTGGGAACGTATGTAGAGAAGCTCCCCGGCTGGCTGGTGGCCGTTGGCGGGCTGGGGCTGTGGTTCCTGACCAAGTGGTGGACCGGGCAGGTCCACGTGTCCGTGGGGTGGCTCTACCCCCTGGGCTTCATGGGGCCGGGGTTCTTCAGCGCGGACTACTTCCCCCTGCTGCCCTGGTTCTTCCTGTTCCTGGCGGGCACGGCCCTGGGCGGCGCGTGTCTGGCCCACCCGGACCATCCGGCGCTGACCAGGCGCTTCCCTGCCTGGCTCACCTGGCCAGGGCGGCACAGCCTGCTGATCTATCTGCTGCACCAGCCGGTGCTGTTCAGCATCAGCTACCTGCTTTTTGGCTAGATTTCTGTGCCGTCACCGGGCGGCCGCACTGGGAATGGCAGTATCCACGTAGCGAATGTAAAGTTCTTTTTGATTCTTTTTCTTTCAAGAAAAAGAATGGAGGCGAAATAGTATGATGAAGACGATTTGTAAGAGACTGCGGGGCGGAGACGACCTGCTGGGAGAGATTCAGCGTCTGGCGGCGTACATCCCCATCAGCGCGGGGGTGGTCCTGTCGGCGGTGGGGAATCTGCGCCATCTGCGGCTGGGCGACGGCAAGAATGTGACGGAGCTGGACGGGCACGTGGAGATCGTGTCCATCACCGGCACGGTCAGCGCCCGGCGCTCCCACCTCCACCTGTGCTGCGCCAGGGACGATCTGAGCACCCTGGGCGGCCATCTGGCGGAGGGGTGCATCGTGGACACCACCTGTGAGCTGGTGATCGGCATTTTGGACGACTGGCGCTTCGGCGTGGAGCGGGACCCGGTGACCGGCAACGACGAGCTGCAATTCGCGAGGTGAGCGCCATGTTCAACTGCACCCTGTGCTACCTGGAGAACGACCGGGGCGAGTACCTGATGCTCCACCGGGTGAAGAAGAAGAACGACGTGAACCACGACAAGTGGATCGGCGTGGGCGGCAAGTTCGAGCGGGACGAGAGCCCCGAGGACTGCCTGCTCCGGGAGGTCCGGGAGGAGACCGGCCTGACCCTCACCGAGTACCGTTTCCGGGCGGTGGTGACCTTCGTGGCCCAGGGCTACGAGACGGAGTATATGCACCTCTACACCGCCACCGGCTGGACCGGGGAGCTGCGGGAGTGCGACGAGGGCGACCTGGAGTGGGTCCCCAAGGACAAGGTCCAGGACCTGCCCATCTGGGTGGGGGACAAGCTGTTCTTCCGGCTCATCGAGGACCCGGACAGCCCCTTCTTCTCCCTGAAGCTGAAGTACGTGGGGGACGAGCTGGTGCGGGCGGTGCTGGACGGGAAGGAGCTGGAACTGTGAAGGAGAAGCTGCTGATCTCCGCCTGTCTCCTGGGCCGGAACTGCAAGTACAACGGCGGCAACAACGACACGCCCCTGGCCCACCAATTGGCGGAGGTCTACGACCTGGTGCCGGTGTGTCCGGAGTGCCTGGGCGGGCTGAAGATCCCCCACGAGCCGTCGGAGCGGGTGGGAGATAAAGTCCTGTCCAGGTCCGGGGCGGACGTGACAGATGCTTTCCGCCTGGGGGCGGAGCGGACGCGGGACATCGCCCGGACGCACGGCGTCCGGCGGGCGGTAATGAAGGAGCGCAGCCCGTCCTGCGGCTGTGGGGCCATCTACGACGGGACGTTTTCCGGCGCTGTGACCGCCGGCAACGGGGTGGCGGCGGAGCTGCTGCTGGCCGACGGTATAGTGATTTTTGGCGAAAGCCAAATCGGGGAGATGCTTTTTAAAAAAGAGGACTAAAACAAAAGCAGAGGGGGCGGAGCCCCCTCTGAGTCTTGGTAGGGACCTGCCGGTCCCTGCACCCCCCGGGTACTTTTCCCTCGCAGGAAAAGTACCCAAAAGTGCGCTTAAGGGGGCTCGCGCCCCCTTAAGAATCCCTGCTGTTTGGAAGAACGTTAAGGGCAGTTTTCCGGTGGGAAGTAGCCAGAGAAGGCTTTCATCGGGGGTGCCCTTTTGTTTTTCCGTTGTCGATGGTGCCGGTTGCTCCGTTCCACTACGCAATTAGTAGATTTCCGTATACGGCTTGGGACGGACTGCGTTCTGCTCCGTTCTGCTACGCAATTGGGGGCGCGGTGGTTGGCGGGCGTGATTGGGGGCTGGCAGACAAACTGGAATCGTAAATGCCCAATTTTATGGGCAATTATTTCTTCATGATCGTCTCTGAAAAGGTCACCCTGTATCCATCGCCCTCCGCCGGCGCGGTCAAAATCTGTTCCTCGCCGGAAATCTGGTAGCGGTATTCCGCCGGATGTATCAGAACATATTTGTATTCCCCGTCAGGAGGCATCTTGTCCCAGTAGTGATCGGAAATGGATATACTGGCAAAATGTGATGCGGGAAGTTCTCCGGAGAAAAAAGGAATTGCTTTTCGGTAGACCAACTCATCCTTTTTGCCGATCGTCCGATAAATTTGGTATTCCCATTGAAAATCATCTTCCAGAACGAGAATATTCTCCGCGGTAGCATTGTAAAGAGAAATATCAACATCTAACTGATCTTCCAGTGCGAAAACTCCAAACATACAGGGCAGCTCCATATTGCCCGTACCCATCAGACTGCCATATTCGATAACTGCCCCGTCCCACTCCTCTTCGGAGGTAAAAGAAACTCCGGGACTGGAGACCGTCAACCCTGCGGCATTGTCAAATTCATAGTCCCAGCCGAATTCTTCTACCGCAAAACGCCAGGTCAGTGGGAAATAGGTGATATCACGAAATGACAGGATGGGGTAGGGTTCCTTGACATTGTCGATCACCTTCCCATTGACTGCGATGGGGCCCTCCGTGATCTGGGCCCGCTGGGTCTTCGCGTTCCTGACAGTTTGGACCTCTCGAATATACTCGGAAAGATTGGCGCCGCTTTTCTCAATGGAAAGCCCGGTTTCCTTTGTCCATACCGTACGCAAGCCCAGCAGTTTGCAGTCATAGTAGGTCATAGGAAAGTAGGTGATATCCTGATAGACAAGAAACGGGTACCGGCTGTATTCGCTGGAAATCGTCTGTCCATTGAGGGTGATGGCATGGCCGGGCAGGGAGACTTGTACCGTCCCCGCCGCATAAGCCGTTGAAACGGGGAGACTCCCCAGGAAAAGCGCTGTCAGCAGCAAGCTGATCCACATTTTTTTCATAATAGCAGGCCCTTTCATCTTTTTTACCGCACAAAGCTTCCAAGATCATCGCAGCGAGTTTACCACGATCGCGCAAGGCTCGCAAATCAGTCCACCCAATGGCGAGACAGAGAACAGGCGGTTTTATTGCATTCAATATAGCACATTGTTCTACAAATGTCAACCTTATTTGTGGTAGGGGCCGGAGGCCCCTTTGCATTGCACTCTGGGGCTTCCGCTCCCCCACTGTACATTTTGCCATTTTTACCCCATATAACAACATTTTTTACTTGCAAAATCCCCAACCATCAGGTAAAATATACAATAAGGAACGTTGGATTATAGACAATATATATAATCCAAAAAAGGAGGCCCCCCCTATGGCTGTCCAGCGGCTGGACAAACTCATCGCTTCCACCGGCCGCTGGTCCCGGCGGGAGGTCAAGGCCCTCGTCCGGGAGGGCCGCGTCCTGGTGGACGGCCGTCCCGCCGCACGGCCGGAGGACAAGGCCGACCCCGCTGTCAGCGTCATTCTGGTGGACGGCCAGGACCTGGGCTACCGGGCCCACACCTATGTCATGCTCCACAAGCCCGCCGGCCTCCTCACCGCCACCGAGGACGCCCGGCAGAAGACCGTCATGGACCTCCTCTCCCCGGAGCTGCGCCGCCAGGGCCTCTCCCCTGCCGGGCGGCTGGACAAGGACACCGAGGGCCTGCTGCTGCTCACCAACGACGGCGAGCTGGCCCACCGCCTGCTCTCCCCCAGGCAGCACGTGGAGAAGCTGTACTACGCCCGGCTGGACCGCCCCCTGGCGGAGGCGGACGTGGAGGCTTTCGCCCGGGGGCTCACCCTGGAGGACGGGTTCGTCTGTATGCCCGCCTCCCTCAAACTGCTGGGAGACGGCACGGAGGTGCTCATCGGCATCCGGGAGGGCAAATTTCACCAGATCAAGCGCATGACCGCTAGCCAAGGCGCGGCGGTCCTCTACCTCAAGCGGCTGGCCATGGGCCCGCTGCGGCTGGACGAGTCCCTGGCCCCCGGCCAGTACCGCCTCCTGACGCCGGAAGAGGTGTCGGAGATCGGGGGCACGCTCTGATTCTTGATCTGACGAAAAAGGCGCAGAAAGGGCGGCAACCTCCCTGCCAAAATACTGCAATTCCTACGTTTTCCGCACGGTAACAGTGGCGCGTTCTATAAGAAGAGTGGGATAAATTTCCCCCGATAGTTTGGAACCAATCGTCTTAATAGGAGGGAGTCGCACAAAAGCGCCAAAAAGCAGGAATATTTTTTGTTGAAAAAAGAAAAAATATCTTGCAATATGTCGATAGGCACGGTATAATAGATGGTGAACATGACGAAATGCACAAACCAGTTTTGGCAATGAGCCGCCGATGGAGGAAAGACTATGTCAGGTAGGATTTTTCAAAACGTAGTTCTGCAGATCAAGGACGCCACTGACCGTGTGGTGGGCGTGATCGACGGGGAGGGGACCGTGATCTCCTGCAGCGATCTCGGCCTCATCGGCAGGAAGTGGCCGGAGTACGTGGAGCCCATCAACCGGGCTGACAATTCCATCGTCACCATCGACGGCCGGACCTTCCGGGCCCTGGCCGGCTGGGGCTCCCGGTTCGACTACGCCGTGTTTACCGTAGGCGACGACGAGGTGGGGCGCTCCGTGTGCTCCATGGCCAGCGTGGCCCTCAACGGGGCCAAGAGCTACTACGAGGAGAAGCACGACCGGGGCTCTTTCATCAAGAACATCATCTCCGACAACATCATGCTCAGCGACATCTACATGCGGGCCAAGGAGCTCCATGTGGCGCCGGAGGTGGCCCGGGGCGTCTTTGTCATCCGCCAGCCGGCGGGCGGCGACGCGGGGATCATGGACGTGGTCCAGGGCCTGTTCCCCGACCGGCAGAACGACTTCATCCTCAACGTGGGCGACAATGACGTGGCCCTCATCCACCAGCTGCCGGAGACCGGCAGCGAGCGGGAGATCCAGCGGGTGGCCAGTCTGCTGGAGGAGACCCTCCGGGTGGGCGGCGAGAACCACGTGGTCATCGGCATCGGCACGGTGAGCCAGCACCTGCGGGAGCTGGCCAAGAGCTACAAGGAGGCCCGCATCGCCATCGAGGTGGGCAAGGTCTTCGACACCGAGAAGTACGTCATCAGCTACGAGAGCCTGGGCATCGGCCGTCTGATCTACCAGCTCCCCACCACCCTGTGCGAGATGTTCCTCGTCGAGGTGTTCAAGAAGAACCCCATCGACTCTCTGGACCAGGAGACCCTGTTCACCATCCACAAGTTCTTCGAGAACAACCTGAACGTGTCCGAGACCGCCCGGAAGCTGTTCGTCCACCGGAACACCCTGGTGTACCGGCTGGAGAAGATCAAGAAGCTCACGGGCCTGGACCTGCGGGAGTTCGACGACGCCATCACCTTCAAGGTCGCCCTGATGGTCAAGAAGTACCTGACCAGCCGCGGCATCGACGCTTAACAGAGCAGGATATTTTGAGGCCGCCTCCGTTCATCGGAGGCGGCCTCTTTTCGTATCATGTCGATCCTTTTCTCTCAAGGAAAAGGCCGTGTGTTCCAGGCCCGGAGGTCCTTCAAATCCTCATAGAGGCGGACGTAGCTCCGGTGGCGGCTCTTAGGGATGTCCCCGGCCTTCACGGCGGCGAGCACCGCGCAGCCCTTCTCCCTGGTGTGGGAGCAGCCCACGAACCGGCACTTGTCCAGGTAGGGCCGGAACTCCACGAAGCACTCCGGCAGACGCTCCTTCAACGCCAGGTCCAGCTCCCCCGCGTCGAAGGAGGCGAACCCCGGCGTGTCGATGACCGACGCCCCGCAGGAGAGGCGGTGGAGCTCCACGTGGCGGGTGGTGTGCTTGCCCCGGCCCAGCCTCTCGCTGACGGCGTCCACCCGGAGGGAGAACCCCGGCTCGATGGCGTTCAGCAGGCTGGACTTCCCTACGCCCGAGTTTCCTGTAAAGGCGGACAGCTTGCCGGTGATGAGGGCCTTCAGCTCCTCCAGCCCCTCCCCGGTCTCGGCACTGGTGCGGACCGTGGGGAACCCGGCGGCCCGGTAGATGGCGGCCAGCTCCTCCCCCGGCTCCAGGTCGCACTTGTTGACGCACACCACCACGCCGCAGCCCTTGAGGGCCGCGATGGCGGACACCCGGTCGATGAGGAAGGGGTCCGTCACCGGGATGGCGGCGGAGGCGATGACCACCAGCTGGTCCACGTTGGCCACCGCCGGACGGTCAAAGGCGCAGGTCCTGGGCCGGATCTCCCAGACCATGCCGCTGCCCGGCTCGGTCTCCCGGACCTCCACCCAGTCCCCCACCAGGGGGCTCCTGCCCTCCTGGCGGAATTTTCCACGGGCCCGGCAGGTCACCGGGGTCCCGTCCACATCCACGTAGTAGAAGCCGCTGAGGGCCTTGACGATGCGGCCCTTACTCACGGAAGGTCATCTCCTGGTCCGTGAACAGAAGCCCGTCCACGTAGACCTTCATGCTGTAGGTGCCTGCCTTCTGGTAGAAGGTCTGCTCCAGGTACTCCCCGCCCTTCATGTAGGAGCCGAAGACGGAGGTGTCCCCGATGTAGATCTCCACGTAGACCTCCTCCTCCAGCGGGTCCTGGCTCATGGGCACGGTGAAGCCCACCGTGCCGGGCAGCAGCTTCTCCCCGTCGCTGTAGGTGAAGGTGACGGTGCTGCCCTCCTCTATGCTGGTCCCGGCCTCCACGCTCTGGGTCAGCACCTGGCCCTCCGGCTGGGAGCTCTCCACCTTGGTGAACTCCGCCACCAGGTTGAGCCCGTCCATCAGGGCCTGGACCTGCTCCACGGTGGAGCCCACGCAGGGGACCATGGTGGCGTACCTGATCTTGGGCCCCAGGCTCAGATAGAGGGTCACGGTGTCCCCCTCGGCCAGGGGCGTACCGGCGGCGGGCTCGGTGCGGACCACGCAGCCCACCTCCACCTCGTCGCTGTATTCGCTCTCCCCCTCCTGGATATCCAGGTGCAGGGCGCTCAGGTCCTTATCCTGCTCCAGCAGCAGCCGGGCGCTGCGGCCCTCCTTGCCCACCAGGTCCAGCATCCCGCCGGAGCGGGCTCCCATGCTGACGGTGACGTTGATGGAGATCAGCTCCCCGCTGGCGGCCTTCTTCTGGCGGCCCGCCTCCGGGTCCTGCCGGATGATCTGGCCGCTGGCGTACTCGTTGCTGTACTCGTACACCGCGTCCTCCACGATCTCGAAGACGCCCTTGACCTCCTCCATCTCCCTGGCCTCCTCCACGGTGTACCCCTTCAGGTCGGGCACCGTGTACTGGGGGATCTCCGGGGTGGAGAAGCTGCCCATGACGCCCTCGTACAGCCGGGTCACGCCGTAGTAGCCCGCGGCGGCCACCAGGACGATCAAGATCAGCGTCTTCAGCCAGCCGAAGCGCCGGGGACGCTCGTACTCGTCGTCGTCATCCTCGTCGTCATCGTCCGCCGCCTGCCGGGCCGCGCTCTGGGCCTGGGCCTGCTGGACCTGCTTGCGGGTGACGGCCACGTTGGGGATCTTGTGGGTGGGCTCGTCCTCCATGCCCATCTCCGGCATCAGGTCCTCGGCGGTGTAGTCGAAGCTGATGTTGGGGTCCTTGCGGAAGGCGTCCAGGTCCGCCAGCATCTCGTCGGCGGTGGTGTAGCGCCTGCTTCGGTCCGGGGCCATGGCCTTCTCGCAGATCTGCTCCAGGGCCTCTGGGATATCCGGGTTCAGCTCCCTGGGCTTCCGGGGCACGGTGTTGAACCGCTGGATGGCCACGGCCACCGGGTCGCTGCCCTCGAAGGGCAGGCGGCTGGTGAGCATCTCGTAGAACACCACACCGGCGGAGTAGATATCGCTGCGGTTGTCGGTGTAGTCCCCCTTGGCCTGCTCGGGGGAGATATAGTGGACGGAGCCGATGGCCTCGTTGGAGGGGTTCCTGCCGTTGGAGAAGCAGGCGATGCCGAAGTCCGTCACCTTCACGGTGCCGTCCCGGAGGACCATGATGTTCTGGGGCTTGATGTCCCGGTGGACGATGCCCCGGCTGTGGGCGTGGCTGAGGCCCTTCATGATCTGGGTGATGAAGTGCAGGGCCTCGGGCCAGTTCAGCCGGCCCCGCCGCTCCATGTACTGCTTGAGGGTGATGCCGTCGATGAGCTCCATGACGATGTAGTCCATGCCCCCGCCCCGGCTCACGTCGTACACCGCCATGATGTTGGGGTGGGACAGCATGGCGACTGCCTGGGACTCGTCGTGGAACCGGCGGCGGAACTCGGCGTCCTCGCTCAGGTCCTTCTTCAGCATCTTCACCGCCACCAGGCGGTTGAGCCGGTGGTCCTTCGCCTTGAACACCACCGCCATGCCCCCGGTGCCGATGACCTCCAGGATCTCATAGCGGTTATCCAGCATCTTTCCTATGTATCGTTCCATAGTCAGGTGTCCTTTCTCGGTCTCACTGCTGCCTGAGCAGCACGGCGGTGACATTGTCCGGCGCGCCCCGGCGCTTGGCGATGGCCAGCAGCCGGTCCAGGCAGAGGTTCTCGTCCCCGGCCAGGATCTCCCGCTCCATCTCCTTGTCCGTCACGGTGCCGATGAGGCCGTCGGTACACAGCAGCAGGTAGTCCCCCGCCTCCAGGCGGACCAGATAGCTGTCGCTGAGGGCCTCCCGGTCCGGGCCCAGGGCCCGGGTGATGAGGTTGCGGTTGGGGTGGCGGCGGGCCTCCTCCTCGGTGATGTCCCCCCGCTCCACCAGGCGCTCCACCACGGAGTGGTCCCGGGTGATGCGGCTGATGCCCCGCTGCTCCCCGCTGGCCCGGATGAGGTAGGCCCGGCTGTCCCCCACGTTGTTGATGAAGGCCCGGCCCTCCCGGACGATGGCGGAGACCAGGGTGGTGCCCATGCCCCGCAGCCCCGGCTCCGTGAGGGAGCGCTCGTAGACCGCGGTGTTGGCGGAGGCCACGGCAAAGGCCGCCACCTCCCGCACCCGGTCCACGTCCATGTCCTCACTGAGGTTGGCGTCGCAGGTGGCGGCAAAGGTGTCGGCCGCCAGGCGGCCCGCCAGCTTCCCGCCGCTGGGCCCGCCCATGCCGTCGCAGACCACGCAGACGGTATAGCAGCTGTTCTCCCCGGCAATGACGGCGTAGGCGTCCTGGTTCTCCCTTCGGACCAGGCCGATATCCGTCATGCCCCATATGTTCATCATAAGCACGGTCACTCCCTTTCCATTTCCATGGCCTTCCGCCGCAGCTGGCCGCAGCTGGCGTCGATGTCCCCGCCCAGGCTCCGCCGGACGGTGGCGGTGACGCCCTGGCTCTCCAGCCGCTGCTGGAACTGCCGCACCCGGCGGCTGGGCTTCAGCGGGCTCTCGGCCACGTCGTTCAGGGGGATGAGGTTCACGTGCCCCGGCATCCCCCGGAGCTTTTTCACGATCAGGTCCGCCTGCCGGTCGCTGTCGTTGACGCCATCGATCATGGCGTACTCGAAGCTGATCCGGCGGCCCGTCCGCCGGAAGTAGTCGTGGCAGGCGGCAAAGAGGTCCTCCACGTCGTAGGCCCGGTTCACCGGCATGATCCTGCTGCGGGTCTCGCTGTCCGGCGCGTGGAGGGACACGGACAGGGTGAGCTGCAGCTGCAGCTCCGCCAGCTTCCGGATGCCCGGGATCAGCCCGCAGGTGGAGAGGCTGATGTGCCGCATCCCGATATTCATACCCTGGGGGAAGTTCACCAGCTCCAGGAACCGCATCACGTTGTCGAAGTTGTCCAGCGGCTCCCCGATGCCCATGAGCACGATGTTGGAGATCTCCATGCCGCTGTCCGCCTGGGCGAACATGACCTGCTCCAGCATCTCCGACGGACGCAGGTCCCGGACCTTGCCGCCGATGGTGGAGGCGCAGAAGGCGCAGCCCATGCGGCAGCCCACCTGGCTGGAGATGCACACCGTGTTGCCGTGGTGGTAGCGCATCAGCACCGTCTCGATGCAGTTGCCGTCCCGGAGGCCCCAGAGATACTTGGTGGTGCCGTCCAGCCGGGACACCTGCTTCCGCTCCACCCGGGGCGCGGCGATGTAGAAGCGCTCCCCCAGCTTCTCCCGGAGGGGCTTGGCGATATTGCTCATCTCATCGAAGGAGCGGGCGCCGTGGTGCAGCCAGGCAAAGACCTGTTTGCCCCGGAAGGAGGGTTCCCCCATCTCCTTCAGCGCCGCCGTCAGCTCCTCTATGGTCATGGACCGGATATCGGCCCGAGTGTCCTCATTCATAGTCTTCTCAGCTTGCAGATATAAAATCCGTCGGTTTCGTGGCGCTGGGGCCAGAGGCGCAGAGCGCCATCGCTCACCTCCCCCAGCCCCGGCAGGGCGAAGGGGGAGTTTTTGAACTCGCTGTGGGCGGCGAGGAAAGCGTCCGTGACGTCCTCGTTCTCCTCCCGCAGGACGGTACAGGTGGCGTACACCAGCACGCCGCCGGGCTTTACATAGTTGGCCGCGTTCTCCAGGATGGCCCCCTGGACCTTCGGCAGCCCCGCGATGGCGGCGGGGTCCTTGTAGCGGATATCCGGCTTCTTCCGAATGATGCCCAGCCCGGAGCAGGGCACGTCGCAGAGCACCAGGTCGAACGCCCTGTCCCACGCGGGCTCGTACTCCCGCCCGTCCCGGAGGACGGTGCGGACGCAGGCGATCCCCAGCCGCCCGGCCCCCTTCTCGATGAGGCCCAGCTTGTGGGCGTGGATGTCGCAGGCCGTGATCTCGCCCCGGTCCGCCATCTCCATGGCGGCGGCGAAGGACTTCCCTCCCGGCGCGGCGCAGACGTCCAGCACCCGGTCCCCCGGCCTGATCCCAGCGGCCAGCACCACCGCCCTGGCGGCGGCGTCCTGGACCTGGAACCAGCCGTCCCGGAAGGCGGGCAGGGCCTCCAGGTCTCCCCCGCCCCTCAGCAGCCAGCAGTCCGGCAGCCACGGGTGGGGCGTCACCGCCGCCCCGCCGGCCTCCAGAGCGGCCAGCAGCTCCCCGGCGGTGCATTTCAGCGGGTTCCGCTGGATGGTGGTGGGGACCGCCTCGTTGTCCAGGCGGAGAAATTCCTCCGCCTCCTCCTTCCCCAGCAGGTCCGTGAGCTTGTCCACCAGCCACTGGGGGTGGCTGTACCGCAGCGCCAGATCCTCCGGCGGCACCGTGGCGGGCAGTTTATCCTTCTCCCTGCTGAGACGCCGGAGGACGGCGTTGACGAACCCGGACGCCCTCGCCCGCTTCCGCCGCTTCACGCACTCCACCGCCTCGTCCACAGCGGCGCTGTCCGGGATGCGGTCCATGTACAAGATCTGGTAGGCCCCCAGCAGCAGCACGTCCCGGACGAAGGGCTCCAGCCTGCCGGTCCCCTGGTCGCAGCAGCGGTCCAGATAGTGGAGCAGCAGCGCCCGGTTTTGCAGCACCCCGTAGGTGAGCCGCGCCGCCAGAGCCGCCTCCCGCCTGTCCAGGCCCCGGCAGGCGGCCTTCAGGCTCCCGTCGGACCAGGCGTCCAGCCTCCGGCAGGCGGTCAGGGCCTCAAGGGCCGCGTCCCGGCCCGTCACCGGCGGCTGCGGCGGTTGCCGCCGCGGGAGAGGAAGATCAGCAGATAGCGCAGGAGCTGGAGCAGGGACATGAGCAGCGCGGCCACGTAGGTCAGGGCTGCGGCGGTGAGGACCTTCCTGGCCCCCCGGCGTTCGTCGTCCTCCAGCAGGTGGTTCTCGTCAATGGCCTGGAGCGCCCGGGCGGAGGCGTTGAACTCCACCGGCAGCGTCACCAGCTGAAAGATGGTGCTCAGGCTGAACAGGGCGATCCCCACCAGGAACAGGGGCTGGATATACAGCACGATGCCCAGCATCAGGGCGATAAAGGCGAACTGGGACCCGAACCGGGTGGCGGGGATGATGGCGGCGCGGACACGGATGGGGCCGTAGCCCACGGCGTACTGCACCGCATGGCCCGCCTCGTGGGCGGCCACGCCCACCGCCGCCACGGTGGGGGCGTTGTAGACATTCTCAGAGAGGTAGATGGTGTTGTCCCTGGGGTCGTAGTGGTCCGTGAGATTGCCCCGGCAGGGCTTGATGGCCACGTCCAGCACCCCGTGGGCCCGGAGCACGTCGTAGGCCGCCTGGGCGCCGGTGATCCCCCGGCGGCTGCGGACCTGGCTGTACTTGTTGAAGCTGGAGCTGACCTTGATCTGGGCGTACACCGAGAGGAGCAGCACTGGGATCAGGGCGATCCAGTAGACGGCGTCGGCGTAGAACGCGCCGCCGGCCCCGTAGCCATAGCTGTAATAGGGCATATCGACTCCTCCTTACAAAAAATTTTTCGTCAGATTTTGATGGGATGTCCCCGCAGGTAGTCGGCGGCCTTCATGCGCTTGCCGCCGTCGGCCTGGAGCTCGGTGATAAAAAGGCTCCGCCCGTCGCCGCAGGCCACCTCGATCCCTGCCTTCCCGGCGGAGAGGACGGTGCCGGGGGCCTTTGCGGTCTCCCCGCCCACCCGGGCGGCGAACACCTTCCACCGCGCCCCGGCCACATCGGTGGTGGCGCAGGGCCAGGGCACCAGTCCCCGCACCTGGTCCTTCAGCGCCTGGGCGGGCCGGGTCCAGTCCATGGGGGACATTTCCCGGGAAAGCATGGAGGCGTACCGGTACTGGGGGCCGTACACCTGGGGCGTCCGGCCGGCGGTGCCGTCCCGGAGCCGGGTCAGCGCCTCGCTGGCGGCCTCGCCGCCCAGCAGCGCCAGACGGTCGTAGAGCTGGGAGGCGTCCTCGTCGGGGCCGATGGGGGTCGTCTTGCTCAGGAGAATGTCCCCCGCGTCCAGCTCCCGGACCATATACTGGACCGACACGCCGGTCTCGCTGTCGCCGTTGAGGATGGCCCAGTTGATGGGCGCGGCCCCCCGGTACTGGGGCAGCAGGGACGAGTGGACGTTGATGATGGCGGTCTTCGGGATGTCCAGCAGCGCCTGGGGCAAAATCTTGCCGTAGGCCGCCACCACGATCACGTCGGGCTCCAGCCCCCGCAGCTCCGCCAGGACCGCCTCGTCCCGGCAGGAGACCGGCTGGTACACGGGAATCCCGGCTGTCACGGCATACTCCTTTACAGGTGACGCCGTCAGCTTCATCCCCCGGTTTTTCGGCTTGTCCGGCTGGGTGTAGGCGGCAATCACGTTCCACCCGTCCTCCACCAGCCGCCTGAGCACCGCCGCGCCAAAGGCCGGGGTGCCCATGAACACGACACGCATGGTCAGTTCTCCTCCTCCGCGTCTCTGAGGGACTGGCCCTCCTCCAGGCCGGCGTAGTAGGCGTCCAGCTCCTCGTCGGTGAGGAACCGGTCGATGTGCTCCACATAGAGGTGGCCGTCCAGGTGCTCGATCTCATGGCAGAAGCACCGGGCGATAAGGCCCTCGTCCTCGGCCTCGAACCAGTTGCCGTCCCGGTCCTGGGCCCGGACCTTCACATGGTCGGGCCGGGTGACCATGCCGAACTTGCCGGGGACGCTGAGGCAACCCTCGGGGCCGGTCTGCTCCCCGCTGGCCTCCACGATCTCCGGGTTCACCAACTCCAGGTACTCGTCCTCCTCATCGGAGACGCCCACGTTGATGACCACCGCCCGCCGCAGGATGCCCACCTGGGGCGCGGCCAGCCCCACGCCGTTGGCCTGGGCCAGGGTGTCCTTCATGTCGTCCAGTAAATTGTGGAGGCGCTTATTGAAGTCCGTCACCGGGCGGCACTTCTTGTTCAGCAGGGGGTCCCCCTGCACCACGATCTTTCTGATCCCCATGGTATCATACCCTCCTTCGGGCGCAAATAAACTCAAATTTTGTCATCAACTGTTCTTCCATCAGAACCGTACACCGTTACCGTGCGGAAAACCAGGGATCGCAGCATCTTGGTAGCGATAGTAAAGTTCTTTTTGATCCTTTTTCTTTCAAGAAAAAGGATCAATCATCGGCGTTGCAGTCCACGAATAGATTCATGCCCCGGTTCTCCTTCTTCCGGTGGAAGGCCCGGATGTAAAAGCTGATCACTTCACGGGCGCTGTGGTCGTTGCGTCCCACCCAGAACAGGCGGTAGCGGTAGCGGTTGTTGACCTTCACCACCGGCGCGGGCGCGGGGCCCACGATCTCCACCGCCCCCACATCGTCCCGGCCCCGGAGGCCGTCCCGCATGGCCTCCCGCAGCCCGGCGGCGGCGCGGAGCACCGCCCCCTCCTCCGGCCCGGACACGGTCATGGTGAAGATATCCGCAAAGGGCGGGTAGCGCCGGGCCCGGCGGATGCGGAGCTCGGCGGCGTAGAAGCTGTTGTAGTCCTGGGCCGCGGCGGCGGCGATGATCTCGTTGTCCGGGGTGAAGGTCTGGATCACCGCCCGGCCGTCCTTGCTCCCCCGGCCCGCCCGGCCCACCACCTGGGTCAGCAGGCTGAAGGTCCGCTCGGCGGCGTGGTAGTTGTCCACGTAGAGGCTCAGGTCCGCCGCCAGGACCCCCACCAGGGTCACATTGGGGAAATCCAGCCCCTTGGCCACCATCTGGGTGCCCAGGAGGATGGGGATGTTCTCCCGGCTGAACCGGTCCAGCAGGGCCTCGTGGTTGCCGGAGACGGTGTCCGCGTCCATCCGCAGCACCCTGGCCCGGGGGAAGAGGGCGTTCAGCTCCTCCTCCACCCTCTGGGTCCCGGCGCCCACCTGCTTCATGAGCCCGCCGCACTGGGGGCACGCCTGGGGCGCCCGCTCCGAGTGGCCGCAGTAGTGGCACATGAGCCGCCCGTTGGCGCTGTGGTAGGTCAGGGGCACGCTGCACCGGGGGCACTGGGGCACGTCCCCGCACTCCCCGCACAGCAGCATCCGGCTGCTGCCCCGGCGGTTGAGGAACAGGATGCTCTGCTCCCCCCGGGCGATGTTGGCGGCCAGCTCCTCCCGGAGCGGCGCGCTGATCATGCCGGCGTTGCCGGCGCGGACCTCCTGCCGCATGTCCGCCACCACCACCCGGGGCAGGCTCTGGCGGTTGTAGCGGGACCGGAGGATCAGCTTCTGGTAGACGCCCCGCTGGGCCTGCCAGGTGGTCTCGATGGAGGGCGTGGCGGAGCCCAGGACCAGGGCCGCCCCCTGCTGGGCGCAGAGGAACTTGGCCACGTCCCGGGCGTGGTAGCGGGGCGGGTTCTCGGACTGGTAGCTGCTCTCGTGCTCCTCGTCCAGGATGATCATGCCCAGGTCCTCCAGGGGCGCGAACACCGCGCTGCGGGTGCCCAGCACCACGTCCACCTGTCCCCGGCGGATGCGCTTCCACTGGTCGTAGCGCTCGCTCATGGAGAGGCCGCTGTGAAGCATGACTACTTTATCCCCGAAGTAGGCGCTGAATTTCGCCATCATCTGGGGGGTCAGGGCGATCTCGGGGACCAGGATCATCCCCCGCTTGCCCCGGCGGACCGTCTCCTGGAGGAGGCGGATATACACCAGGGTCTTCCCGCTGCCGGTAACGCCGTACAGCAGGGCGCAGGACGCCCCGCCCTCCCCGGCCCTGGCCAGGATGGCGTCGCAGGCGGCCTGCTGCTCCTCGCTGAGGACGATGGGCGCGCCGTCGGCGGGGGCGGGCCTGGGGACCCGGAAGACCTCCTCCCGGGAGAAGGCCACGAGGCCGCTCTTTTCCAGGCTCCGGAGCGTCTGGGCAGAGGCCCCGGTGAAATAGCAGATATCGCTGGAGAGGGCGCTGCCCACGGTGCTCAGCAGACGGATCACCTCATAGCGCATGGGGGCGCTGCGGCGCTTGGGCTCCACCGTGGCCATGGCCTCCTCGGCGCTGACGGCCAGGGTCACCCGGCGGGCCTGCTTGTCCGTCAAACGGCGGTCCGCCTCGGCGTCGATGGTGACGACGCCCCGGCGCCGGAGCTCCCGGGCCACCGCCGCCGCGCCCTCGCCGCAGGCCAGGCGCAGGGTCTCCAGCTCGCAGGACCCGCCGTGGGCGCAGAGGGCCTCCAGCACCCGGCTCTCCTTCTCATTGGCCCCGGCGGTGAGGGCGTCCTCCCGGCTGAGGGCCAGGGTGCAGACCTCCCGCACCCGGTACCACAGCCCGGCGGGCAGCAGCACCTTCACCGCGTCGTAGATGGTGCAGAAGTACCGCTCCCGGAGCCACAGGGCCAGCCTGATCTGGTCCGGCCCCAGGACGCTCTCGCTGTCCAGCACCCGGCCGATGGCCTTCAGCTCCGGCCGCTTGCTCCCCTGGGAGAGGGCCAGGATGACGCCCTCGCTGACCTTGTTGCCCCTTCCGAAGGGCACGGTCACCCGGACGCCCACCCTGGCCTTGTCCGCCAGGGCGGCGGGCACCAGGTAGTCGTAGGGCCTGTCGATGCTGTAGGTGGCGGCAGCCACCGCCACCCGGGCCACGCCCGCCAGCTCCATGTTCACTCGACGTCGGCGATAACGATATCGGCGGCGGCCACGGACAGCTTGCCGTCGGCCACCTCCTGGATCGCCAGGGTGACGGGCTTCTCGTCCATCTTCTCGCCCAGGTCCTCGGCCTCCTGGGAGATCTGCCGGGCCCGGCGGGCTACCACGTTCACCAGCAGATAGCGGTTGGGCACATTGGCGGTCAGCTTGTTCATGGGGGGATAGAGCATCATAATCGGATCATTCCTTTGATTAGAATTTAGTAAGACAAAGTCAATAGCGGTCTATCATATCCAGCCGCTCGGCGGGCCGGCAGTGCTCCGCGCGCATGATGGCGCGCAGCTCGCTGACGGCGTGCTCCACGGTGTCGTTGATCACGAAATAGTCGAAATCCTTGGCGGCGGCGAACTCCTGCCGGCCCCGCTCCAGGCGGGAGCGGACCTTCTCCATGTCCTCGGTGCCCCGGCCGACCAGCCGGCGCTCCAGCTCCGCCCAGCTGGGCGGGGCGATGTAGATGCGCACCGCCTCGGGCCGCTTCCGGTGGACCTGCTCCGCGCCCTGGATCTCGATGTCCAGCAGCACGTCCCGGCCCCGCTCCATGGCGTCGTCCACGTACTTCCGGGGGGTGCCGTAGCAGTTGCCCACGAACTGGGCGTGCTCCAGGAACTCGTCCGCCGCGATCCACTCCTCGAACTGCTCCCTGGTGAGGAAGTGGTAGTGGACGCCGTCCACCTCGCCGGGGCGGGGCGGGCGGGTGGTGGCGGACACGGAGAAGTACAGCGTGGGGTCCTGGGCCAGGAGCCTGGCCACCACGGTGCCCTTCCCCACGCCGGAGGGCCCGCACAGGATGAACGTCTTTCCCTTTCTCATGCTTCCTCCTCCAGCGCGGCGGGGTCCATCCCGAACCGGGGGGCCAATTTTTCCAACGGCAGGCCGGACAGGATCACGTGGTCACTGTCCATCAGCAGCACCGCGGCGGTCTTGCGGCCGTAGGTGGCGTCGATGAGCATACTGCGGTCCCGGGCCTCGGCGATGAGGCGCTTGACCGGGGCGGAGTCGGGGCTGACCACGGCGATGAGCCGCTGGGCCGCCACCAGCCCGCCGAAGCCGATACTGACCAGTTCCATCCCGCGCCTCCCGTCACTCGATGTTCTGCACCTGTTCGCGGATCTTCTCCACCTCCGCCTTCAGGTCCACCACCCACTGGGCGATCTCCAGGTCCGTGCACTTGGAGCCGATGGTGTTGCTCTCCCGGTTGACCTCCTGGATGAGGAAGTCCAGCTTCCGGCCCACGGGCTCACCGCTACATAGCATGGCCCGCAGCTGGGACAGGTGGCTCCTGAGCCGCACGGTCTCCTCGTCCACGGCCACCTTGTCGGCGAAGATGGCGGCCTCGGTGAGGATGCGGCTCTCGTCGATGGCGGTGCTCTGGAGCACCTCCTGCATCCGGGCCAGCAGCTTCTCCCGGTACTCCGCCACGGTCTGGGGGGAGCGCTGCTCCACTTTCGCGGTCAGCGCCTCGATGGTGTCCAGCCGCCCCAGGATGTCCTGGGCCAGCTTCTCCCCCTCGGTCTCCCGCATGGAAGTATATGCCGTCAGGGCCTCCTCTAAAACGGCGCACAGGTCCGCTGTCACCGTCTCCAGGTCCTCCTCGGCCTTGGTGACCTGCAGCACGTCCGGCAGCCGGGCCAGGTCCGTCACGGCGTATTTCTTCCGGAGCATCCCGTCGCTGAGCCCGTAGAGCTGCCGCAGGGCGGCGATATAGCTCCTGGCCAGGGGCTCGTTGACGGCCACCACCGTCTCCTCCGCCCCCTTGGCGTCCACGGAGATGAACACGTCCACCTTGCCCCGGCTGGTCCGCTTCTGGACCAGGGCCTTGATGGCGTCCTCCGCGAAGCCGTAGGCCCGGGGCATCTTCACGGAGCAGTCCAGGTAGCGGTTGTTGACGCTCCGGACCTCCACGGTGATGTCCCGACCGTTCCTCGTCTCTCTCGCCCGGCCGTAGCCGGTCATGCTCTTGACCAAATCGTCTCTCCTCCTTCAAAGGCCTCCCGGCCCTGCCATTTCGAACTCATACGATTCTCTCATGAAAAGCGCACTTCGTTACCGCGCGGAACATACAGGGATCGCAACGCTTTGAGAGCGAAGATAAAGTTCTTTTTGGTACTTTTTCTTTCAAGAAAAAATATCAACACCAGAAGATCCGCATTCCGCCGCAGCTGCACAGGTTGCACATCAGGTACGCGCAGGCCATCCGCCCGCAGACGTTCCCCTCGCCGCAGCCGCTGGAGAACACCTCATAGCCCTCGGGCCGGTAGGCCCCCTGGCCGTTCTCCACGAAGTTCAGCATCTGCCGGTACTCCCCGTTGCCGGGGTCCATCTGGCAGGCGGTCTGGTAGTACCGCCGCGCCTCGTCCACCCAGCCCCGGCGGTAGCAGATGGTGCCCTTCAGGAAGTTCCACTCCCCGTCGTGGTCGGTGATCTGCCCCAGCAGCTGCTCCGCCGTGGCCAGGTCCCCCTGGTTGATGGCCATGCGCACCCGCTGGAAGAGGGGGCTGCCGGCGCGCTGCTGGTACTGCTGCTGGTAGCCGCCGTAGTAGCTCTGCCGCTGCTGGGCCTGGGAGCCGTAGGTCGCGTTCCCCCGGCCGCCGCGCTGGCGCTGGATGGTGTCGTAGGCGGCGTTGATCTCCTTCATCTTCTCCTGGGCCAGGTCGGCCAGGGGGTTGTCGTGGTAGTTGTCCGGATGGTACTTCCGGGCCAGATCGCGGTACGCCTTCTTGACCTCCTCGTCGGTAGCGGTGGAGGGGATATTCAGCACTTCATAGGGATCGGTCATAACGGCTCCTCTTTCCTGCCGGCCCCGCCCCAGAGGCCGTCGCCGGCGTGAAATGTTCCCTCTAACACGGCTCTTCCCACACCGAAGAGCCCTTCGTATACCACGGCGCGGATGACGCCGCTCCACGCGCCGAAGTCCCACAGCTCAAAGGCCGCGGCCATCAGGCGGATGGAGTGGTCCAGGGAAACCACCAAGCCCTCCCTGGCCTCCTCCGTGAGTACGCCGCTCTCCAGGGAGAAGCGGCGGATCAGCGGATTGTAGCTGCCGGAGGCGAAGTCCTCCGCCAGGTCGTCGGCGGCGTCGATGAGATACACCCAGCGGCCCAGGTGGTAGAGCATCTGCTCCAGCACCCGCCGCTTCACCGGGTGGTCCACCTCCCCCGCCGCCCCGGCCAGCAGCCGGGCGAAGGTGTCGGCGGGCTCGTCCAGGGTGGGGCACCCCGCCGCCTCCAGGGCCCCCAGCCGCTCCAGCTGCTCCCGGGTGCTCCGGTCGAAGTCCGGGCGGAGGGCGGCGGCCTTCTCATAGGCGCCCTTCAGCGCCGCGGCGGCGGCGCGGTACCTGGCCTTCCCCCTGCCGGGGTCCGCCAGGGCGTCCCGGATCTGCCACCAGGACAGGATCACGCTCTCATCCGCCGCCAGCTCCAGGACCGCGTTTCCCGTGAAAGTGTCCCGGCCCGCCAGCGGATGGGCGATACAGCGCCGGTGCTCCGGCTCCCCCGTGTCCGGGGGCCAGAGCAGCACGGCGAGAAATGTCAGATCGTAGTTCAGGATGAACCGGGCGGGCAGCCCGTACCGCTCCCCCAGGGTGCGGCAGAGCCCGCAGTAGACGGCCCGGAACCGCCCCTTGTCCTCCTCCGTCAGCCTGGGCAGGGAGGGTCTCACATAGCCGAACATCCTACAGCTTCCGGGTGACGCGGTAGCTCACGCGCCCCTCCCGGCGGGCCCGCCGGTCGTACCCGGCGGCGGCGGCCAGCCCCAGCGCGAAGCCGCACCCGCCCATGGCGTACCGCTGTCCCTCGCCAAGGCCGGGGAACAGGAGGTAGCAGACCAGGAACAGGGCCACCGGCAGCAGATACACCAGCGCCGCGATGCCCAGCACCCGGCCGCCGCTGTAGATCTCCACCCGGTCCCCCTCCCGGAGGGGCATGTCCCGGCTGGCCGTCACGGTGACGCTGCCGGCCTGGGCGCCGCAGCCGGCGCACTTCTCGCAGTCGTGGCCGCAGGCGGTCTGCCGGGCGACGGTCACCCGCACCGTGCCGGGGCCGGTCACCTCCGTGACCGTGGCGATCTGGGTCATAAAGCCGCCTCCTCGCAGCGCGTTACTCGGATGTGATCTTTCCGGCCACGGTGTAGGTGCCCACGGCGCCCACCTGGTCGTTGCCGTTGACGTAGACGATGGCGGGGACGGAGAAGGTGCCGTTGGAGGTGTACTGGGTCAGGTCCACCACGATGCGGATATCCTCCGCCGTCAGCTCGTCCATGCTGCCCGCCGGGCCCCGGACCTGGACGTCCACGGAGTTGGTGAGCTTGCTGAAGCTCTGGTTCTCGCTGAGGCCCACGGGCTGGATATCGGTGACGGAGAAGGTCCTGATCTCCAGGTTCTTCCGGAAGCGCACCGAGAAGGTGGCGTTGGTCACGCCGCTGAGGTTGAAGCACCCGGCGGGGACGGGGATATCGAAGGCCACGTCCGCGTCGGAGAGCAGGGCGCTGAGGTCCACCTCGCCCAGCACCACCTCGTCCACGGTCTCCAGGCTGGCGGGCTCCCCGGCCAGGGAGATGGTCTCCACGTCCAGCTCGCACTGGGTGGTATACTCCCGGAGGGAGCCGGGGGACTCCCTGACCCGCACCGTGAGGGGCAGCTCCTTGACCAGGTACACCGGCGCCGTCACCTCCACCTGCCGGTCGATGACGCGGATATCGCCCTCACTGTTGTCCACCACGTTGCCCTCGGCGTCCAGCAGCTCATAGTCGAAGGCCCGCTGGATGGTGGCGTTCACGTCCGTCAGGTCCACCACCACCCGGGCGGAGGCCACCTGGTCCACGTCCTCCGCCATGCCCCGCAGGGTCAGCTCGGAGGGCTGGGCCACCATCAGGCCCGCCATGTAGATATAGCCCTCGGCCACCTCGCCGGTGACCTGCACGTCCACGGGCACCTTCCGGGAGTACATGGTCCCCACCTGCACCGTGACGGTGTTGCGGGAGGTGCGCTCCACGGTGATGTCGCTGTCGTTCACATAGTCCGGGAATTTGATCTCATAGGTCAGCGGGTAGGTGCCCACGGCGTTGATGTTGGTGAGATACGCCTGGATGCGGATATCCCTGGCGCTCAGGCCGGAGACGACGGTGCGGGGGCCGCTGATCTTGATATCCACGGTCTCGTCCTGCCCGCCCACCAGCATGAGCCCACGGTTGGGCAGGGTGTCCTCCGCGCCGATGAACTCGATGGGGATATTGTCGAAGTCCTCGGAGATGGTGTTGCCCTCCTGGGCGTCCACAAAGAGCCAGAACGCGGTGGCCAGCACCAGGGACAGCACCAGATACAGCACCTTGATGATCCTGTTACGCATCCTGACCGCCCTCCTTCTCTTCCTGGCCGCGCCTGGCCTTCTTCAGGCCCTTGCGCTTTCCGCCCTCCCCGTCCTCGTCGTCCTGGGTCCGGGGCAGCAGCTCGTTGCGCAGCAGCTGCTCCAGGGTCTCGGTCATCAGGTGGCGCTTGAGCATCCCGCCCACGGCCACGGAGATGGAGCCGGTCTCCTCGCTGACCAGCACCACCACGGCGTCGGAGTTCTCGCTCATGCCGATGCCGGCCCGGTGGCGCATGCCCAGGTCCCGGCTCAGGTTCACGTTCCGGCTCAGGGGGAGCATGCACCCGGCGCCCAGCACCCGGCCGCTGCGGACGATGACCGCGCCGTCGTGCATGGGGGCCTTGACGAAAAAGATGTTCTTCAGCAGCTCCGAGGAGACCTCCGCGTCCAGCTTGGTGCCGCTACGGAGGATCTCGTCCAGCTGGTTGTTCCGCTCAAATACGATGAGGGCGCCGGTGCGGGAGCGGCTCATGTCGCCGCAGGCGCTGACGGTCTGGGAGATGGCCTCCTCGATGGTCTCCCGGTCCACCTGGGGCTTGGAGAAGAGCTGGAGGAACGGGAGGCGGCTGCTGCCCACCTGCTCCAGTCCCCGGCGGATCTCCGGCTGGAACAGCACCAGCAGGCCCACCACGCCCCAGGTCACCACGTGCTCCAGCAGGAAGTACAGCGCCTTCATCCGCCCGTTGGAGATCACCAGGACGATGATGAAGACCAGCACGCCCTTGATCACCCGGGAGACGTTGGTCTTTTGGACGAACATGAGCAGCTTATAGATCAGCAGAGCGATGACCAGGATATCCAGCACATCCCAGAATCGCAGGGTCAGCACCAGATTTTCGATCCGCTGCAGGTAGTTCATGACGACATCCATAGCCATGGCTTCCCTCCGTTGATAAAGAATCCCATACTTAGCTATCATTTTAATCTAAACCTGTGAAAAATGCAACAATTCTCTGGCGGATTTTTGCACAAAAAAATGTCTGTGCGGAGGCCCCTCCTTTTTTCCGCCGGATTCGTCAAGGAATCCGGCGGAATCGGGACGTTCTCCGCACAAACCGGGACGGATATTCACAAAAAATTTTCAGAAGGACCCCGCCGCTACAGCAGGGCCAGCACCTGCTCCGCCTCCCGGAGGGTGTTGAAATACGAGGCGGAGAACCGAAGGGTGCCGGTGTCGGCGGTCCCAGCGGTGAGGTGGGCCACCGGGGCGCAGTGGAGGCCCGCCCGGACCGCCACGCCCCGCTCCGCCAAAAAGTCCGCCAGGGTCTCCGGCTCGGTGTCCAGAGGCACCACCGACAGCACCGCCTGCTCTCCCCCGCCGTAGAACACCCGGTAGCGGCCCTTCCGCTTCAGGCCCTCGGCCAGGGCGGCCATTATCTGCCCCTCCCGGCGGGCGATGTTTCCGAGGCCGGTTTGGCGGACGAACCGCATCCCCGCCAGCAGGCCCGCCGCGCCGTGGACGTTCTCCGTCCCGGCCTCCAGCCGGTCCGGCAGGAAGTCCGGCATCTCCTGCTGCCGGGAGAGGCTGCCGGTGCCGCCCTCCAGGAGGGGCCGGGGCCTCTGTCCCTCCCCGCACAGCAGCAGGCCCGTGCCCTGGGGGCCGTAGAGGCCCTTGTGGCCCGGCATGGCCACGTAGGCCGCGCCCCAGCGGGACAGGTCCACCGGCAGGATGCCGGCGGACTGGGAGGCGTCCACGATGAGGGGCACCCCCCGCTGCCGGCAGAGCGCCGCGATCTCGTCCACGGGCAGGGCGTAGCCGAAGACGTTGGACACGTGGCTGCACACCGCCGCCTTCACGTCCCCGTCCAGGGCCATGCGGAAGCCCTCCGCCATCTGCTCCGGGTCGAAGAGCCGCCCGTTGACGATCTTCACCGTCACGTCCCCGATGGCGTGGAGGGGCCGGGTGACCGCGTTATGTTCATAGCCGGAGATGACCACCGTGTCCCCCGGCGACACCAGGCTCTTGATGGCCAGGTTCAGGCCGTGGGTGGCGTTCTGGGTGAGGATGACGCTGTCCGGCTCCGGCACGCCGAACAGCTCCGCCGCCTCCGTGCGGCACCGGAGCATCACGTCCGCCGCCGCCCGGGCGGCGGGGTGGTCCCCCCGGCCGGGGGTGGTCACGGTGCGGATGGCCTCCGCCACCGCCTCGGACACCGCCGCCGGCTTCTGCAGCGTGGTGGCCGCACTGTCAAAGTAGATCATAGGCGCCTCCCGTGTGCCGGGGGAGCCGTCTCGGCGGCTCCCCCGTGAAATTCAAAAAGAGACTTCGCTGAACGTCCCGTCACTGCCCGCGTAAAATACCCGCATGGGCGGCAGGCCCCCGGCCCGCAGCAGGCCCAGGGCCGCCGGATAGTGCTCCGGCGGGACCCGGACGGCGTAGCTGCACCCCCGGTCCGTAAGCCCCATGGGGGGACGGTAAAAGCGGGCGGTGATGCCCGCGCGCTCCAGGGTGCGGCTCATGCGTTGGGCGTGGGTGATGGAACGGCTCAGCAGCAGATAGTATGGCAATGCGACCGCCTCCCCTACCCGCATGATATGGCGCGGGCGGGAAAAGGGTGACAAAAAAGGCCCCCGCATCTCAACTGCGGGGGCCGCCGGGGGCATCGCTTTCACTTCTTTTTGGCGAACTGCGCGTTGTGCTGCTTCACCATATCGGTGAGCATAGCGGACTTCATCATCCGGTAACTCTGGTCAGACATGTCCCCGCCCTGGGGCGCAAGGGGCATCGGTGTTCCACCCATGGCCGGGTCAGAACCCTGGAGCGCCGCCCCCCCACCCAGGCCACTTGCGGAATGATTGCTGCCGCCGGACATCAGCTGCATCATCATCTGCTCAAGTTCACTGGTGCGGCCCTTGTGCTTCGCTTTCTCGCCGGTGCTGTACTGATCAATATACCTGGCCGCTTTGATCAGGATCGCCTGTTCCCGTGCATCCTTGGCGCTCTTACCACCTTCCTCGCTGTTGTATTCCTTCAGCATCTTCCGGATGGTCTGATAGTCCTTATCGCCTCTGTAGGCAAATTTATTCCTCAGAGAGGGCTTTTTCTTCTTCATCTGCACGCCGCCCATGGGCGCGGATACGCTGACACCGCCGCCCGGCGCCGCTCCCTGCTGGACAGTGTGCACCAACTCATGGGCGGCGGTCTGCGGATTGAACCCCTCGCTGCCGAAATAGATGTCCCGGCCGCTGGCAAACGCCTCTGCCCCCATCTGATCGGCCCGCTCGGCGGAGGCGCCGTCGGTATGTAGACGCACGCCCGACAGGTCCGCGCCCAGCCGCCGGCTCATCTCATTCCTCACTCCCTCGAAGGTAGTGGCCTGCACACCGGCGGACAGGCGGTCCGCCTCCTGCTCCGCGGCCGGGATCTGATGGCGCTCTGCCCGCTCCCGCATCAGCGTGTCCAGCTCCGGATTGGCATATCCGGACGAGGCCCCCAGAAGAGCGCTGTTGGGATACGCCGTCTCCATTCGGGCGGCGTGGTCCCCCGCCTGCTGTTGAGGGGACATCCTGCGTCTTTGCTGCATATATTCGTTCACGATATGTGTCCTCCTGTCGCAAAATTATCCCTGCACATAATATGGATACCATCGTAGTTGTACCGTACTTTCGGCAGGATTGCAAGCGAACCGACGCAGACCCCGATAAACCGCCGGATACTGTATCTGTCCGCCCCTTCCAGGCGCAAAAAAAGCCGCCCACTCCGGAGCGGCTTTCCACAGTTCAGTGCGTGTATTCACAGGCGGATCGATCTGACGCCGCACCGGGCCCGGAAAAGGCCCGTCCGGAGGATGGGGGCACGTACTCTGCGAGGTTTCTTCGACACACTGAGGCCGCCCCGGCCGGGGCGGCCTCAGACTGTTCAGATTTCGTTTTTCCAGACCAGCGCCACGGCGTGGGCGGCCATGGCCTCGCCGCGGCCGGTGAAGCCCAGGCCCTCCTCGGTGGTGGCCTTGACGCTGACCGCGTCCAGGGGCAGGCCCAGGTCCGCGGCGATGTTCTCCCGCATCCGCGGGACGTAGGGCGCGATCCTTGGCCGCTGGGCCACCAGGGTGGCGTCCACGTTGCCCACGGCGAAGCCGCTTCGCGCCAGCACCGCCGCCACCTCCCGCAGCAGCGCCCGGCTGTCCGCCCCGGCGTACCGGGGGTCGGTGTCCGGGAAGAGGTGTCCGATGTCCCCCAGCGCCGCCGCGCCCAGCAGGGCGTCCATCAGCGCGTGGAGCAGCACGTCCGCGTCCGAGTGGCCCAGCAGGCCCCTCTCATAGGGCACGGCCACGCCGCCCAGAATGAGGGCCCGGCCCTCCACCAGCCGGTGGACGTCGTAGCCCTGTCCGATCCTCGGGATATTCAAGCGCGCGCCTCCCTCCACTGCAGGATCGCGGAGGCCATCAGCATATCCTCCGGCGTGGTGATCTTGATGTTCTGGTAGGAGCCCTCTGTCAGGTAGATCTGCTTGCCAAGGCGCTCCACGGCGGCGCAGTCGTCGGTGACGGCCTCCCCCGCCGCCAGGGCGGCCTGGAGGGCCGCGCGGAGGAGCTGGGCGTCAAAGACCTGGGGAGTCTGGATGGCCCGGAGGGCGCTCCGGTCCGGGGTGCTCTCCACCACGCCGTCCCGCGCCACCTTGATGGTGTCCTTCACCGGCACCGCCGGGGCGGCGGCGCCGGTCCGGGCCGCCAGGGCGGTCACCCGGTCGATGAGCTCCGGCTCCGCCAGGGGCCTGGCCCCGTCGTGGACCGCCACCAGCGCGGCGTCCGCCCGGCACTCCAGGCACGCGGCGTACACCGAGTCCAGCCGGGTCTCCCCGCCCCGGACCAGCTTCACCGGCTTGGCCACGCCGTAGTCCCGGCACAGCCGGCCGATCTCCAGCAGGTCCTCCTCCCGGGAGGCCACCACGATCTCGTCCACCAGCTCCGCCCCGTCCAGGGCCAGCAGGGTCCGCACCACCACGGGGATGCCCTCCAGGGGCAGCAGCAGCTTGTTCTCCCCGCCCATGCGGCGGGAGCTGCCCGCGGCGGCCACCACGGCGCTGCAGAAAGGGTGCGCGTCCTCCCCCCTCCCCAGCAGCCTGGAAAAGAGATTCCGCATTACTTCCCGTCTTCTCCGCACACGGCCATCTGGATCTTGCCCTCGATCAGCTGGTAGTCCTGCTCCATGGCCAGCACCAGCTCAGAGATGAGGATCTGCTTGGCGGAGCGCAGCAGCTTCCGCTCCCCGGTGGAGAGGCCCCGCTCCCGGTCCCGGTGCAGCAGGCTCTTCACCACCCTGGCCACCTCGTAGAGGTCGCCGCTCTTGATCTTGTCCAGGTTCTCCCGGTAGCGCTGGTTCCAGCTCCCGGCGCAGCGGCTGGGCTCCAGCTCCGGCAGCTCGCCCAGCAGGTGCTCCGCCTCCTCCGCGTCCACCACGCCCCGCAGTCCCACCGCGTCGCTGGAGCTCACGGGGATCTTCAGCACCAGACCGCCGGATGGCATTTTGAACACATAGTACTCCTGTACGGTGCCGCCGATAGACGCCGTTTCGATCCTGTCGATGATACCCGCCCCGTGCATGGGGTGGACGACCTTGTCTCCTACACGAAACATATTGCACCTGCCATTTCTTTGATCTCTCCCTGCCCGCTCCCGGCGATCGGGGGCCGCGTTCCGCGGCGGTCCCGCGTCCCGGGAAATAGACATACTACTGGATAGTTATGCATTTTACACTTTTTCGCAGTAAATTGCAATGTTTTGGCGCCTGTTTTTTTCATCTTTGTGGAAATATGACGGACAGCCGAAAAATAAATCCAAAAAGTTGATGGATCGTTGAATTTTTTGTGCTATACTCTTTGACAAGGAGGTGTGCATTATGCCGAATACCATCTTGATCGCCGACGACGAGGCGGACATCACCGCCATGCTGGAGGCGTTTTTCCGCGGCCGGGGATACAGGGTCCTCACCGCCTGCGACGGGGAATCCGCCCTGCGGCAGGCGGAGCGGGGGCCGGACCTGATCCTGCTGGATATCCAGATGCCGGGGCCCGACGGCCTGGAGGTCTGCCGCCGCATCCGGGACCACCTGTCCTGCCCCATCCTCTTCCTCACCGCCCGGGTGGAGGACGCGGACAAGGTCCGGGGCTTCTCCGCCGGAGGGGACGACTACATCGTGAAGCCCTTCTCCCTGGCGGAGCTGGAGGCCAGGGTCCAGGCCCACCTCCGCCGGGAGGCCCGGCGGGGCGGCGGCGGGCGGGTGAAGTTCGCCGGGGACCTGACGGTGGACTACGCCCAGCGGTGCCTCTTCTGGAAGGACGAGCGGATCGCGCTGCCCAAAAAGGAGTTCGAGATTGTGGAGCTGCTGAGCCAAAGCCCCGGCCAGGTCTTTGACCGGGAGCGCATCTATGAGCGGGTGTGGGGCTGGGACGGCGAGGGCGACAGCGCCGTGGTGGCGGAGCACATCCGCCGGATCCGGGCCAAGCTGGCGGCCTTCACCGACCGCGCCTACATCGGGACGGTCTGGGGGTGCGGGTACAAATGGGAGCGCTGAGGAAGCTGGGGCGGGACCTCTCCCTCCGCAAGAGCCTGGTCCTCTATATCGCGGCCTTCACCGTCCTGGCCCTGGCGGGCATCGCCGCCACCGGCGGGCTCTGCGAGCAGGGGCGGGCCGCCATCCGCGGCCGCTATGCCGGCGACGGGGAGCGCTACTACCTGACCAGCGAGACGGGGGAGCGCCTGGGGGACGGCGTGATCGTCGGCACGGCGGACCCCGCGGCGCTGATGACCCCGGCGGACCGGCGGGCCATGGCCGCGCTGGAGCTGCTGCCGGGGCTGCTGATGCCGGTGTGGTCCGGGGGCTGCCTGCTGGCGGCGGCGCTGCTGTTCTACCGCAACAAGCTGAGGCGGCCCCTGGCGGAGCTGCGCCTGGCGTCGGAGAAGATCAGCCGGAACGAGCTGGACTTTTCCGTCCAGTACGACAGCGGGGACGAGCTGGGCGTCCTCTGCGCCGGGTTCGAGGCCATGCGGCAGGCCCTGGCGAAGAACAACCGCGACATGTGGCGGCAGATGGAGGAGCGCAAGCGGCTGAACGCCGCCTTCGCCCACGACCTGCGGACGCCCCTCACGGTGCTGAAGGGCCGCTGCGAGCTGCTCCTGATGAGCGATGACCCGGCGGTCCGCGCCACGGCGGAGACCATGTCCCGGCACATCCTCCGCCTGGAGCGGTACGCCGGGAGCATGAGCAGCCTGGGGCGGCTGGAGGACGCCGTGCCGGCCTGCCGGCCCACGCCCCTGTCCACCCTGCTGCCGGCCCTGGCGGAGAGCGGGAACGCCGTGTGCACAAGGACCGGAAAGGAGTTCTCCTTCCGGGACGACACCGCCTCCGTACGGCTGTCCCTGGACCCGGAGTTCGTGTCCCAGGCGTGTGAAAACCTGCTGTCCAACGCCGCCCGGTACGCCGGGGGGGCGGTGGGCCTCCGGGCCTGGGAGCGGGACGGCGGGCTGGCGCTGACGGTGACGGACGACGGGCCCGGCTTCTCCGGCCAGGGCCTCCGCTCCGCCGCCGAGCCCTACTTCACCGAGGCCGCGGACCGGGGCGAGCACTTCGGCCTGGGACTGTACATCTGCCGCCTACTGTGCGAACGCCACGGCGGGGCCCTGACCGTGGAGAACGGCGCCCGGGGGGCTAAGGTCACGGCGTATTTCAGAGCTTCCCCGTAAAAAAATTTTCCTCCTGGTGGAAATGTAGAGAAAAAGTTGAGATCCTTCCTGTATGCTCCCCATTGTAAGCGATGGGGAGCGTTTTTCGTTTTCCCGGAAAGGAAGGAACATCGACTGATGGAACTGAAAACTGTGGAGCTGACCAAGCGGTACGGCTCCAAGATCGCCGTGGACCACCTGAACATCACCCTCACCGGCGGGGTCTACGGCCTGCTGGGCGCCAACGGCGCGGGCAAGACCACCCTCATGCGCCTGCTCTGCGCCATCCAGACGCCCACCTCCGGCAAGATCCTGCTGGGCGGCAAGAACATCCTGGCCCTGGACCAGCGGTACCGGAACGGGCTGGGCTACCTGCCCCAGCAGTTCGGGTGCTACCCGGACTTCACCGCCATGGACTTTATGCTCTTCATGGCGGCGGTGAAGGGGCTGGAGGACCGCCAAGCCGAGCGCCGCAGCCGGGAGCTGCTGGAGGCCGTGGGCCTGGAGCACGAGGCGTACCACAAGGTGCGGACCTACTCCGGCGGGATGCGCCAGCGGCTGGGCATCGCCCAGGCCATGCTGAACGACCCCCGCCTGCTGATCCTGGACGAGCCCACGGCGGGGCTGGACCCCAAGGAGCGTGTCCGGTTCCGGAACCTGATCAGCGACTTCGCCAGGGACCGGGTGGTGGTGCTCTCCACCCACATCGTCTCCGACGTGGCCTCCATCGCGGGGCACATCCTGCTGATGAAATCCGGGCGGATCATCCTGGACGGCGCGCCCGGCCAGGTGGCCGCGGGGCTCCGGGGCAAGGTGTGGGAGTGCGTGGTGCCCACGGAGCGGGCGGAGCGGTACGCCGCCTCCCTGTCCGTCAGCAGCGTGCGGCACCTGGAGAACGGGCGCACGGTGCTGCGGTGCGTGTCGGACCGGGCCCCGGTGGCCTCCGCCTCGGCGGCGGAGCCGGACCTGGAGGACCTGTATCTCTATTACTTCCGGGAGGAGCGGCGGGCATGAGACGGATGATGGGCTTTGAGCTGAAGAAGATCTTTCTGAACCGGACGGCCCTGGCGGCCATCGCGGCGGTGCTGGTGCTGAACGCGCTGTATGTGTCCGCGTCCTACCGGAGCCAGTACGCCTACGACGGCCAGGGCCAGGAGGGCCACGGCGGGGAGGCGGTGGAGATCGACAGGGCCGTCGCGGCGCGGTACGCCGGTCCCCTCACCGACGAGGCGGTCCGGCAGATGCTGGCAGACTTCCCCGTCCCGGACCTGCACGGCATGAACCCCAGATACTACTATATTAACGCCATCCAGTCCGCCGTCTACACCTACTTCGTGGGCATGGACGGCCAGTGGAACGGCCTCACGGTCCAAGAGGTCTTCGGCGGGGAGGAGATCGCGGTGGGCTACAACAAGGGCTGGCTCACCGTCAGCGGGGACCTGCAGAAGGGGTATGTGATCCTCTCCCTGCTGATCCTGGTGCTGACCGCGCCGGTGTTCTCCCGGGAGTACGGCGGCATGGACAGCCTCATCCTGTCCTCCCGCTATGGGCCCGACCGGTGCGCCGCCGCCAAGTGCGCCTCCGCGCTGGCCTCCGCGGCGGCGCTGGCCCTCGCCTTCGGGCTGGGGACCTTCCTGGCGGGGCTGGTCCTCTACGGCAAAGAGGGACTTGCTTCCAGTATACGGTTCTCCCCGGTGGAATATGAGGGCCTGCTGCCCTATGACATCACCTGCGGCAAGCTGATCGGGCGGCAGGTCCTGCTGGGGCTGACCTCCGCCCTGGCGGTGGCGGGGGTGACGCTGCTGGCCTCCGCCCTCTGCCGGGGGCAGATGGCGGCGCTGGCCGCCGCGGCCGCGGTGCATCTCCTGCCCCTGGCCATACCGGTGCCGGAGACCAACCCGCTGTACCGTGTGGCCGTGCTGGCGCCGGTGATGCAGGCCCAGGGCATTGCGGTGCTGGCCGTAGGGCCGGGGTATTGGGTCCTGGCGGCGGCCGCCGCCGGGGCCCTGGCGGGGGGAGGCAGCTCCCTGGCGGCAAAAATTTTTGGAGGGCGGTCAGCTTGACCGCCCTCCGCCGGTGGGGGTCTGGGGGCGCAGCCCCCCAGTGCAAACAAGTAGGGGCCTCCGGCCCCTACCACCTCTTTATCTTGTCGCAGCTTCGCCGCGCACCCTGGGTTACTTTTTGTGCAAACAAAAAGTAACCAAAAAATTGCCAGCCCTACGGGCTGGACCCCCTGTTAATTTTATTAAGAGAAAATGGTTCGTATGAAGTACCCAGAGAAGGCTTTCATCGGGGGTGCCCTCTGTTTTTCCGTAGTCCGACTGCTGGTTGCTCCGTTCCACTACGCAATTGATGGATTTCCGTATACGGTTTGGGACTGACTGCGTACTGCTCCGTTCCACTACGCACAGGACAGATTTCCGTATACGGCCCGTTAAGAAACATTCATCAATTGCGTAGTGGAACGGAGCAACCCGCACCATCGACAACGGAAAAACAAAACCGCAGTACCGATGAATGCTTTCTCTGTGTACTTCCTATGGAAACCTGCCTTTAACGTCCCTCCAAACGGCAGGGATTCTTAAGGGGGCGCGAGCCCCCTTAAGCGCACTTTTGGTGACTTTTCCTGCGAGGGAAAAGTCACCGGGGGATGGCAGGCACCCCAGGGTGCCTACTAGCCCGGTGGGGGGCGGAGCCCCCCCACACCCCCGCGCAGCGGCGGCTCAACGCCGCCGCTAAAATTTTTTCAGCCGCTTTACCAGTGCTTCGCCGGTCCAGCTCTCACTGACGTTGTACCGTCCCATCATCCGCAGGCACATCGGTTTTCCGGTTTGCAGGCGGTTGCTGTGCTCTTCAATCGTGAAGGTGATCCGAATACCTTCCTCTGCCAGGACCTGGTCCGCCTCTTTATTGTAATAGCCAAAGGGATAGGCCAGGGCCGTCAGCGGCGTGGCCACACGTCCCTCCCGGCGCTCCCGGAAGAGCCGTGCGTCCTCCCGCAGCGCCGCCCGGTAGGCCTCGTCCGTCTCCCCCTCCAGAGGCAGGACGCCGTCCCGGCCGCTGTAGCCGTAGGAGGCCAGCTGGTGCAGATCGTAGGTGTGACTCTGGAGGTCCAGGACGCCCTTGGCCACCCACTCCGCCGCCTCCTCGTAGGAGAACCGGGGCGACGTAAAAGGCTCACCCGAGTGGACGTAGGTGTTCTCCCCCTCGTTGATGCCGATAACAAACACTGTGGCGCAGAAGCCCATCTCCTCCAGGATCGGCGCGGCGACCTTCAGGTTGCTGGTGTAGCCGTCGTCCATGGTGATCAGGACCGGCTTGTCCGGCAGGGGCGTCCCGTCGTCCACATAGTTCAAAATCTGTTGGAGAGTCACCGCCGTATAGCCCGCACTCCGCAGCGCGGCCATCTGCTCCCGGAACCGGTCCGCGGACACCACCGTCTCCTCGGAGGCCGCCGCGGCAAAGTGGTGGTACATCAGTACCGGCAGAGCTTTGCCGCTCCGCCGTACCGCCGCCGCGGTGCCGGACACCGCGGCCAAAAGCAGCAGTACGGCGCACAGCAGGCAGATGTTTCGTTTCTTCATACGCGCATGGCACCTCCCCGGGAAACAGACGCGGGCTTCCTTTTCCATAGTGTATCATATTGTTCTACAATTGTCAATCTATTTTTGTTTGACAATTGTAAAACTATATCACTGCAAAGCTCCCGCGCCGGTCTCCATCAATAGTATGGCCGGAACGCGGGAGCTCCATTCCGCGGCGCTGCGAAAATGACTTGTATCAGCCCGGAGGCCAGGTCATGTCCCTGCCGGACAGCACATGGAAGTGCAGGTGGGGCACAGACTGGCCCGCCTGGGGCCCGCAGTTGGACACCACCCGGAAGTCGGTGATGCCCATTTCCTTCGTCACCTTGGCGATGACCTCGAAGATGTGGGCCACCATGGCGGAGTTGTCCGGGGTCACCGCGGCGCAGGAGGGGATGTGGGCCTTGGGGATCACCAGGAAGTGGACGGGAGCCTGGGGGTCGATGTCCTTGAAGGCGTAGCAGAGGTCGTCCTCATACACCTTGGCGGACGGGATCTCCCCCTTGATGATCTTGCAGAACAGGCAGTCGGCGTCATAGTTTAATACGTCGGACATGGGGTAAAACCTCCTTTTGTGATATGATCTCCGCAACAGGCGGACAGCGCCGCCCTACGGGGTCTCGATGAATTGGTTTCGCTTCGGGTCATAGTGACGGCCCAGGGTGGAGAGGATCTCCATGATCTCCCACTGGTCCGCGTCCAGGTCGCCGCAGAACTCCGCCAGACTGTCATACTCGTCCCGGAGCTTGGTATTGACAAAACTCAGCAGAATAAACGGGTCTTTCGGGATCATAGCCCCTCCTTCATACTTTTTCTTGAAAGAAAAAGTATCAAAAAGAACTTTATCCTCGCTTCCAAAGCGCTGCGATACCTGCGTTTCCGCACGGTAACGATAGATGGTTCTAATGGACGGATCGGATCAGGCGGAACCCGGGCGGCCTATTCCTGTCCGGGCTCTGGCGGGGGCTCCAGCCCCAGCACGTCGTAATACTCCCCGGAGAACCGGAGGACCGACGGGTCAAAGGCGGCCTGGAGGGCCTTCACCTTCTCAAAGGGGTCCTCCGGGGCCAGGCCGAACGCCGCCGCGACGGCGGACAGGGCTGCGTCCTTTTTGGCAAAGAACGCCTCGCACCCCGGCCAGGACGCCGCCGCGTCCTCCCGCAACAGGTCGCGGAACCGCTCCCCGGTCATCCACCAGATCTGGGAGATGGGGTTGGCGTCCCGGCAGTACAGCACGAAAGACAGGAACTGACGCAGGTCCTCCCCCACCGGCAGCACGAAAGTCCCGATCTCCCCCATGCTGGGGTCCACGCAGTACACTCGCTCGTCCCCTGGCAGGAGGACGAAGTGGACCCCGTCGCAGCCGATAGCGCCCACCGGCTCTGCCCCCACCGGGGTGCAGAAGTACGGCATCAGTTCCCCCTGCTCCAGCCCCAGGGCAGAGAATTCGATAGGCAGGGCCCGCAGGCAGGCCAGATCGTCTCTTGTCATCGGCGCTCCTTTCTTGCAGGCCGTACCACCGCGTACATCATCTCCAGGAAGTCCGGTTCCACCGCCGTGAGGCCGTGGTCCAATACCTCCAAACTACTGTCCGCCAGTTCCCGGAGGAACGTGGGAAAATCCACCATCCGGCAGGAGGTCCCCGCCAGAAGCAAGGTCTGTCCCGTCTCCTGGTGGCGGCGCTCCTGGAGCGTGAAGGCCGTACCGGGGTCCGAGCGCCGGTCCGTCTCGCCGTCCCCCATGGTGCAGATGAGCCCCGCGCCGTTCTCCGTCAGATGGTCCCGGAAGAAGCGGTAGAACCCGGCCCGGTCTGCGTCCTCCACCAGCATGTGGAGGACCGCCACGGCGTAGATAAAGTCGTACCGCTCCGCCGTCCCCTCCCCCAGGCAGTCCAGCACCCGGAATCGCTCCGCCCACTGGGGGTACTTCCTCCGGCAGTAGGCCACCGCCTCGGGGGACACGTCGGTAGCGGTCAGGTCCCACCCCGCCGCCAGCAGGGCCGCCGCGTCCCGGCCCTCGCCGCAGCCGATCTCCAGCAGCCTCGCGTCCCGGCCGGCTCCCAGCTGCGCCAGGCTCTCCCCCACGATGGCGGAGGGCCGGTCCGAGGACCACTGGAGGGCCGCGGCGTGGACCTGCCGGTAGCGGTCGTCATAGGCGTGGTAGTAGCGCCGCCCGCCGCTCACTGATTGGGCACCACGGCGAAGATGACCAGGTCCTCCTCCCCGTCGTTGATCAGGCTGTGGCCGTGGCCCTTGGGGCAGTAGTGGCAGTCGCCGGGGCCCAGGCGCTCCTCGGTGTCGTCATACAGCGCCTTGCCGTGGCCGGAGAGGATATAGACGATCTCGCTGCCCGCGTCGTGGACGTGCCAGCCGATGGTAGCGCCGGGCGCCAGCACGGCGTGGGGCAGGATGCGGTTCAGATCGTCAACATACATCCTGGCCCGGAGAGAGCCCTCCCCACCCTTGAAGTGCGGATGCTCGGTCATGGGAATGTTGTCCAGCTTCATAGTGTTTCCTCCTTATACGCCCAGCTTTGCCGCGACGAAGTCGTCCAGCGCTGCCAGAGCGTTGTCCAGCTTCATCACATCATTTCCGCCGTTCCCCACGCGGCTCCGCCGCGCGGGGACCCCTTTGATTTCAAATGCTCGGGCGGAGTGAATCCGCCCTCCGCCAATTCCCCGCTTTGCTCCGAATTGACGCGCAAGCGCGGCTCGCTTTCGCTCGCTGGGCGGCTCACACCCCCAGCTTCGCCGCCACGAAGTCGTCCAGCGCTGCCAGGGCGTTATCCAGCTTCATCACGTCATTTCCGCCGCCCATGGCGGAGTCGGGCTTGCCGCCGCCCTTGCCGCCGCAGATGGGGGCGATGGCCTTGATGATATCCCCGGCCTTGACCCCCTTGGCCACGGCCTCCTTGCCGCAGACCGCCAGCAGGGTGATCTTGCCCTCTTTCACCGTGGCCAGCATGGCCACCACCGTGGGCTCCTTGTCCCGGAGAATATCGCCCATCTGCCGCAGGCGGGCCACGTCGGCGTCGGGCACCGTGGCGGTGAGGACCTTCAGGCCGCCCACGCCGTGGCCGCCGAAGAGGATGCGCTCGGTCTCGCCGGCGGCCTCCCGGGCTTTGAACTTCTCCACCAGCTGGTTGAGGCGCTTGATCTCGCCCATGGTGCTCTCGGCCTTCTCCCGCAGCTCGGAGGGCTTGGTCTTCAGGGCCGCCGCGGCCTCGAACAGCATCTTCTGGTTCTGGTTCATCACGTCCAGGGACACCCGGCCCGTGGTGGCCTCGATGCGGCGGACGCCGCTGGCCACGGAGAACTCGCTGCTGATGTGGAACACACCGGCCTTGGCGGTGTTGTCCAGGTGTGTGCCGCCGCAGAACTCCACGCTGTAGCCGTGGCCCATGTCCACCACCCGGACCACGTCGCCGTACTTCTCGCCGAAGAGGGCGATGGCCCCCCGCTGCTTGGCCTCTTCGATGGGCAGCTCGTCGGTGACCACGTCGTAGCCCGCCAGGATGGCCTCATTGACGGCGGCGGACACCTTTGCCAGCTCGCCGGCGGTCATGGCGGAGAAGTGGGTGAAGTCGAACCGCAGCCGGTCCGGCTCCACCAGGGAGCCCGCCTGGTGCACGTGGTCGCCCAGCACGTCCCGGAGGGCCCGATCCAGCAGATGGGTGGCGGAGTGGGCCCGGCGGATGGCGGCCCGGCGCTCCACATCAATGGAGGCGGTGACGGTGTCGCCCAGCTTCAGGATGCCCTGGGTGACCTTGCCGTAGTGCATATACTTGCCGCCCTTGTTCTTCTGCACGTCGGTGACGGTGAAGCTGACGCCCTCGCCGGTGATGACGCCGTGGTCGGCCACCTGGCCGCCCATCTCCGCGTAGAACGGGGTGCGGTCCAGGACGACAATGGCCTCCACGCCGGGCATGACCTCCTCTGCCTGCTCGTTCTCCACCACCAGGGCTACCACCTTGGCGCCCTCGATGGTGTCGTTGGCATAGCCGTCGAACACGGTCTCCGGCACGTCCTTGCCGAACTCCACGCCGGCCCAGCCCAGGTCGCCCAGGGCCTCCCGTGCCTTCCGGGCCCGCTGGCGCTGCTCCTCCATCTGGGCGTGGAACTCCTTCTGGTCCACCTGCATCCCCTGCTCCTCCACCATCTCGATGGTCAGGTCGATGGGGAATCCGTAGGTGTCGTACAGCTTGAAGGCGTCCGCGCCGGAGAAGGTCTTCTCCCCCTTGGCCTGATGCCCGGCCAGCATATCGTTGAAGATGCGGATGCCGCCGTCGATAGTCTTGGCGAAGTTCTCCTCCTCCACCCGGATGATCTTGGTGATATAGCTCTGGCGCTCCCGGAGCTCGGGGTAGTGGCCCTCGTTCTCGTGGATGACGGTCTCGCAGACGGTGTAGAGGAAGGGCTCGTTGACGCCCAGCAGCTTGCCATGGCGGGCGGCCCGGCGGAGCAGGCGGCGGAGCACATATCCTCTCCCCTCGTTGGAGGGCAGCACGCCGTCGCAGATCATGAACACGGAGGAGCGGATGTGGTCGGTGATGACCCGGAGGGACACGTCCTTCTCGTGGCTCTCGCCGTAGTGGGCGCCGGTGATCTCGCTGACCTTGCGGGTGATGTTCATGACGGTGTCCACATCGAAGAGGGACGCGGCGTTCTGGCTGACGCAGGCCAGGCGCTCCAGGCCCATGCCGGTGTCGATGTTCTTCTGCTTCAGCTCGGTGTAGTGGCCCTCGCCGTCGTTGTCGAACTGGGAGAAGACGATGTTCCAGACCTCCACATAGCGGTCGCAGTCGCAGCCCACGGTGCAGGTGGGCTTGCCGCAGCCCCACTCGGGGCCCCGGTCGTAGTAGATCTCGGAGCAGGGGCCGCAGGGACCGGAGCCGTGCTCCCAGAAGTTGTCCTCCTTGCCGAACTTGAAGATCCTGTCGGCGGGGATGCCGATATTCTCGTGCCAGATGCGCCATGCCTCGTCGTCGGCGGGGGTGGTGTCATTGCCCTCAAAGACGGAGGGATAGAGCCGGTCCGGCTCCAGGCCCACCCACTCGGGGGAGGTCAGAAACTCCCAGGCCCAGGGGATAGCGTCCTTCTTGAAGTAGTCGCCGAAGGAGAAGTTGCCCAGCATCTCGAAGTAGGTGCCGTGCCGGGCGGTGTGGCCGATGTTCTCGATATCGCCGGTACGGATGCACTTCTGGCAGGTGCAGACCCGGTGGCGGGGGGGCTCCTGCTCCCCGGTGAACCAGGGCTTCATAGGGGCCATGCCCGAATTGATCAGCAGCAGGCTAGCGTCGTTCTGAGGGATCAAAGAAAAGCTGGGGAGGCGGAGATGGTTCTTTGTTTCAAAGAAACGAAGGAACATCTCCCGAAGTTCATTAAGACCGTAGGACTTGTGCATTGGAATATTCTCCTTTTTATATTCAAAAATAATTTGATCGCTCTGCTTGGGTGGTAGGGGGCTCCGCCCCCACCGGGTCTGATGCGCACCCCCGATGGTTGCGCCCCTGGGGTACTTTTCCCGTGCCGGAAAAGTACCCAAAAGGGCATTTAAGAAAACCAAGGTTTTCTTAAAAATCTTTCCTCATTTTTTGTTTTTGTTTTGCGCTCCACCTTTGGCTGGTTTGGTCTAAACTGTTCTTGCTCCCGTGTATGGGGCGCTGCGGCTGTTTCAGTAAGTTCCCAAGAACAGTGAAGCGCTGGTGCAGGGGCTCATTGGGTGCGTTGGTCGTTTTTTACGTTGTCCTACTGCGTCCTGCTCCGTTCCACTACGCACAGGACAGATTTCCGTATACGGACTCGACAAGAACCGCGCCATCAATTGCGTAGTGGAACGGAGCAACCAGCAGTAAGACTACGGAAAAACAAAGCCGCACCCCCGATGAATGCTTTCCCTGACTTCTAGTTTCACCATCCATCTGCCCTTAACAAAAATTAGTCAGAGGTCCAGCCCTACGGGCTGGCGCCCTTTTGGGTACTTTTCCCGCGTGGGAAAAGTACCCCAGGGTGCTGGCAAGCACTGAAAATAGAATAAGAGGTGGTAGGGGCCGGAGGCCCCTACGCATTTGCACTGTGG
>CANQCS010000016.1 GCA_947589745.1 uncultured Oscillospiraceae bacterium
CTGGGCGCCTACGACCACAGCAAGCTGTACTTCGTGATCTGGACCACCACCATCTGGACCCTGCCCGGCAACCTGGCTATCGCCGTCCACCCCAGGGACAGCTATGCTTTGGTGCGGAACAGTGCCAACGGCGAGGTCTATATCGTGGCCGAGGCCCTGGTGGAGAAGGTCATGGGCGTGGGCGGCATCAGCGACTACGAGGTAGTGGAAACCCACCCCGGCAGCTTCTTCGAGTATATGCTGGCCAAGCACCCCTTCCTGCCCAAGACCTCCCAGCTCTGCACCGCCGAGTACGTCACTATGGACTCCGGTACCGGCTGCGTCCACACCGCCCCCGGCTTCGGCGCGGACGACTACGAGACCTGCAAGCGCTACGGCATGGAGATGGTGGTGCCCGTGGACGACCGGGGCCGCCACACCGACTACGCCGGGAAGTACGCCGGTATGTCCACCGACGAGTCCAACCCCGTCATTCTGGCGGACATGAGGGAGAGCGGTGTGCTGTTCGCCTCCGAGGATATCGTCCACTCCTACCCCCACTGCTGGCGCTGCAAGAAGCCCATTATCTTCCGGGCCACCCCCCAGTGGTTCTGCTCCGTGGACGCCTTCAAGGACGAGGCCTGCGCCGCCTGCGACGACGTGCGCTGGCTGCCCAGCTGGGGCATCGACCGGATGAAGTCCATGATCCGGGAGCGGGCCGACTGGTGCATCTCCCGCCAGCGCCGCTGGGGCCTGCCCATCCCCGTGTTCTACTGCGCCGACTGCGGCAAGCCCGTCTGCACTCCCGAGACCATCGAGGCCGTCAGCAAGCTCTTTGCGGCCGAGGGCTCCAACGCCTGGTACGAGAAGGACGCCGCCGATATCCTGCCCGCCGGGTTCACCTGCCCCCACTGCGGGAAGGGCACCTCCTTCACCAAGGAGGAGGACACCCTGGACGGCTGGTTCGACTCCGGCTCCACCCACTTTGCCTCCATGAAGAAGGACCAGGGCTTTTGGCCCGCCACCGTGTATATGGAGGGCCTGGACCAGTACCGCGGCTGGTTCCAGTCCAGCCTGCTCACCGCCGTGGGCGCCTTGGGCCAGGGCGCGCCCTTTAAGGAGTGCGTCACCCACGGCTGGACCGTGGACGGCGAGGGCAAGGCCATGCACAAGTCCCTGGGCAACGGCGTGGATCCCGCCGACGTCTTCAAGAAGTACGGCGCCGACATGATCCGCCTGTGGGCCGGATCCTCCGACTACCACGTGGACGTCCGCTGCTCCGACGCCATCTTTAAGCAGCTCTCTCAGAACTACCTAAAATTCCGCAACACCGCCCGGTACTGCCTGGGCAACCTGGACGGGTTTGACCCCAACGACCTGGTCAAGCCGGAGGACATGCTGGAGCTGGACCGCTGGGCGGTGACCAAGCTGAACCAGCTCATCGTCCGGTGCTTCTCCGCCTATGACAACTATGAGTTCCACGTGGTGAGCCACGCCATCAACGACTTCTGCGTGGTGGAGCTGAGCAGCTTCTACCTGGATATCATCAAGGACCGGCTGTACTGCGAGGAGAAGGACGGCCTCCTCCGCCGCAGCGCCCAGACCGCCCTGTGGATGATCCTGGACACTATGACCAAGCTGTTCGCCCCCATTCTCTGCTTCACCTGCGACGAGATCTGGCAGGCCATGCCCCATAGGGAGGGCGACGACCCCCGGAACGTGCTGCTCAATGAGATGGACCAGCCCTTCGCCAACTATGCTCTGGATGAAGACGCCATGGCCGCTTGGAGCGGGCTGATCGACGTGCGGAATGCCGTCAACGCGGCGCTGGAGCAGGCCCGGAACGAGAAACAGATCGGCAAGAGCCTGGAGGCCAAGGTGACCATCCCCGCCGGCAGGATCGCCGGATCGCGGCTGGTGGACATGGATACCCTGGCTGATCTCTTGATCGTTTCCCAGGTGTCTGTTTCCGATGATGTGACAGACATCCAGGTGACCCCCGCCGAGGGCGAGAAGTGCCTGCGGTGCTGGAAGGTCCTGCCCGCCGTAGGGACCGACAGCGACCATCCGGGCCTCTGCCCCCGCTGCGCCAAGGTGGTCCGCAAGCTGGACGTGACGCTGTGAGGACCACCCCGCGGGTGGCGGCTATCCACGACCTGAGCGCCTTCGGCCGCTGCTCCCTGACCATCGTGATCCCCACCCTCTCCGCCATGGGGGTCCAATGCTGCCCGGTGCCCACGGCGTACCTCTCCACCCACACCGGCGGCTTCGGGGCCAACACCTTCCTGGACCTGACGGACCAGATGGGGCCGGTGCTGGCACACTGGAAGAGCTTCAAGTTGACTTTCGACGCGGTGTACACCGGCTACATGGGCGGCGTGCGCCAGTCAGTGGAGGCAGCGGGGTACCTGGAGGCGTTCCGGGGCCCCGGCTGTCTCGCCGTGGTGGACCCGGTGCTGGGGGACCACGGGGCCCCCTACCGGGGCATTACGCCGGAGATCTGCGCTGCGGCCCGCGCCCTGGCGGACCAGGCGGACGTGCTGGTCCCCAACCGCACCGAGGCTGCTCTCCTGCTGGGCGCTGACTACGGCGATATCTGCCTGGACCGGGAGGCGGACTGCCGCCGCTGGGCGGAGGCCCTGAGCCGGGACGGGCGGCGGTCCGTGGTGCTGAAAGGTGTGTCCCTTGCGCCCGGGACCATCGGGGCCGTGTGCTTCGACCGGGACAGCGGGCAGACGGGCTTTGTGTCCGCGCCCCTGGCGCCGGGGGCGTTCCACGGTACCGGCGATCTGTTTGCCAGCGTCCTCACCGGGGCGCTGGTCACGGGAAAAACTTTGTCCGCCGCCGCCCAGCTGGCGGCGGACTTCACCGCCCTCTGTGCCCGGCGGACAGCGGAGCGGGGCCTCCCCGAGCGGGAGGGCATCGACTTTGAACCGCTGCTGTACCGGCTGTACGGCCTGATGAGATAAAGGAGAAACCACATGATCTTAGTCCATCCCTCCATTGAGATCCTGACCGACACCAGCTATGAGACCATGCTGAAAAAGATTGAGAAGATCGGCCGCGTGTGCTACAAGAGCGAGGACCGCATCAAGGACGGCAGCGCCGAGTCCTTCATCCGGGGCATCATCAAGCGGGGCCACGAGTCGGTCATCGAGCACGAGAGCATCAGCGTGCGGGTGGTGTGCGACCGGGGCGTCAGCCATGAGATCGTCCGCCACCGGCTGGCCAGCTACAGCCAGGAGAGCACCCGGTACTGCAACTACACCAGCGACAAATTCTCCAACCAGATCTCCTGCATCGACCCCGCCACCGGCTTCGGCTACGACCTGGACGGCGAGGCGGACCGGAAGAAGTGGGAGATCTGGAAGGCCGCCATGGAGGACGCGGAGCGCCACTACTTCGCCCTGGTGTCCGCCGGGGCCAAGCCGGAGGAGGCCCGGGCCGTGCTGCCCAACGCCCTCAAGACGGAGATCGTCATGACCATGGACCTCCGGGAGTGGCGGCACTTCCTCCGCCTGCGCACCAGCCGCCGGGCCCATCCCCAGATCGCGGAGATCGCCAGGATGATCCAGGCGGAGTTCGTACAGAGGTATCCGGTGTTTTTTGAGGACCTGGATGTCTCCTGCTGAAAGGAACCTTATCGTATGATCAGATTGGAAGAGGTTGGCCCAGAAAATTGGAGATATGATCTCAAGGTATCGGAGGAACAAGAGCGCTATGTCTCCGACAGAATGTGCCTGCTGGCCAGGGCCTATGCCTATCGGGAGAGCAGAAGCAGGGCGCTTCTCATTTACCATGGGGAGACCCCTGTGGGGATGGCCCTGTATTACGATCTGGATGATTGGGGTGCGTATGACTTCAGCCAGTTCTTCATCGACCGGCGCTATCAGGGCCGGGGCTTCGGCACCGAGGCAGCCCGGCAGATCCTGGAGATGATGGAGCGCGACGGCAGGTATGACAAAGTCGTCCTGTGCTATATCGACGGGAACGAGGCCGCGAAGAGGATGTACGAAAACCTGGGGTTCCATTTGACGGGAGAGCGCTATGAGGATGAGATCACCATGGAAAAGACATTCCGGTAGCATACCCCACCATGGGAACAGCGGAATGATGGAAGCATAAAAACAAGGCCGTCCCTTTGGGACGGCCTTTGGAAAAGGAGGGGCCATGCCTGACCTGACCACCAACGTCCGCTACATCAAGGGCATCGGAGAGCAGCGGGCCAAGAGCCTGCAAAAACTGGGGATCTACACCCTCCGGGACCTGATCTCCTACTTCCCCCGGGCCTACGACGACCGGCGGACCTTTCGGAAGATCAAGGACCTCCAGGACGGCGAGACCGCCTGCGTGGAGGCCATGGTGGCCGCCGCCCCCACCCTCAGCCGCGTCCGCAAGGGCCTGGAGCTGGTGAAGCTGCGGGCGGTGGACGAGACCGGGGCGCTGGATATCACGTTCTTCAACCAGGCCTATCTGAAGGACAACCTCCGGGCCGGGGAGACCTACACCTTCTTTGGCAAGGCGGAGGGGGCCCTGACCCGGAAGTCCATGGCCAACCCCATCGTGGAGCGGGAGGGCAGCCGCCTGATGACGGGCCGCATCATGCCCATCTATCCCCTCACCGCCGGAATCAGCCAGCTGATGCTGGTGAAGGCGGTGGAGCAAGGGCTGGCGGCCTGCCGGGACCTGCTGCCGGACCCCATCCCCGACGGGGTGCGGATGGAGCACCAGCTCTGCCGCATCGGCTACGCCTACGAACAGATCCACTTTCCCCGCAGCGAGGAGGAGCTGGCCATCGCCCGGCGGCGGCTGGTGTTCGAGGAGCTGTTCCTGCTGGCCCTGGGGCTCAAGCGGCTGCGGAGCCGCCGGGAGGGGCTGACCTGCGCGGCCTGGGCCCATACGGACCTGAGCGATTTTTATGCCCGCCTGCCCTTCTCCCTCACCGGGGCACAGCGGCGGGCCATCGGCGATATCCTCCGGGACGTGGCCTCGGGCCGCCCCATGAACCGGCTGGTCCAGGGTGACGTAGGCTCCGGCAAGACCATGGTGGCCGCGGCGGCCATGGTCTGCGCGGCGCGGAACGGGCGGCAGGCGGCCATGATGGCCCCCACGGAGCTGCTGGCGGAGCAGCACTACCGGGGGCTGGCCCCGCTGCTGGAGAGCCTGGGCGTCACCTGTGTGCTGCTGACCGGCGGCATGGGCGTCAAAAAGCGGCGGGAGGCCCTGGCGAAGCTGGCCTCCGGCGAGGCCCAGACCGTCATCGGCACCCACGCCCTCATCAGCGCCGACGTGGTCTATCAAGACTTGGGACTGGTGGTGACCGACGAGCAGCACCGCTTCGGCGTAGGCCAGCGGTCCGCCCTCACCGCCAAGGGGGAGAGCCCCCACCTGCTGGTCATGTCCGCTACGCCCATCCCCCGGACCCTGGCCCTTATCATCTACGGAGACCTGGACGTGTCCATCATCGACGAGCTGCCCCCTGGGCGGCAGAAGATCGACACCTTCGCTGTGCCGGGGTCCTACCATCAGCGGGTGTACAACTTTCTCCGCAAGGAGATCGCGGCGGGCCGCCAGGCCTATATCATCTGCTCCATGGTGGAGGAGAACGACGCCATCCCCGACGACCGCAAAGCCGCCACGGAGTACGCGGCCATGCTCCAGACCCAGGTGTTCCCGGACCTCCGGGTGGCCTGCGTCCACGGGCGGATGAAGAGTAAGGAAAAGGACCGGGTGATGGCCGCCTTCGCCAACCGGGAGACGGACATTCTGGTCTCCACCACGGTGGTGGAGGTGGGCGTGGACGTGCCCAACGCCACGGTGATGGTGGTGGAGGACGCGGACCGCTTCGGCCTCAGCCAGCTCCACCAGCTCCGGGGCCGGGTGGGCCGGGGGCAGTACAAGTCCTACTGCATCCTGATCTCCGACAACCGGGCCGAGGAGACCCGGGCCCGGCTGAAGGTCATGACCAAGACCGCCGACGGGTTCCGGATCGCGGAGGAGGACCTGCGGCTGCGGGGCCCCGGCGACTTCTTCGGCCAGCGGCAGCACGGCCTGCCCGCCCTGAAGGTGGCGGACCTGAGCTGTGACGTGGCCCTCCTGAAGGAGGCCCAGACCGCGGCGGAGCGGCTGCTGGAGCGGGACCCGGAGCTGAAGGACGCCCCCGTGACCGCCCAGCGAATCGAGCTGCTGTTCACCGCCGGGGGAGATACGTTGAATTGATCTGCTTTCGTTTCGGAGAAGAATCAGCAAGGACCAGGCGGCGTGTGCCGTCTGGTCCTTGCTATATTTCCATGTGCGGCAGCACATGGCCGGGCTAGGTATTTGCTATTGCTGCGTGATGTAGTGCTCCTCCGCCTCTCTGAGGGCGGAGAGAAGGATTTCCCCCGCGCGGCGGATGAGGTCCGCGTCGGGGTCGAACTGCTCCAGAACGGTGATGGCCCGGTCGATCTGTCCCACAAGATTTGCGTACTCTTTTTGGTAATCCATAGAATGACCTCCGTAGATTGGGCCCGGGCAGGCAGCGGGCAAAAAATGGGTGGATATACAGAGAGGCCCGCGGGAACGGCCCCCGGCGAAGATCCACGGACAGTGGTGAAAAACGGCGGCGGCTGTCGCTCTCTGTCACATAGTATAGCGAACGCAGATGAAATATCCTGTCGAAACCTGTCGGGCGGCAAAATTTATTTCTGACTTCTTTTTTGCCGCAAACACTACTTGCGGGATAGGCACCCGGGTTGTATAATACAAGATATAGTGGTTTGCATTTATTTTCCAGAAGGAGGCAGGATCAATGGCTCGGAATCGGGAAAACGCCCTGGGGATGCGGACATGGCTGGCCATGCTCTCTTTTGGACTCATCGGTCAGATCGCGTGGGTCGTGGAGAACATGTATTTCAACGTGTTCTTATACAACACCATCACCGGCGACAGCGGCATGATCGCCGCCATGGTGGCGGCCAGCGCCGTGGTGGCGGCGGTGACCACCCTCTTTGTGGGGGCCCTGTCGGACAAATTGGGGGTCCGGAAGCCCATTATCGTGGGCGGCTATCTGCTCTGGGGCCTCAGCGTCATGGCCTTCGCCCTGGTATCGGTGGACGGCCTGGGGTGGCTGCTGGGGGCGGCCCGGGCTGTCCACGCCGCGGCGGTGCTGGTCATCGTGCTGGACTGCGTCATGACCTTTTTCGGCAGCAGCGCCAACGACGCCGCCTTCAACGCCTGGGTCACCGACGTGACCAACGACCGGAACCGGGGCCGGGTAGAGGCGGTGCTGGCGGTGATGCCGCTGGTGTCCATGCTGGTGGTCTTCGGCGCTTTGGACGGCCTCACCGCCCAGGGGAGGTGGGGCGCCTTCTTCCTCATCGTGGGCGGCCTCACCATGCTGGGCGGCGTGCTGGGCCGGTTCCTCATCCGGGAGCCGGAGTCCCTCCGGCGGGCGGAGGGCAACTATCTGGCCAACATCCTCTACGGCCTCCGGCCCGATGTGGTGCTGAAAAATCCGGGGCTGTACCTGTCCCTCCTGGCCCTGGCGGTGTACTCCGCCAGCCAGCAGGTGTACATGCCCTACCTTATCATCTACATCCAGCGGTTCCTGGGCTTTGACGACTACGCCGTCATCCTGGGCGTGGTGCTTATCGCCGCCAGCGTCATCAGCGTGATCTTCGGACGGATCATCGACAAGCACGGCAAGCGGACCGTGGCGGTCCCGGCGGCCGTCGTGGCCGCTGTGGGGCTGCTGCTCATGTGCTTCGCCAGGAGCATGGCCTTCGTCATCGCCGCCGGGATCGTCATGCTGGGGGCCAGCATGGTCCTCTCCGCCTGTCTCCAGGGCCTCATCCGGGACTACACCCCGGCGGGCAAGGCCGGACAGTTCCAGGGCATCCGCATCCTCTTCCAGGTGCTGATCCCCATGGTCACCGGGCCCTTCATCGGCTCCGCCGTCATCGGCCACACCGGCATGACCTACAACGACCTGGGCGTTATCAAGGAGGTGCCCACGCCGGGCATCTTCGCCGCCTCGGCGGTGGTGCTGGCCCTCATCGCCCTGCCCCTGTGGCGGCTGGGCCGCCGGGAGGCGCGAAGGGCCCAGGGCCGCAAAGAGGCCCTGCGGCCCATGCTCACCCCGTGGGGCGAGCGGCTGGACCGGGAGCACCCCCTGCCGGAGTATCCCCGCCCCCAGCTGCGGCGGGACAGCTATCTCAACCTGAACGGCCCCTGGGAGTACGCCATCCTCCCCACCGGGAAGGAGCCCAAAAAGTACCAAGGGGAGATCGTGGTGCCCTTCTCCCCGGAGACGCTCCTGTCCGGGGTGGGCCGCCGGTTGGAGCCCGGCGAGACGTTGTGGTACCGGCGGACCTTCGCCCTGCCGGAGGGGTTCCGGAAGGACCGGGTGCTGCTCCACTTCGGCGCGGTGGACCAGTGCTGCCGGGTGTTCGTCAACGGCAAACAGGCCGGGGAGCATAAGGGCGGCTATCTGCCCTTCACCTGCGACATCACGGAGCAGATGACGGCGGAGGACAACACCCTGGTGGTGGCCGTCACCGACGACACCAGCCGCTCCTGCCACGCCTACGGCAAACAGAGCTTCACCCCCGGCGGCATCTGGTACACGCCCCAGAGCGGCATCTGGCAGACGGTGTGGCTGGAGTCCGTGCCGGAGAACTACGTCCAGCATCTGACCATCACGCCCCTCTACGACCAGCGGCAGGTCCGGGTCACTGTCAAGGCCTCCGCGCCGGTGGGCGCGGCGGTGACGGTCCTGCAGGAGGGCGAGGTCGTCGCCGAGGGCCGCACGGACCCGGAGGGCCAGGTCACCCTGGACCTGTGGCGGGACCGGTTCCGGCCCTGGAGCCCCGACGACCCGTTCCTCTACGGCCTGACGGTGGACCTGGACGGGGATAAGGTGGAGAGCTACTTCGGGATGCGCAAGCTGGGCGTGACCACTGTGGACGGCAGGAAGGTCCTGGCCCTCAATGACGCCCCCATCTTCATGAGCGGCGTGCTGGACCAGGGCTACTGGAGCGACGGACTGTACACGGCCCCCTCCGACGAGGCCATGATCTACGATATCCAGACCATGAAGGACTGCGGCTTCAACATGCTCCGCAAACACATCAAGGTCGAGCCCCTGCGGTGGTACTACCACTGCGACCGGCTGGGGATGCTGGTGTGGCAGGACCTGGTCAGCGGCGGGGACAGGCAGAGCCCGTGGGTCACCACGTTCCTGCCCTTCGCGGGCATCCATCTGCGGGACAACAAGTACCCGCGCTTCGGCCGCGGCAGCGAGGAGAGCCGGGACCAGTTCGTGCAGGACCTGTACGACACGGTGGAGCTGCTGTACAACACGCCCTCCGTGGCGGTGTGGGTGCCCTTCAACGAGGGCTGGGGGCAGTTCGACAGCCTGCAGATCACCCAGATCCTCTGGGAGGAGGACCCCACCCGGCTGGTGGACCACGCCAGCGGCTGGCACGACCAGGGCGGCGGGGACTTCAAGAGCCGTCACATCTATTTCCGCCCGGTCCGCATGAAGCGGGACAAGAACCGCATCCTGGCCCTGACGGAGTTCGGCGGCTACAGCCTCCCGGTGGAGGGCCACACGGCCAGCCAGAAGGAGTTCGGCTACAAGACCTTCCGGGAGCAGGAGGCGTTCATGGACGCCTTCGAGGCGCTGTACCTGAAGGAGGTGCTGCCCTGCCGGGACCAGGAGGGGCTGTCCGTGGCGGTGTACACCCAGGTCAGCGACGTGGAGGAAGAGATCAACGGGCTGATGACCTTTGACCGCCGGACGGTCAAGGTGGATGTGGGCCGGGTCAGGCGGATCAACCGGGAGCTGCGGTTCTGAGGGCCGGACAGATGTATTGGCGGAAAGATGGTTAAGGAACAACAGGGAGGAATATGATATGGAACCTAGCGCCTTTGACTCGCAGACCGCCACACGGGAGAAACTCCCGGCCCTTGGCCAGAGAATGCGGAACGGCCAAGCGGAGGAGCAGGCCCGGAAGGTGCGGAATTACCGGGAGCTGAACCGGTACGCCCAAAAGGGGCAGATCCTCTTTACCGGCTCGTCCCTGATGGAGCAGTTCCCCATCGCGGAGTACTGCGCCAGCGCCGGAATCAGGAAGACAGTCTACAACCGGGGCATCGGAGGCACCACCACGGACGACTTCCTGCGGGAGATCGACACGGTGCTCTTTGACCTGGCGCCCAGCAAAATTTTCATCAATATCGGTACCAACGACATTTCCACACAAATCTATGGCGACGGCTGGCAGGCCCATCTGCTGGACAATTACCGGGAAATTCTGCGGCAGATCAAAGAGCGTCTGCCGGACGCGGAGGTCTACATGATGGCCTACTACCCGGTGAACGCCGCTTTTGCCGGTGCGTCGGAGTGGTCAAAGGCGGTATTCGCCACCCGCAGCAACGAGAATATCAACGATACCAACGAAAAACTGAAAGCTCTGGCGGATGAGTTCGGTGTCCGCTATATCGATGTCAACGACGGGATCAAGGACGGGCAGGGAAATCTCCGTGGGGACATCACCGTGGACGGCATCCATATGTATGCCGGAGGCTACCGGCCGGCGTTCGAGGCGCTGAGAGAGTACATTGAGGTATAACAACAAGGAGAGATGATATGAGCATTTACGGCTGCAAGGTAAATCATTTGGAAAATCCCCTGGGCTTTGACCTGGGCAGGCCCGTGTTTACATGGAAAGGCGGGAACGGGCGGCTGGTGGTAGCGCGGGACCCGGAGCTGACGGATGTTGTCTATGACTCCGGCGACGCAGTCCTGGACCCCCTCTGCACCCAGCCGGAGCTGGCGCTGGCGCCCCGGACCCGGTACTTCTGGCAGGTGGGGGACGGCCTAGTGTGCCGGTTCGAGACCGCCAAGCTGGACGAGCCCTGGGCGGCGGAGTGGATCGGCTGCGACCGCTCTGAGGCCCGGCACCCCATCTTCTCCAAACAGATCGTCGTCCGCGGCGAGGTGGCCTCCGCCCGGCTCTATATCTGCGGCCTGGGCCTCTATGAGGCGCGGATCGACGGCGTGCGGGTGGGTGACGAGCGCTTCGCCCCCTTCTGCAACGATTACCACCAGTGGCTCCAGTACCAGACCTACGACGTGACGGACACCCTCCAAAATGGCGGGGAACTGGCGGTGGAGCTGGGCAACGGCTGGTGGTCCGGCCGGTTCGGCTTCTCCTCCCGGCCCGGACAGGGGGGCTTTTACGGGGACGACTGGCGGCTCATCGCCGAGGTCCGGGTCCGGTACGCCGATGGGACCGAGGAGGTCACCGGCACCGACGGGACCTGGACCGTCACCCGTGGGAACATCACCTTCTCCAACATCTACGACGGGGAACACGTGGACATGACCCTGCCGGAGACGGAGCCCGTCCCGGCCACGGTCCTGGAGGCTCCCAAGACCCCACTCCGGGCCCGGCTCAGCCCACCGGTGACGGTACAGCAGGAGCTGCCAGTCCAGCGGGTCGTCCACACTCCGGCGGGGGAGACGGTGCTGGATGTGGGCCAGAACATGACTGGCATCTTCCGGATGCGGGTCCACATCCCCAGGGGGCAGACCCTCCACCTCCAGTTCGGTGAGCATATGCAGGACGGCAACTTCTACCGGGATAACCTGCGCACGGCCCTGGCGGAATACTTCTGGACCTCCGACGGGGAGGAGCATGTGATCGAGCCGCGGTTCACCTTCTACGGCTACCGCTATGTGAAGGTGGAGGGCGCGGCGGTGGAGCCGGAGGACTTCACCGCCCTGGTGGTCCACTCCTACATCCCGCAAATCGGCGCCCTCACCACCGGGCATGAACTGGTAGACCGGCTGATCCTCAACGCCATGTGGGGACAGCGGGGCAACTATCTGGACGTGCCCACCGACTGCCCCCAGCGGGACGAGCGCATGGGCTGGACCGGCGACGCCCAGGTCTTCGCTCCCACGGCCAGCTACTTCACCGACTGCGCGGCGTTCCTGCACAAGTACCTGACGGACATGAACCAGGAGCAGGCGGAACGGGGCGGCGCGGTGCCCTATGTGGTGCCCAGCTTCGGCCTGGAGGGTTCCGCCACCGCCTGGGGCGACGCCGCTGCGGTGATCCCCTGGACGGTGTACACCTTCACCGGCGACCGGGCGTTCCTGGAGGCCCACTTCGACGGTATGGCCGGATGGGTGGACTACTGCGCCCAAAAGTACGACGAAGGCACCTGGCTCACCCAGTTCCACTACGGCGACTGGCTGGCCCTGGACGGCCCACGGGCCGCCGACGCGGTGCGTGGCGGCACCGACGAGGCGTTCATCGCCTCCGCCTACCTGATCCGCTCCGCCCGCCTCACCGCCGAGGCCGCCAAGGTCCTGGGCAAGGCTGGGGATGCGGAGCGCTTCACCGCCCTGGCGGAGCGTGTCCGGGGGGACCTGGTGAGCGACTACTACAGTCCCACGGGCCGGTGCTGCGTCAACACCCAGACGGCCCATCTGCTGACCCTGGCCTTCGGCCTGCACCCCGGCCGCGAGATGGCGGAGGCCGGGCTCCGGGACCGGCTCAAGTGGTCCGGCGGCAAGCTCCAGACCGGCTTCGTGGGCACGCCGCTGCTGTGCCCCACCCTGTCGGAACTGGGGATGCACCGGGAGGCCTACGACCTGCTGCTGAACGAGGACCTGCCCGGCTGGCTCTACGAGGTGAAGATGGGAGCCACCACGGTCTGGGAGCGGTGGAACAGCGTGGACCCGGACGGCCACATGTCCTCCACCGGCATGAACAGCCTGAACCACTACGCCTACGGCTCCATCGTGGAGTGGATGTGGCGCTGGTGCGCGGGGCTGGAGCCCGTCGAGCCGGGGTTCAAGCGGGTGAAGCTCCACCCGGTGCCGGATATGCGGCTGGGGTCGCTGGACGCGGCCTACGACTCTGCCTCCGGCCTCTATGAGGTCCACTGGAGGTGCCTGGACGCCAGCCACCTTGCTGTCTCCGTTACGGTGCCGGAGGGCTGCGAGGCGGAGCTGACTCTGCCCTACGCCCCCGACAGCGCCTACACCGCCGGGAGGACGCTTCAGGCCGGAAAATACGAGTTCACCTATGAGACCACGCAGACGATGTGATGCGGCCTGACTGCAGATAGGCTCGTAATGAAACGAAAACGCTCCGGCGATTGCCGGAGCGTTTTTATGCCCTGAAAAAATTTTGGGGGAAAAGTGAAACCATCGGGGCAGACGGGCAGTCTTTATAGGTGAAACCGGTTTTCACAGCGGCTGATGGGCAGGTGATGGAGTGACAGACAACGAGTTGATCGACCGCCTCTCCCGGCGGGACGAAGATGCTCTGGAGGCGGTCCGGGAGCGGTACGGCGCTTACTGCCGGGCCGTGGTCCACGGCATTCTGGGAAACTCGGAGGACGAGGAGGAGTGCATGGCCGACCTATGGCTGCGGGTCTGGAACGCCATCCCGCCGGGCCGCCCGGAGCACCTCAAGGGCTGGCTGGGGACCGTGGCCCGCAACTGCGCTTTGACCTGCTGCCGCCGCCGGGGACGGTATAGCGTGTCCCTGGAGGAGGCGGGGCTGGAACTGGCGGAGGACCTGAGCGGCGGGCCCCAGGAGCGGCTGGAGGCCCAGGCCCTGGGGGAGGCCATCTCCCGCTTCCTGGAAAAACAGCCGGAAGCCCGGCGAGTCCTGTTCCTGCGCCGCTACTGGTACGGCGACAGCCTGGAGGCGGCCGCCAAGCGGGTAGGGTGGACCACCGGCAAGGCCAAGATGATCCTGTTTCGGATGCGGAACAAGCTGCGGGAAGAATTGCGGAAGGAGGATTTCTACCATGGATAAGGAGAAAATTCTGGAGGGCATGAGCTATGTGGACCCGGCGCTGGTGGAGGCGACAGACGCCGCGCCCCGCTGCGGGAATAGCAGGTGGCGCCGCCCGGCGCTGATCGCGGCCTGCCTGTGTCTGGTGCTGGCGGGCACGGCGGTGGCGGTAGCCATGGGGCTGAACTGGACGCTGGGCGGCCCGGTGACGATGCTAGACGGGAAAAATTATGCCGGTACAGTGGAGGTCTGGTCCCCGGAGTACCTGCCGGTGGAGAGTCTGAGCCAGGAGGTCCGGGATCTGGTGGCGGAGGCTGCGGACCGCATGGCGGAGAGCAACAGCACACAACTTATCGATACGGAGACCGGAGAGCCGGTCACGTTCTATGACAACACCTATAAGATGAAAAACTGGGACGAGTTGGAGCGATTCCTTGGGGTGGACGTCCTGCCGGAGAACCCGATCCTCCAAAACGACAACAGCGGAGTGCTGTATGTAGGCGAGGAAAGCGGGCAGTGCTTCCTTATGATGCGCTGCAACGGCGAGAGGCTGGTAAACATAGAGGCGATGGGGATATTCGATACCGCGGACAGCAGCATGATGACGCTCATGATCCATGCCACCGCCCGCACAGACGCAACCCCCTACAACAAGGGCGGTCTCGCGACCCTATACCGCACGGAGGAGGACCTGGCACAATCAGTCCAGGAGGAGTATACGACGCCGAGCGGCTTACCGTGTCTGCTGACCAGCAAAGAATACGGATGGGATGGATACTTCTGCCACGGGGCCTTTGTGGTAGACGTAAAAGCCCAAGGGGGAGAGGGCGTAAGCGACCAGGACGTTCGAGCGGAGCTCATACGCGTCCTGGACGCTTTCCAGTAGCCGGGTGGTAGGGGGCTCCGCCCCCACCGGGTCTGGGAGGGGCCTTTCGGCCCCTGCCTTCCCCTGGTGACTTTTCCCTCGCAGGAAAAGTCACCAAAAGTGCGCTTAAGGGGGCTTTCGCCCCCTTAAGAATCCCTCGGGGATGACGGTTAAGGACAGATGGGTGGTGGAACTATAGGCCAGGGAAAGCATTCATCAGGGGTGCTGGTTTGTTTTTCCGTAGTCCAACTGCCGGTTGCTCCGTTCCACTACGCAATTGATGGCGCGGTTCTTGTCGAGTCCGTAGACGAAAATCTGTCCTGTGCGTAGTGGAACGGAGCAGGACGCAGTCGGAATACGGAAAAAACGACCAACGCACCCAATGTGTCCGTGCACCAGCGCTTCACTCTCCTTGAGGACATACTTACTGTAGCCGCAACGCCTCATACACGGGAGCAAGGACAGTTTAGAACAAACCAACCACAGGGGGAGCGCAAACACAAACAAAAAATAAGGAAAGATTCTCAAGAAAACCATTCCTGGTTTTCTTGAGTGCACTTTTGGTTACTTTTCCTGCAAGGGAAAAGTAACCCAGGGGTGCGCCCCACTGGGGGGCGAATCAGACCCGGTGGGGGCGGAGCCCCCACCCACCATTGTAACGAAACCGTAATACAAATCCCCCATGATTTGTGTTATACTAAACAAAAATCATGGAAAGGACTGAAAGAATGATCAACGGCTGAATCCGGCTTTTGTGCGAAAATCACCTGTCTGTCCACGCCTGGCGGCGTGGGCCTGGTGTTGTGCCGCCGAAAGTCAGAGGATGCCGGGTCATTTTGGCCGGAGCGTCCCGCTCCGGCGCGGCCTTTTTGCGTTCTCTGCCGCTTTCGGCTTGCCCGGAGGCGGCTTTTTGCTGCCCTCCGGCGAAGTGAAAGGAGAACGATATGCTGCAAGTCAAACACCTGACCATCACCCACACCAAGGACCTGCGGGTCCTGATCCAGGATTTTTCCTTTGTCCTCCACCCCGGCGACAAGGCCGTGGTCATCGGGGAGGAGGGCAACGGCAAATCCACCCTGCTGAAATGGCTCTACGACCCCGGCCTCATCGACGGCTACTGCGAGTGGTCCGGCGAGGCGGCCGGTGACCCCGGCCCCATGGGCTACCTGGCCCAGGACCTGACGGAGGCGGAGAAGGCCAAGAGCGTCTATGACTTCTGCGCCGGGTCCCCGGTCTTCTTCGACCTGACGCCAAAGGAGTTGGACCGGATCGCACGGCAGCTCCGCTTTCCGGCGGAGGAGTTCTACGCCGGCCGCCCGGTGGGCACTCTCTCCGGCGGAGAGCAGATCAAGCTCCAGCTGGCCCGGCTGCTCTTTGCCCGCCCCTCCGTGCTGCTGCTGGACGAGCCCTCCAGCGACGTGGACCTGGAGACGCTGCGCTGGATGGAGGGGTTCCTCAACAGCTTTGCCGGGATCTGCCTCTACATCTCCCACGACGAGACGCTTATCGAGAACACCGCCAACATGGTCCTCCACGTGGAGCACCCCCGGGAGGGCAAGCCGCCCCGCTGCACCGCCCACCGTCTCAGTTACCGGGACTACGTCCAACGCCGGGACGCGGGCATCTCCTTCCAGACCCAGCAGGCCCGAAAGGAGAAGGAGGAGTACGACAAGAAGATGGAGCGCTACCGCCGCATCCAGCAGAGCGTGGAGTACGCCCAGCGGACGATCACCCGCCAGAACCCCAGCGGAGGCCGCCTGCTGAAAAAGAAGATGCACGCGGTGATGTCCATGGGTCGGCGCTTTGAGCGGGAGGCGGAGGACATGACGAAGCTCCCCGAGGTGGAGATGGCCATGTTCCTCAGTTTCCCGGAGCACGTCCGCCTGCCCGCGGGGAAGACCGTGCTGGACCTGACGCTGCCGGAGCTGCGGGCCGGGGAGAGGCTTCTGTCCCAAAACATCCGCCTGCGGGTATACGGCGGCGAGAAGGTGGGCATCATCGGCCCCAACGGGACAGGCAAGACCACACTCCTGCGCCTCATCGCGGCGGAGCTGCTCCAGCGGCGGGACCTCCGCGCCGCCTATATGTCCCAGGACTACGCCGAGACCCTGCCCCTGGACCGGACGCCCATCCAGTACCTGGCCCCCGGCGGCGACACCGCCTCGGAGACCAGGGCCAGGACCTACCTGGGCAGCCTCCGCTACGCCCGGCAGGAGATGGTCCACCCCATCGCTGAACTCTCCGGCGGACAGAAAGCCAAGCTGCTGCTGACCCGGATGGCCCTGGACGGGGTGAACGTGCTGCTGCTGGACGAGCCCACCCGGAACTTCTCCCCCATCTCCGGCCCCAGGGTCCGGCAGGCGCTGGCGGACTACCAGGGCACCATCATCAGCGTCTCCCACGACAGGAAGTATCTGGCGGAGGTGTGCACCAAGCTGTACCGCCTGACGGCGGACGGCCTGCTGCCCATCGATACAGCCAGCCTATACTGATACTTTTTCTTGAAAGAAAAAGTATCAAAAAGAACTTTAACATCGCTCTCAAAGCGTTGCGATACCTGCATTTCCCACACGGTAACGTGACATACTTCTAATTGAAGAATAGTATGATTTTTCCGGCCGCGGCTCCCGCTTGTGCGGGGAACTGCGGCCGGAAAATTTTATCAAGGTGCCTTGACAAATCGGCGTGGGAAGTGGTATTTTATGAAGGTACCTTGATAAATAGGAGAGAACACATCTATGAGAGAACGGTATCAGACATTGGACATCCAGCAGAAGCTGCTGTGGAATCTGCGGGACCTGGGGAAGACTCTCCACGGCATGTCGGAGGGCCGGGCCAGCCAGAAGCGGATCCTGGTCATGCTCCTGCGGAGCGGCGGCATGACCCAGCAGGAGCTGACCGAGCGGCTGGAGGTCCGGCCCGGCTCCGCCAGCGAGGTGATCGGCAAACTGGAGGGGGCGGGCCTTCTGCTGCGCACCCCCAGCAGCGCGGACCGCCGCACCGCCGACGTGCATCTGACGGAGGCCGGGGAGCAGGCTGCCCGCGCCGCCGAGGAGGAGCGCCGGCAGCGCCGGGACGTCATGTTCTCCTGCCTCACGGAGGAGGAGAAGGGGACCTTGCTGAGTCTGCTGGAGCGGCTCAGCGGCCACTGGGAGGAGCGCTTCACGGGAGCGGAGGACCGCGGCTGCGGCCGCCATCACCACCGGGGAGGCGGCTGCTGATATGTGGAAATATATCCGGAAATATCTGCCCTTTGCCGTTATGGCGGTGCTGTGCATGGTGCTGGAGGTGACCATGGACCTGCTCCAGCCGGAGATCATGAGCCGCGTGGTGGACGACGGCGTGCTGGGGCTGAACAACGGCGGCGTGGGGGACCTGTCCCTGGTGTGGACCCTGGGCCTGCAGATGGCGGGCATCGCCCTGGTGGGCTGCCTGGCCGGTTCCATGAACAACGTCTTTACCCAGAACACCGCCCAGAATGTGGGCAACCAGATGCGGAAGGACTGCTTCCGCCGGATGATGCGCTTCTCCTTCCCCCAGATGGACCGGTTCGGCACCGGCTCCCTGGTGACGCGGGTGACCAACGACATCACCCAGGTCCAGAACATGGTGTCCCAGTTCATTCGGGGCCTGGTGCGCAACTCCATGCAGATGTTTGGCAGCATCTTCTTCATGTTCTGCCTGAGCCGGACCTTCGGCATCGTGGTAGTGTGCGCCTTCCCGGTGATCGTGGGGTGCATGGCCCTGTTCCTCCGCCGGGCGGACCCGCTGTTCACCCGGCTCCAGTCCCAGCTGGACCGGATCAACTCCATCATGCAGGAGGACGTGGCGGGCATCCGGGTCATCAAGGCCTGCGTCCGGGAGGTCTATGAGAAGGTCCGCTTCGGCAGGGCCAACGACGATCTCATCAAAACCCAATTGCAAGTCCTGGTGATCTTCGCCTTTATGAACCCGGCGGTGAATCTGCTGATGAACGCGGTGGTGGTGCTGCTGCTGTGGCTGGGCGCGGGGGAGGTCCTCCGGGGCGTGACCACGCCGGGGGACGTGATGGCCGCCGTGACCTACACCACCCAGCTGCTCCACGGCATCCTCATGCTGGTGATGCTGTTCCAGAGCATCTCCCGGGGCCTGGCCTCCTGGCGGCGGGTGAAGGAGCTGCTGCACACCGAGCCGGAGCTGCGGGACGGCCCCTTCCAGGGGGAGACGGAGGTCCGGGGACAGATCGAGTTCCGGGACGTGTCCTTCGCCTACCCCGGCAGCGGCCAGACGGTGCTGCGGCATATCGACCTGACCATCCGCCCCGGCGAGACCGTGGCGGTCATGGGCGCCACCGGCTGCGGCAAGACCACCCTGGTGAACCTGATCCCCCGGTTCTACGACGTGACCGAGGGGGCGGTGCTGGTGGACGGCGTGGACGTGAGGGAGTACCGGCAGGGGGCCCTGCGGGCCAAGGTGTCCACGGCCCTCCAGAAGAGCGAGCTGTTCAGCCTGCCCATTGAGGACAACATCGCCTGGGGCGACCTGACGGCGGACGGGGAGGCCATTCGGAGCGCCGCCAGGGTGGCCCAGGCGGACGGTTTCATCACCGCCGCGCCGGAGGGCTACGGCACCATGGTGGCGGAGCGGGGCATGAGCCTGTCTGGCGGGCAGAAGCAGCGGCTCTCCATCGCCCGGGCGGTGCTGAAGCCGGCGGAGATCCTGATCCTGGACGACGCCTCCAGCGCCCTGGACCTGAAGACGGAGGCGGACCTGTACGCCGCTCTCCGGGAGCAGCGGCCGGACATGACCAAGATCATCATTGCCCAGCGCATCGCCTCGGTGCGCCAGGCCGACCGCATCCTGATCCTGGAGGGCGGGGAGATCATCGGCGACGGCTCCCACGAGGCGCTGCTGGCCTCCTGTGCCGCCTACCGGGATATCTACGACTCCCAGATGGGAAAGGACGGTGAGAACGATGGCTGAGAACAAGGCCACTGTGGACCGGAGCATCCCCGGCATGGGGCGCCGGGGGAACCGCTTCGCCGAGGTGGAGCACGCCCAGGACGCGGGCGCGGCCCTGCGGCGCATCTGGGCCTACTTCGCCAAGGAGAAGCTGTTGCTGCTGGGTCTGCTGGCCATCGTGGCGGTGGGCACCGCCTGCGGCATCTTGGCCCCCAGCCTCCAGAGCCGGGCCATCGACATCATGGCCGGGGTCCGGGAGGGGCGGCTGGCGGTGACGCTGCTGGTGATGCTGGCGGTGTACGGCGTGTACGGCGGCAGCCAGCTCCTGCAGGGGCTGTGCAGTGCCAGGCTGAGCCAGAGCATCGTCAAGCGGATGCGGGAGGAGCTGTTCGGCAAGCTGGTGGGCCTGCCCATCCGCTACCTGGACACCCACTCCCACGGCGACGTGATGAGCCGCATGACCAACGACATCGAGAACATCTCCACCACCGTCTCCCAGGCCCTGCCCTCCCTATGCTCCGGTGCGCTGACCATCGTGGGCACGGTGGCGGTGATGGTGTGGTACTGCTGGCAGCTGGCGCTGCTGAGCTGCGTCACCGTGGTGATGACCCTGGCGGTGACGAAATTCCTCTCCAAGCGGGTGCGGCGGTTCTCCCGCCAGCGGCAGCGGCTGCTGGGCCAGCTCAACGGCACCGTGGAGGAGATGGTCTCCGGCTACCGCACGGTGGTGGCCTACGACCACCAGGAGGAGACCATCCGCGAGTTCTGCGGCACCTCCGACTCCCTGACCAAGGCCGGCATCCGCACGGAGATCTTCAGCGGCATCATGGGGCCGGTGATGAACTGCATCGGCAACCTGGGCTTCGTCATCATCGCCGCCTTCGGCGGGTACTTCTCCGTGAAGGGCATCATCTCCGTGGGCGTCATCTCCGCCTTCATCGTCTACGCCAAGCAGTTCAGCCGCCCCATCAACGAGCTGGCCCAGGTCTACGGCCAGCTCCAGACCGCGGTCGCCGGGGCGGAGCGGGTGTTCCGGGTGCTGGACGAGACGGACGAGGACATGTCCGGGGAGCCCCTGGCAGAGGATCTGCAGGCGGCGGTGCGGTTCGAGCACGTGGATTTCTCCTACGAGCCGGGCCACCCGGTGCTGCGGGACTTCACCCTGACGGTGCCCAGCGGGAAGAAGGTGGCCCTGGTGGGGGCCACCGGCAGCGGCAAGACCACGGTGGTGAATCTGCTCATGCGCTTCTATGACCCGGACAGCGGAGAAATTTACGTAGGCGGGCAGGAGCTCAGCGGACTGGCCCGCGGGTCTCTGCGGAAGGACGTGGCCATCGTCCTCCAGGACACGGTCCTCTTCTCCGACACTGTCCGAAGCAACCTGAGCTACGCCGACGGGAACGCCAGCCAGGAGCAGATCCGGCGGGCCGTGGACCTGAGCCGGTGCGGGGACATGATCGCCGCCCTGCCCCAGGGCTACGACACCGTGCTCACCGGCGCGGGGGCCAACATCAGCCAGGGCCAGCGGCAGCTCCTGGCCATCGCCCGGGCTTTCGTGGCGGACCCGAAGATTTTGATTTTGGACGAGGCCACCTCCAACGTGGACACCCGCACGGAGAAGGCTATCCAGGACGCCATGCGCCAGGTGATGCGGCACCGTACCAGCCTCATCATCGCCCACCGCCTCTCCACCATCCGGGACGCGGACACCATCGTGGTGATGGAGCAGGGCCGGATCGTGGAGCTGGGGGACCACGAGACGCTGCTGGCGAAGAAGGGCAAGTATTACGACCTGTACATGACCCAGTACGCCGGGTTCGCTACTTGAACCCAGATCACAAAAAGGAAGGACCCGGACAGTGCGCGGCACTGTCCGGGTCCTTTTTTCATTATATCTCTCTGCGATTATTCCACATACCGCATCAGATAGCTGTCCGCCAGACGGGCGGCCCGGCGGCCGTCGGCGATGGCGTTCACCACCAGACTGGCCCCGGTGCGCATATCCCCGGCCACGAAGACCCGCTCGTTGACGGTATCGCAGCCGCTGCCGAAGTCCCGGACATCCAGGCCGAAGCCGTCCGGCACGTAGTCCTCACAGCCGGAGAAGCCGCTGGCGATGATGAGCATATCCGCCGGGATAGTCTCCTCGCTGCCCTGGACCTCCTCCATGACGGGCCGGCCGTTGCCCTTCTTCCAGGTGACCTTGGCGGTGAGCACCGCGTTGAGGGCCCCCTTCTCGTCCCGGAGGACCTCCTTGATGACGGTGTCATACCGCCGGGGGCTGTGGCCGAATCTGACCGTGGCCTCCTCCTCGGCGTAGTCCGGCTTGTAGGGCATGAGGCCCCACAGGCCCTCCTTCCGCTCGATGGCCGTCTGGCTCTTGCGGATGACCTGGGTCACACTGGCGCAGCCCTGGCGGAGGGCGGTGGCCACGCAGTCGGCGCTGGTGTCCCCCGCGCCCACCACCACCACGCGGCGGTTCAAAGCGTCGTAGATGGGCAGGGCCCGGTCCAGCAGTGCCTTGGAGGCGGAGCGGAGGTAGGGCAGGGCGTACACCGCGCCGGGGCCCTCCACGCCCTTCACCTGGTAGGGCCGGGCCTTGCCCGCGCCGCAGCAGAGGACCACGCAGTCGTATTCCGCCAGCAGGTCCTTTGCCTGGACCGCCCGGCCCACGTCCACGTTGACCCGGAACCGGATGCCCTCCCGTTCCATCAGGTCCAGGCGGCGCATGACGATATCCTTGGGCAGCTTCATGCTGGGGATGCCGTACATCAGCAAGCCGCCGGGGCGGTCGTCCCGCTCCAGGACGGTGACGGAGTGGCCCCGCTGGTTCAGCTGGTCCGCGGCGGCCAGGCCGGCGGGGCCGGAGCCCACCACCGCCACCCGCTTGCCGGAGCGGAGGGCGGGGATGCGGGGCTTCATCAGCCCGTTGGCATAGGCGTACTCGATGATGCTCAGCTCGTTGTCCCGGATGGTCACCGCGTCCCCGCCCAGGCGGCAGACGCAGGCGGACTCGCACAGGGCGGGACAGACCCGTCCGGTGAACTCCGGGAAGTTGTTGGTCTTGAGCAGGCGGCTGAGGGCGTGGCGGCTGTTGCCGCGGTACACCATGTCGTTCCACTCGGGGATCAGGTTGTGGAGGGGACAGCCGAAGCTGCCCTTGCCGAAGCTGCACCCGGACTGGCAGAAGGGCACGCCGCACTCCATGCACCTTGCCCCCTGCTCCCGGCGCTCCTCCTCCGGCAGGGCGCCGTGGAAGCCGCCGAAGTGGGCCAGGCGCTCCTCCGGGCTCTGGACGGGGTCCTCCCGCCGGGCGTACTCCATGAATCCTGTGGGCTTTCCCATCCCTCACGCCTCCTTTCTGTGGAGAGAGGCAAATGCCTCGATCTCCGCCTGGGCCCGGCTCATCCCCTTCTCCTCGCAGGAGGCGATGGCCCGGAGCATCCGACTGTAGTCCCGTGGGACGATCTTCTTGAATTTGGGCAGGTAGTTCTCGATATCCGCCAGGATGCGCCTGCCCAGCGCCGAGCCCGTGGCGGCCACGTGCTCCTCGATGAGCTCCTTCAGCAGCACCGCGTCCACCTTCTCCCGGACGGCCTCCATGGTCACCAGATCCTTGTTGAGGCGGCGGTACAGGTCGTGCTTCTCGTCCAGCACGTAGGCCGCGCCGCCGGACATGCCGGCCGCGAAGTTCCGGCCCACAGGCCCCAGGATGACAGCCACGCCGCCGGTCATGTACTCGCAGCCGTGGTTGCCCACGCCCTCGGCCACGGCGGCGGCGCCGGAGTTCCGCACGCAGAACCGCTCCCCGGCCATGCCGCAGATGAAGGCCTTGCCGCCGGTGGCCCCGTAGAGGGCCACGTTGCCCACGATGATATTTTCCTCGGCGGCGAAGGAGCTGCCCGCAGGGGGCTTCACGATGAGCTTGCCGCCGGAGAGGCCCTTGCCGAAGTAGTCGTTGCTGTCCCCCTCCAGCTCCAGGGTCATGCCCGCGGGGATGAAGGCGCCGAAGGACTGGCCCGCGCCGCCCTTGCAGTGGATGACATAGGTGTCCTCGGGCAGGCCCTCCGGGTACAGCTTGGTGAGGTGGGCGCCGAAGAGGGTGCCGAAGGCCCGGTCCGTGCTGGAGATCTCCAGGCTGACGTGCTGGGGCCTGCCCTCCCGGAGGGCGTTCTTCAGCCGCTTGAGCAGCACCCGGCTGTCCAGGGTCCGCTCCAGGTGGAAGTCATAGGGGTCCTTGTCCGTGAAGCTGCCCTCCATCCGCTCCAGGATGCCGCTGATGTCCACCATCTCCGCCCGGTGGGTGATGGAGTGCTCCTGCACCCGGACGTATTCGGTGCGGCCCACCAGCTCATCCACGGTGTGGACGCCCAGCCGGGCCATGATCTCCCGCAGCTCCCGGGCCACGAACTCCATGAAGTTCATCACGTACTCCGGCTTGCCCCGGAAGCGCTTGCGGAGCTCCGGGTTCTGGGTGGCGATGCCCATGGGGCAGGTGTCCAGGTTGCATACCCGCATCATCACGCATCCCAGGGTGATCAGCGGCGCGGTGGCGAAGCCGAACTCCTCCGCGCCCAGGATGGCCGCGATGGCCACGTCCCGGCCGGTCATCAGCTTGCCGTCGGTCTCCAGGGTCACCCGCTGGCGGAGGCCGTTGCGAACCAGGGCCTGGTGGGCCTCCGCCAGGCCCAGCTCCCAGGGCAGGCCGGCGGAGTGGATGGAGGTCCGGGGCGCGGCCCCGGTGCCGCCGTCGTAGCCGGAGATGACCACCACCTGGGCCCCGGCCTTGGCCACGCCGGAGGCGATGGTGCCCACCCCGGCCTCGCTGACCAGCTTGACGGATATCTTGGCGTCGGGGCTGGCGTTCTTCAGGTCGAAGATCAGCTGGGCCAGGTCCTCGATGGAGTAGATATCGTGGTGGGGCGGCGGCGAGATGAGGGAGACGCCGGGGGTGGAGTACCGGGTCTTGGCGATCCAGGGGTAGACCTTGGTGCCGGGCAGGTGGCCGCCCTCGCCGGGCTTGGCCCCCTGGGCCATCTTGATCTGCACCTCCTGGGCGCTGACCAGGTACCGGCTGGTGACGCCGAAGCGGCCGGAGGCCACCTGCTTGATGGCGCTGGCGGTGGGGGTGCCCAGGCGGGCCGGGTCCTCGCCGCCCTCGCCGGAGTTGGACTTGCCGCCCAGCCGGTTCATGGCGGCGGCCAGGCACTCGTGGGCCTCCTGGGAGATGGAGCCGTAGCTCATGGCCCCGGTCTTGAAGCGCTTGACGATCTCGCTGACCGGCTCCACCTCGTCGATGGGGATGGGGGTGCACTGGTCGAAGTTGAACCGCAGCAGCCCCCGCAGGGTGTGGGGCGTGCCCTCGTCGTTGACCAGGGTGGCGTACTGGCGGTAGAGGTCGTAGTCCCCGGTCTGGGCGGCCCGCTGGAGGAGGAAGATGGTCTGGGGGTTGTACATGTGGTCCTCTTTGTCGCTGCCGCTACGGAGCTTGTGGTAGCCGAAGCTGTCCAGGGTGGTGTCCACCTGGAGGCCCAGGGGGTCAAAGGCCTGGTCGTGCTGCCATTCCACGCCCTCCTCGATCTCCTTGAGCCCCACGCCGCCCACACGGGACACGGTGTTGGTGAAATACTGGTCCACCACCTCGTCGCTGATGCCCAGGGCCTCGAAGATCTGGGCGGACTGGTAGGACTGGAGGGTGGAGATGCCCATTTTGGAGGCGATCTTCACGATGCCGTGGAGCACCGCGTCGTCGTAGTCCCGCACCGCCACGGAGTACTCCTTGTTCAGCAGCCCCGCGTCGATGATCTCCCGGATGCTCTCGTGGGCCAGGTAGGGGTTCACCGCCCGGGCGCCGTAGCCCAGGAGGGTGGCGAAGTGGTGGACGTCCCGGGGCTCGGCGCTCTCCAGGATGATGGAGACGCTGGTCCGCTTCTTGGTGCGGATCAGGTGCTGCTCCATGGCGGACACCGCCAGCAGGGACGGGATGGCCACGTGGTTCTCGTCCACCCCACGGTCGGAGAGGATGATGATGTTGGCCCCGTTCTTGTAGGCCCGGTCACAGCTGACGAACAGCCGGTCCAAGGCTTTCTTGAGGGAGGTGTTCTTGAAGTACAGCAGGCTCACCGTCTCCACCTGGAACCCCGGCACGTCCATGCACTGGATCTTCAGCAGGTCCACGCTGGTGAGGATGGGGTTGCGGATCTCCAGCACCCGGCAGTTCTCCGCCTTGGTCTCCAGCAGGTTGCCGTCGGAGCCCACATAGACGGTGGTGTCGGTGACGATGGCCTCCCGGATGGCGTCGATGGGCGGGTTGGTCACCTGGGCGAACATCTGCTTGAAGTAGGAGAACAGGCTCTGGTGCTTCTCGCTGAGCACCGCCAGGGGGATATCCACGCCCATGGAGGTGGTGGGCTCCGCGCCGGTGGCGGCCATCTTCAGGATGACGTCCTTGATATCGTCGTAGGAGTAGCCGAATGCCTTGTACAGCCGGTCCCGCTCCTTCTGGGTGTGGACGGGCACCTTCCGGTTGGGCACCGGCAGGTCCTCCAGGGGCACGATGTTCTGGTCCACCCACTCGCCGTAGGGCTCCCGGGAGGCGTAGCGGGACTTGAGCTCCCGGTCCTCCACGATCTCGCCCTTCATCGTGTCCACCACCAGCATCTTGCCGGGGCGGATGCGGTCCTTCTTCACGATGTGCTCCACCGGGATATCCAGCACGCCCACCTCCGAGGAGAGGATCAGGCTGCCGGTGTCGGTGACGTAGTACCGCACGGGCCGGAGGCCGTTCCGGTCCAGGGTGGCCCCCACGATATCTCCGTCGGTGTAGAGGATGGCCGCCGGGCCGTCCCAGGACTCCATCATGGTGGCGTAGTAGTGGTACATATCCCGCACATCCCGGTCCATGTCCCGGTCCTCCCGCCAGGCCTCCGGGATGGTCAGCATCACCGCCAGGGGCAGCTCAATGCCGTTCATCATCAGGAACTCCAGGGTGTTATCCAGCATGGCGGAGTCCGAGCCCTGGCTGTCGATCACCGGCAGGACCTTGTCGATGTCGCTGCGCATGATATCGGAGAACATGGTCTCCTCCCGGGCCAGCATCCGGTCCACGTTGCCCCGGATGGTGTTGATCTCGCCGTTGTGGAGGATCAGCCGGTTGGGGTGGGCCCGCTCCCAGCTGGGGGTGGTGTTGGTGGAGAACCGGCTGTGGACCATGGCCAGGGCGGACACGCAGTCCGGGGCCTGGAGGTCCGGGTAGAACCGCCGGAGCTGGCCCACCAGGAACATGCCCTTGTAGACCACGGTGCGGCTGGAGAGGGAGCAGACATAGGTGTGCTCGTTGGACTGCTCGAACTCCCGGCGGACGATGTACAGCTTTCGGTCGAAGTCCAGGCCACGGGCCACGTTGGCGGGCCGCCGGATGAAGCACTGGACGATGGCGGGCATGGAGGCCAGGGCCTTGTCCCCCAGCACCTCCGGGGCCGTGGGCACCCGCCGCCAGGCCAGGAACTCCAGGCCCTCCTTGCGGCAGATGATCTCGAACATCTTGCGGGCCATGCCCCGCAGGTGGGTGCTCTGGGGAAGGAAGAACATCCCCACGCCGTAGTCCCGCTCGTCGCCGATGTCCACGCCCTGGTCCAGCATCACCCGGTGGAACAGCGCGTGGGGGATCTGCAGGATGATCCCCACGCCGTCGCCGGTCTTGCCCTCGGCGTCCTGACCGGCCCGGTGCTCCAGCTTCTCCACGATCTTCAGCGCGTCGTCCACCGTGGCGCGGGTCTTCTCCCCGTTGATGTTGATGATCGCGCCGATGCCGCAGGAATCGTGCTCGAACTGCGGCGAATATAAGCTTCGTCTCTCTTCCATAGCGCCTCCTGTCCGCCTTGCAGGAAGTCCCTGCACAGCTTGCACATATCTTCTATTTTGTCCTTAAAATAAAGACAAATGTCCTTTTGAACAAGTCATAAAAAGCGGGGCACGGGGGTCCTCCGCCGAGAACCGCTCCGTACCCCGGTCGTATGCAAGCTATTATATGCACCCGTTCCGCCGGTGTCAATTCCCAAACCGCTGCAAACAGGAAGTTCTCACATTGCTCCAAAAATTTTTTAAGCCGAGCCGGAACCTTGTGCAACTTTCCGACGCGAAAAAGCGGGAAGTTCTCCATGGGCGAGCAAAATGCAAGATAAATTGCATTTCGGACAGTTCCGTCAGCTGCCGTCTATCCCCACAGCTCCCAGACCACCCGCACGAAAAACACCACCAGCACTATCACGATCAGCGGCCGGACCGCCCGGGAGCCGCCCTCCTTGAAGTACCGGGCACCCAGGTAGTTGCCGCAGATGCTGAACAGGCCCGCGGCCAGGCCCAGGGGAATCAGCACCTTGCCGTTGAGCAGGTAGACCACCAGGCTGGTGACGTTGGTGGTGAGATTGATGACCTTGGTGACGCCCCCGGCGGAGAACAGGTCCATGTGGGCCAGGGCCGTCAGGAGCAGCAGCAGGAAGGTGCTGGTCCCCGGACCGTAGAACCCGTCGTAGGCCCCTACGACCAGGGCCGCGGCCATGGCGATGAGGACAGTCTTCCGCTCCGAGTAGGGCGGCTTGTCGGCGGCCAGCTCCTTGGTGCGGACCACGTACCAGCCCGTCAGGGGCAGGATCACCAGCATGAGGCGCTTGAAGACGCCGTCGTCGATGACCAGCGCCAGGTTGGCCCCGGCGGCCGAGCCGATCAGGGCGCAGACCGCGCAGAAGCCGGCCTTCTTCCAGGGGATGAAGCCGTTCTTGGCAAAGGTCCGGGTGGCGATGGCGGTGCCCATGCCGGAGCTGAGCTTGTTGGTGGCGATGGCGGTGTGGACCGGCACGCCGGAGAGCATGTAGGCCGGCAGGGAGATCAGGCCCCCTCCCCCGGCCACCGCGTCCACGAATCCCGCCAGGAACACCAGCGGGCAGACGATCAGAAAATGGCGGATGGTGAGCTCCATCGCAGATCCCTCCTGCGCCGGACAGACTGATGCCGGGAAACAGCGGCGCGTCCCCCATGATAGCACGAAGGAGCGCCGTTGTCGAGAGGAAGGCGAAAAAAGGCGTCCGGCCGGGGGCCGGACGCCTTGCTGGGTCAGGAGAGGCTGAGTACGACGGGAATGGTGAGAAGGAACGTGCCGTCCATGTAGACGAGGATGCCGAGGGTGAGCGTACCGTTCGACATATCCATCTGGGAGAAATCGAACTCAAAGGTGAACGACGGGCCGGACTGCTCGGAATACACCGCCTTGGCGGTCAGGTTGCCGGTGACGGTGATCCGGGCGCCGGGGGCGTAGGATTTGCCGCCGATCTCCCAGTGGGAGAACTTCTGGCCCTCCGGCGGGGTGAAGCCGCAGGCGGGCAGGACGTAGGCCATGCCCTCCTCGATCTCCGCGGGGGTCATGTCGCCGGTTCCGCCGTTGGAGAGGAAGGACACGGTGTACATCACCGGCGCGGGGCCCTGCTTCTTCCACATGGCCTTGATGCCCACGTTGCCGGTGACGGTGATGGTGTCGCCGGGGGCGTAGGCGCTGCCGTCCATCTCCCAGTGGGAGAACACTTTGCCCTCGGGGGGGGTGAAGTTGCACTCCGGGAGGGTGTACTGCGCGCCGGGGTCCATGACCTCGGTGTAGGGAGAACCATAGGGAAGGTCGTTATTGGGCAGCAGCGTGACCGTGGGGCGGGGGTTCTCCGTCACGTAAACATTGCAGTAGGCCCGGTATCCGCCTTCCTCCGTCTCGACATTAATTCTAGCATTGCCGCGCTGGTGGGCGGTGACGAGGCCGGAGGGGCTGACGGAGACGATCTCTGGGACGTAACTGGTCCAGGTGAGGTTCTGGTTGTCGGCGTTGGCGGGCAGGAGCTCCACAGGAAGCTGGAGCGTCTCGCCCACGGCTATTTGAACTTCACTGAAGAGCAGCGTCACGCCGCGCACGGGGATGATATCACCGTCGGTGCAGTGGATAGCGGCCAGGAGCAGGGGGGTGTTGCCATCGTACAGACTTTTATCGATAGCAATTGCTTTCCACTGTGCTTTGCTGCCAGAATAATATACGTCCGTCAAAGAGGTGCAGTTGTAGGTTGCACTCCGACCGATTTTGGTCACGCTGACGGGGATGGTGATGCTTTCCAGACTGGTGCAGCCGCTAAACGTACTACCCCCTATGTTGGTAACACTGTCCGGAATGATCAGTTCTGTCAGACTGGTGCAACCGGAAAATGTTCCACTACCATAATAGTCGTCATAGTCGCCAAGCGTGGTGATACTATTGGGGATAGTAATGCTAGTCAAACCAATGCAACCAGAAAATGCCCCATTCATAGAAGTTACACTGTCGGGGATATCAACGCTGGTTAGTCCTGTACAGCCAGAAAACGCCCCGTCTATGGAGATAACGCTATCGGGAATCTCGACTTCCGTCAGGCCGGTACATCCTCCGAATGCATAGTTACCGATTGTGACCACACTGTCAGGAATTTCTATTCCCGTCAAGCTGGTGCAACCGGAAAATGTTGAGGAAGCAATATCTGTAAGGCGGTTGGGGATATTGATGCTTAAAAGGCCGCTACAGCCACTAAAAGCATAGGAGTCGATTAGGGTAACAGTGTTGGGAATAGCAAGGGATGTCAAATTGGAGCAGCCGTAAAACGCCTCACGCCCTATTGACAACAGGCCCTTGGGGAGCGTGATATCAGTCAAACTGGAGCAACCATAAAACATGTCGTTCGATATCATCGTCAAACCGGATGGAATAGAGACGCTAGACAAGCCTGTACATCCCCCAAAAGCACCGCTTCCTATTTGGGTCAAACTCTCAGGGAGCGCAACAGAGCTCAAACCGGTGCATTCTGCAAAGGCACTGCCTCCGATCCGAGTGACACCCTCGGAAATCGTTAGATTAGTCAGGTTTGCACAGCCTTGAAACGCAGAAATGTCAATGGCCCCTGCACTCCCGGCAATGGTGACGCTGCGCAAAGCGGAGCAGCCCACAAACGCCGAACTGCCGATGTAACAGGAGATATCCATACTGACCAGCTTTCGGCAGTCCTTGAAGGCAGAATCACCAATCCCATAGTAACCACTCCAATACTCTTCATTGCGGCGCAAGCTGTCCGGCAGGGAGATGCTGACCAGACTGCGGCAGCTCTCAAAGGCCGAAGGCCCGATATAGGTCACACCCTCGGGAATGGTCACACTGGTTACCTTGTTACAGTTGTAGAAGGCCCCGGCACCGATGCGGGTCACGCCGCTGCCGATCTCGATGGACTGAATCTCGCCGTGGTAGTCGTACCAGGGCGCTCCGTCCGTGCCGTAGTCCTCCATGGCCCCGGTCCCCTCGATGGTGAGCACGCCGCCCTCCAGGGTCCAGGTCAGGCCCTCGCCGCAGGTCCCCGAGGCGTCCGCCGCCCGGGCCATGCCCGGCAGCAGGAGCAGCGCCGCCACCAGGGCCAGCAGCATGGTCGTACACTTCTTCATTTTGTTGTCCCTCCATTTTAATATGTTTCCGCTCAGCGGCCGGGGGCGGCAAGCCCCGCCCCACGGCGCCCCGCGGGAAACATAACGGCGGTGTCGAGTCCTTCAACTCAACACCGCCGGAAAAAATCGACGCGAACGCACAGGCTATCACACCCCTGTTTCCGCTCTTGCAATGAGAGGGGAAAGAGGGTATAATAACCCCGTGGTGCAGCGAATGCTGCTGTGCTGAGTGAGTAGTCCACTCGTACAGGGCCGCGGGGTGCGCCAACACCCCCGGCCTGCCCGCTATTATGTTTCCATATCCATCATACTCCTTAACGACTGGAATTGCAAGGGCTTTTTGCCGGAATGCGGCGGGCCGCCCGAGGCTTCGACATTTTTCGGCAAGGCCCCGCCCAACATTCACGGAAATTTCACCAAATCCATTCCCGGTCTGGTATACTATATAATTTAGAATTTTCCCCGGTTCCCGCGGCGCGGGGCCGGGAGGCATATGAGGTGACGAGATGAGCGGGTTTGTCCGGTTCGAGCATGTCAAGAAGACCTACCGCATGGGCGAGGTGGAGATCCAGGCCCTGCGGGACGCCACGTTCTCCGTGGAAAAGGGGGAGCTGTGCGTCATCGTCGGCCCCAGCGGCGCGGGAAAGACCACCCTGCTGAACATCCTGGGCGGGATGGACACCCTCACCGAGGGGCGCGTCTATCTGGGGGAGGACGAGATCTCCTCCTACGACGCCAAGCGGCTCACCGCCTACCGGCGGTACGACGTGGGGTTCGTGTTCCAGTTCTACAACCTGGTGCCCAACCTGACGGCCCTGGAAAACGTGGAGCTGGCGGCGGAGGTGTGCAAGGACCCCATGGACCCCAAGGAGGTGCTGCGCTCCGTGGGGCTGGATTCGCGGATGATCAACTTCCCGGCCCAGCTCTCCGGCGGCGAGCAGCAGCGGGTGGCCATCGCCCGGGCCCTGGCCAAGAACCCCAGGCTGCTGCTCTGCGACGAGCCCACCGGCGCGCTGGACTACACCACCGGCAAGGCGATTTTGAAGATCCTCCAGGAGATGAGCCGTGAGCGGGGCATGACCGTAATCATCATCACCCACAACAGCGCGCTCACCGCCATGGCGGACCGGGTGATCCGGGTGAAGAACGGGGCCGTGGTGTCTGAGACCGTCAACGAGGCCCCTGTGCCGGTGGAGGATATCGAATGGTAAAGACATTGCTGCGCTCGACCCTGCGGGAGATCCGGCAGAGCCTGGGGCGCTATCTGGCCATTATGGCCATCGTGGGCCTGGGGGTGGGCTTCTTCGCGGGGCTCCGCATGTGCCAGCCCGCCATGATGGCCACGGGCGTGGAGTACCTGGACACCTACCGGCTGTACGACTTCCGGCTGCTGTCCACCCTGGGCTTTACCGAGGACGACGTGGCGGAGGTGTCCGCCATGGACGGCGTGGCCATCGCCCGGGGGGCGGTGTACACCGACTTCCTCACCGTCCGGGACGGGGAGGAGCTGGTGCTCCGGGCCCACTCCCTGACGGAGGGGCTGAATGAGCCGGAGCTGGTTTCCGGCCGGATGCCCGAGGCGGCGGACGAGTGCCTGGCGGACGCCCGGAGCTTCTCCGAGGCGGACTTGGGCACCGTGCTGCCCGTGGCGGAGGACAACGACGAGGACACCAAGGAGCTGATGTACTACGACGGCTACACCATCGTGGGCACGGCCTACTCCCCCTACTACCTGAACTACGAGCGGGGCACCGGCTCCATCGGCAGCGGCAGCATCAACGCCTTTGTGTACATCCCGGAGGAGGGCTTCGACTTCGACGCCTACTACGAGATCTTCGTGGCCCTGAAGGACCGCGGCGAAGCCTACTCCGACGCCTACCAGCAGCAGATCGACGCGCTGACCGAGGCGGTGGAGGACATGACCGGCACCCTGGCCATCCGGCGCCACGACAACATCTACAACGACGCCATGGACGAGATCCGCGACGGCGAGCGGGAGCTCAGCGACGGCTGGGACGAGTACCGCACCGGCCGGGCCGACGCGGAGCGGGAGCTGAACGACGCCTACCAGGACCTGGTGGACGGCGAGAAGGAATACGAGAACGGCGTGGCTGACTACGAGCAGGGCAAGCTGGACTACGCCGACGGCCTCCGGGAGTACCAGGACGGCCTCCGGGAGCTGGAGGACGCGGAGGAACAGCTGCGGGACGCGGAGCAGCAGCTGAACGACGGCGAGACGGAGTTGGCCGGCGCCCAGTCGGACCTTCAGGACGCCCGGCAGGAGCTGGACGACGGCTGGAAGGAGTATGAACAGGCCAAGGCGGACACGGAGCGGGAGCTGGAGGACGCCTACCTGAAGCTGCAGGACGGCGAGGCGGAGTACGACGACGGCCTGCGGGAATACGAGGAGGGCCTCCGTGAGTACCAGGACGGCCTCCGGGCGTATGAGGAGGGCGAGCGTCAGGTCCGCGAGAACGAGCAGAAGCTGGCCGAGGCGGAGCAGCAGGTGGAGGATGGCCGGCGGGAGCTGGCCAATGGCGAGAACGAGCTTCTCTACTCCCAGTACCAGCTCCAGAACGGCAAGGCGGAGCTGGACGCCAACAAGGCAAAGCTGGACGAGGCGGCGGCGCAGATCCAGCAGCTCCAGGCCGCCTACGACCAGGCCAATTCGGTCTGCCAGCAGGTGTCCCAGACGGCCCAGCAGTTCGGGATGTCCGCGGAGCAGCTGATGTCCGACCCGGACCTGCTGCTCCAGGCCGCAGGCGGGGACGCGGATGCCGCCGCGTCGCTCCAGGCGGGCTGGGCGCAGGCCGTGGCCGCCGTGGCGCAGACGGGACCGCTTCTGGAGTCCAGCCGTGCCGCCTATGAGTCCGGTCTCGCGGCTTATGACGCCGGACTGGCGCAATATCAGGACGGTGTGCGGCAGTACGAGGAGGGCGCGGCCCAACTGGAAGCCGCCCGGCAGGAGCTGGCGGAGGGGGAGCGTGCCCTGGAGGAGGGCCGCGCCCAGTTGAACGAGGCCCAGCAGCAGCTGGCCGAATCCCAGCGGCAGCTGGAGGACGCCCGCCTGGAGCTGGAGAACGGCCGGCAGGAGCTGGAGGACGCCCGGAAAGAGCTGGACGACGGCTGGAAGGAGTACGAGGACGGCAAGGCCCAGGCGGAGCGTGAGCTGAACGACGCCTATCAGGAGCTGACTGACGGCGAGTCCGAGTACTCCGACGGCGTGAAGAAATATGAGGACGGCAGGGCCGAGCTGGACCAGGCCCGCCGGGACTATGACGACGGCAGGGCCCAGGCGGACAGCGCCCGCCGGGAGCTGAACGACGGCAAGGCCGAGCTGGACGACGCCCAGCAGCAGCTGACCGACGCGGAGCAGCAGATCCCCGAGTCCCGGCAGGAGCTGGACGACGGCTGGCAGGACTACTACGACGGAAAAGCCGAGGCGGAGCAGAAGTTTGCCGACACCGAGGATGAGCTGGCCGACGCCCAGCAGGAGATCGCCGACGCCTACGACGAGCTGTCGGAGCTGGAGGAGCCCGTCACCTACGTGCTGACCCGGGACGAGAACATCGGCTATGCCAGCTTTGACAATGACACCTCCATCGTGGCCGCCATCTCCGTGGTGTTCCCGGTGTTCTTCTTCCTGGTGGCGGCGCTGGTGTGCATGACCACCATGACCCGCATGGTGGACGAGCAGCGGACCCAGATCGGCGTATTGAAGGCCTTGGGCTACAGCAACGGGCAGATCATGGGCAAGTACCTGTTCTACTCCGGCAGCGCCGCCCTGGTGGGCTGCGTGGCGGGCTACGCCATCGGCTCCACCGCCCTGCCATGGGTCATCTGGGAGATCTACGGCATGATCTACGGCTTCGCGCCGCTGCGGATGGTGTTCCGCCCGTCGCTGGCCCTGGTGTCCTTCGCGGCCGCTATGCTGTGCTCCATGGGGGCCACCTACCTCTCCTGCCGGGTGGAGCTGAACCGGCAGGCGGCGGAGCTCATCCGGCCCAAGACGCCCAAGGCGGGCCGCCGGGTGCTGCTGGAGCATATCGATCCTCTGTGGCGGCGCCTGAGCTTCCTGTACAAGGTCTCCGTCCGCAACGTGCTGCGCTACCACAGCCGCCTCATCATGATGGTGCTGGGCATCGGCGGGTGCACCGCGCTGCTGGCCACGGGCTTCGGCATCCGGGACTCCATCGCCCACGTCGCGGACGACCAGTTCGACGAGATCACCCTCTACGACTACTCCGTCACCTTCCAGGACGCCCAGACGCCGGAGAGCGCGGCGGCCTATCTGGAGGAGTACGGCTGGAGCCCGGAGACGGGCCTGCTGGTCCACAGCGGCAGCACGGACGTGGTGGCCCAGGACGGCACCAAGTCCGTCTATCTGGTGATCTCCTCCACCGATTCCCTGGACGGCTTCCTCTCCCTCCACAGCGGGGAGGAGCCCATCGCCTATCCGGGGAAGGACGAGGTGGTGCTGAATGTGGGCCTGGCCAAGCGTCTGGGCATCTCCCAGGGCGACACGGTCCTGCTCCGGGACGAGGAGCTGGGGAGCATGACGGTGACTGTGTCCGCCATCTGTGACAACTACGTATTCAACTACGTGTACGTCTCGGCGGAGACCTACGCGGAGCAGCTGGGACAGCCCCCGGAGTACAACACTCTCTACGTCCTGGCCCACGAGGGGGCGGACCCCTACGCCGAGGGCGCCCTTCTCCTGGAGGACGGGGACGTGGGCAGCGTCACCGTCAACGCGGAGACCCGGAGCCGGGTGGACAACATGCTCTCCCGGCTGGACTACATCGTGGTGGTGGTGGTCCTGTGCGCGGCGGCCCTGGCTTTCATCGTGCTCTACAACCTGACCAACATCAACATCACCGAGCGCATCCGGGAGATCGCCACCATCAAGGTCCTGGGCTTCTACCAGAACGAGGTGGCTGCCTATGTGTTCCGTGAGATCGCCATTCTCGCCGTGCTGGGGAGCCTGGTGGGACTGCTGATGGGCAAGGCCCTCCACGCCTATGTCATGGCCCAGATCAAGATCGACGCCATGTTCTTCGCCTGCCGCATCACGCCGGTCAGCTACCTCCTCTCCCTGGGGCTGACGATGGTGTTTACCGCCGTGATCGCCGTGGGGATGCGGCCGCGCCTGCGCCGGATCGACATGGCGGAGTCGCTGAAGTCCATCGAGTGAGCCGAAAACATATTTTTTCCGGGGGAAAGGGGCCTGAGGCCCCTTTCCCCCGCTGTTTTTTTCTTCCAGCCGCGGCGGGGGGGCCGGACATGAAGAAGAGCCTTATTTTTCATACAAAATTTGCAAAATTTGGTGCAATCTTCACTTGACATTTTCCGCCGCAGATGGTATTCTAACAATGTGTTCGATAATGTACAAATTGGTCACTGCAGGATGCACCTTTTGGTCCCGCGTGGGAGTTGCGTCTCTGCAGTCTTCTTTTTTGCACAGACTTAAATTTATTTTAGGAGGCATTGGCATGAATACGGGTACTGTGAAGTGGTTCAACGCGGAGAAAGGGTACGGCTTCATCTCCAACGACGATGGCAGCGGGGATGTCTTCGTTCATTTCTCCGCTATTCAGGGCACCGGCTACCGCACCCTTACTGAGGGGCAAAAGGTTACTTACGACGTGGAACCGGACCCCAAAAACAGCAGCAAAATGCGTGCGGCCAACGTCACGGTCATCTGACGCCCTGCTCTGTGCAAGCGAAAGAGCGCCTCTCCCCCGGGAGAGGCGCTCTTTTTTTGTTGGCAAGGGCCGTAAGCTTTTTCCGGTAAAAGGGTTTTGCTGCACTCTGCGCCTCGCTTCTTTGCCGCCCCTCGATGGGGCAGCGAAACTCTGTGAGCCTTCTTGACGCACAAAGCGCCTCTCCTTCGGGGAGAGGCGCTTTTCTAACTCCGAAAAACCTGACGGCGCTTCCGGACCGGGGGTATCAGTGCCGGCCGGTGGCCATGGTCCGCAGGACGTGCTCCTTGATCCGCCGGTAGGTCTCCTCGCTCAGGTCGTGCTCCACCTTGCAGGCGTCGGCGGCGGCCACCTCCTGGCTGACGCCCAGGAAGGTGAAAAAGCTGGCCAGGGTCTGGTGGCGGTCGTAGATGCGGGAGGCGATCTCCTCCCCGGCGGGCAGCAGCTTGATGGAGCTGTCGGCGTCCATCTCGATGTACCCGCTCTCCCGCAGCTTCTTCATCGCCACGCTGACGCTGGGCTTGGAGTAGTTCAGTTCGTTGGCAATGTCGATGGACCGGACCTGGCCACGGCGGTTTCTGATGACCAGGATCGCCTCCAGGTAATCCTCCGCTGATTCATAGACGCGCATACAGCCTCCCGTTCCCCCGCAGTTGCAAGAGCAGGCCGGGGCCGCCGCTTTTTCCGGCAAGCGGCGCGCCGGATTTCGCCATTTTTATATAGGAGTAGTATACCACTTCCGGAAAATTTTAGCAAGAGGCACAAAAACATTTACGGCGGCGCATCAACCGGGGAGCCAAGGAGTTATCTCAGCAGCTTCTCCATTATGATCTCATCCCCGTCGCGCTCTCCCGTCAAATAGAAGCCCAGCTTCTCATACATGTGCCTCGCGGCCTCATTCCCATCGATATAGCACAGGACGGCCTTATCAAATTTGCCGTCGCGCTCCATCCGCGCAAGGATCTGCCGCGCAGCCTCGCTCCCAAGGCCCTTCCCCTGATATCGCTCATCGATAAACAGCTGACTGAAATCAAATGCGTCCAGTTCATCGAAGTCGTAATACAGGGCCATCCCAACGGGAATACTTCCGTCATAAATGACAAAAGCATTGCTTCTGTGCTCCCGATACGCATACGCCCTTGCCAGCAAGCACATGCTGTCAGCCACATAATGCATTTGCTTTTCCGATACCTTGAGCCCCAGTCTCCAATTTTCTGGGTCCACTGCTTCTAATCTAACCATGGTTCTCCTTCAAAACAATTATGCCGCGCTGGACCGCCTGAGGGTCCCCCGCTATTTCGCCCGGTCGAACGCCTCCCGGGCGGCGGCCAGGGGGAGGCCGTGGGCCTTAGCGGCGGCGGCCAGGTCCTCGTACTCCGCCTTGCGCTTGACGAGGCCGTAGCCGGTGCCCGTCTTGCGGGCGATGGGACCCAGGAAGGTGTCCGCCGTGTCCCGGCCGGGCGTCAGGGCATAGCGGGGGCAGTCCGTGCGGCGCACGCCGAAGGTGGTGGTGTGGCGCAGCATCTCCAGCGCCAGCCGGTCCGCGTCCGCCGGACGGCACAGGCAGGTCAGCAACACACCGGGCCGGTTCTTCTTCATCTGGATGGGCAGGTAGGACACGTCCAGCGCCCCGGCCTCCAGCAGCCGCTCCATGGCGTACCCCAGGGCCTCGCCGGTCATGTCGTCGATATTGGCCTTCAGCTCCGTCACCGTGTCGTTGGGCCCCCCGGCGGTGTCCGCCGTGTCCACCAGGAAAGCCCGGACGCAGTTGGCCCGGGGGAAGTCCTTGGTGCCGCAGCCGTGGCCGCAGCCCAGCATGACCCCAGCGGGCATGGGCCCGAAGGAGCTGGCAAAGGTCTTCAGCAGCGCGGCCCCGGTGGGGGTGCAGAGCTCGGCGGCGATGTCGCCGGCGGCCACCGGCACACCGGTGAGCAGCCGCGCCGTGGCGGGCGTAGGCACCGGCAGCACACCGTGGGCGGTATGGACCGTGCCGCTGCCCACCGTGACGGGGGACGCGGCCACCGCGTCCGGGGCCAGCAGATACATCAGGTAGCACACGCCGGTGACGTCCGCCACCGCGTCCATGGCGCCCACCTCGTGGAAGTGGACCTGTCCCGCCTCCACGCCGTGGGCGGCGGCCTCCGCCCGGGCGATGAGGGCGTAGACCTTTTTCGCGTCCGCACGGACCCGCTCCGGCAGGGAGAAGCCGTCGATGAGCGCCTCGATCTCCGCCAGGCTGTGGTGCTCGTGGTGATGGTGGTGTTCGTGTTCATGGGCATGGGGATGCTCATATTCATGACCGTGTTCGTGGTCATGGTGCTCATGCTCATGGTGCTCATGGACATGCCCGCCGTAGGCCTCCTCCTGTCCGTCGATGACCACCCGCATATGGGTCCCGGCGATGCCCTGCCGGGTGACCGCCTCGGCCTCCACGGTGAGGCCGGGGAGCAGGTGGGCCATATCGTGGAGGAAGCGCTCTTTCTCCGGGCACAGCTCATAGAGGGCGCCCATGAGCATATCGCCCGCCGCGCCCATGGCGCACTCCAGGTACAGTGTCTTCATATCTCGTCGATCCCCTTCATCTGATTGATGCGGTGGGCCAGGAAACCGGCCCCGAAGCCGTTGTCAATATTTACTACGCTGACGCCGCTGGCGCAGGAGTTGAGCATGGCCAGCAGGGCGGCCAGCCCGCCCAGGTTGGCGCCGTATCCCACGCTGGTGGGCACGGCGATGACCGGGCAGCTGACCAGCCCGCCCACCACGCTGGGCAAAGCCCCCTCCATCCCGGCCACAGCCACGATGCAGCGTGCCTTCTCCAGGGTCTCCAGCTGGGACAGCAGCCGGTGGAGCCCGGCCACCCCGGCGTCGTAGACCCGGTGGACCCGGCTGCCCAGGGCCTCAGCGGTGAGGGCGGCCTCCTCGCAGACCGCCAGGTCGCTGGTCCCGGCGGAGACCACCACGATGCTGCCCGTCAGGGGATGGTCCTGGGGGTTGGCCACCGCCAGATGGGCGGCGGCATCATACGTATAAGGGAAAAGCCCCTCCAGAACGGCGGCCTTTTCCTCCGAGAGGCGGGTGATGATGATGTTGGCGGTGCCCCGCTCCATCATGGCGCGGACAATGCCAGCGATCTGCTCCGCCGTCTTGCCCTGGCCGAAAATCACCTCCGCCGCCCCCTGGCGGGCGGCGCGGTGGTGGTCCACCTTGGCGTAGCCCAGATCCTCAAAAGGGGATGGCCCGATGAGGCGGGCGGCCTCCTCCGGGGAGAGGGAATGGGCCTTTACCCTGTCCAAAAGGGTAAGAAGGGTGGACTGGTCCATAGCGTAGATCACTCCTTCCTGGGGGTGTGGGGGCGCAGCCCCCTAATGCGAATCAGTAGGGGCCTCCGGCCCCTACCACCTCTTATATTATCTTTCAGTGCCTATGGGCACCCTGGGGTACTTTTCCCACGCGGGAAAAGTACCCAAAAGGGCGCCAGCCCGTAGGGCTGGACCTCTGACTAATTTTTGTTAAGGACAGATGGGTGGTGGGACTAGGGGCCAGGGAAAGCATTCATCGGGGGTGCCCCCTTGTTTTTCCTTAGTCTTACTGCTGGTTGCTCCGTTCCACTACGCAATTGATGCCGCGGTTCTATTTGGGCCGTATACGGAAATCTGTCCTGTGCGTAGTGGAACGGAGCAGAACGCAGTCGGAATACATAAAAACGACCAGCGCACCCAATGTCCGGTTTCGCCGCCCCAAGCGGCGAAACTTGCGCCGCAGAAGGATCTCCTTGGGGACATACTGAAACAGCCGCTTCGCCCCTATACACGGGACCCGGTCCGGTTTAGACCTGACCAACCAAAGGGTGAGCGCAAAACTAAACAAATAATTAAGGAAAGATTTTTAAGAAAACCATTCCTGGTTTTCTTAAACGTGCTTTTGGGTACTTTTCTCACGAGGGAAAAGTACCCCAGGGGTGCACCCATTGGGGGTGCAGATCAACCCCGTTGGGGGCGGAGCCCCCTACCTCTTTTTCCAGAGAGAAGGAAACAGCAGCAGCAGCAGCGGCATGATCTCCAGCCGCCCCAACAGCATGTTGAGGCTCAAAAAAATCTTGCTGAGGCCCGACAGGGCCGCAAAGTTGCTGGTGGGCCCCAGAGAGGAGAACGCCGGGCCCACGTTGCTGATGCACGTCAGCGACGCGGTGAACGCGGCGGTGAAGTCAATGTCGTCCCACGAGACCACCAGCGTCACCACCAGCAGCATCAGGATATAGGCGAAGAAGAACAGGGAGATGCCCGACAGGATGGGCTCGTCCACACGGTCGCCGTCGCTCTTGATGGTGGTCACTACACGGGGGTGCAGAATGCGGTTCACCTCCCGGCGGAGGTTCTTCACCAGCAGCACCACCCGGATCTGCTTCACGCCGCCCGCCGTGGACCCGGCGCAGGCCCCGGCGAACATGATGAAGATCAGCACCGTCTGGGAGAAGGTGGGCCATAGGGTGTAGTCATAGGTCATGTACCCCGTGGTGGTCATCAGCGTCACCACCTGGAAAGCGCTGTCCGTGACGGTCTGGAGGCTGACCTCAGCCCCGGCCTTGACGACCAGGTTGATGACGATGAGCACCGTGGCGCCTACGGCCATGGCGGTGTAGCTCCGCAGCTCCTCGCTCTGGAACACCGCCTTGAAGTTCCGCCGCACGGCGAAGTACAGCAGAGCGAAGTTGATGCCGGAGAGGAACATAAAGACAATGATGATCCAGTCCACCGCCAGACTGTTGTAGGCGGCGATACTGGCGTTCCGGTTGGAGAAGCCGCCGGTGGAGATGGTGGAAAAGGCGTGGATGAAGCAGTCGTACCAGGGGAGGCCGGCCACGCGGAGGCTGAGGATCTCCCCCACGGTGAGGCCGATATAGATACTGTACAGGATCTTGGCCGTGTCGCCCACCCGGGGGGTCAGCTTGCTCTTGATGGGGCCGGGGGACTCCGCCCGCATCAGGTAGACGCTGCCCTCCCCCAGCTTGGGCACCAGGGCCAGGGCCAGCACCAGGACGCCCACGCCCCCCATCCACTGGGTCTGGGCCCGCCAGAAGAGGACCCCCAGGGGCTGGCCCTCGATGAAGGTCAGCACCGTGGAGCCAGTGGTGGTGAAGCCGGACACCGTCTCAAAGACGGCATCGATGTAGTTGGGCAGCACCCCGCTAAACACATAGGGCAGGGCCCCGCACATGGACAGCACGATCCAGGTCAGGGACACCGTGGCGAAGCCGTCCCGGGCCTGCATCTTGATGCCCTTGTAGGGCAGGAAGCACAGCAGCTGCCCGATGGCGAAGGTGAGGACCATGGCCCAGAGGAACGCGGGCCCGTCCCCCCCGCCGGTGGCAAAGCCGATCACCAGGGAGGGCAGCATCAGCACCGCCTCCACCCGCAGAATCATGCCGAGGATGTGAAATACCAGCTTATAATTCATAGCGCCCTCCCCTGCTCACTGGAGAATGTCGTCCAGGTTCTGGAGGAACAGGTTCTTGGCCATGACGATGACCCGGTCCCCGGCGTGGATGCTGGTGTTGCCGTCGGGGATGATGGTCTGGCCCTCCCGGGCGATGGCCGCCACCAGCAGGCCGTCCTTCAGCCGCTTGGCGTTCCGGCCGCCGGGGTTCATGTCCTTCAGCGGCGTGTCCAGCAGCGTGGTGGCAGGGGTGGCGGTGAACTCCAGGGCCTCGATGCCGCCGCCCAGCAGGCGGTACAGGTTCTCCACCGCGCCGCCCTGGCCCTGGCCCCGGGCCATGGCCCGGACGTAGGCGATGATCTGGTTGGCGGTGATGTCCTTGGGGCTGATGATGCTGTCCACGCCGAACTCCCGCATCATCTCCATGTAGTTGGGCCGGTTCATCTTGGCGATGACCTTCCGCACACCGTGGCGCTGGGCGGTCATGGCCATCAGCAGGTTCTCCTCGTCCCGGTTGGTCAGGGCGATGAAAGCGTCGGTGCTCAGCAGGTGCTCCTCCTCGATGGTGGCGCTGTCGGTGCCGTCGCCCTGGATGATGAGGCTGTTGGGCAGCTTGTCCGCCAGGGACAGGCACTGCTCCGGGTCCTGCTCCACGATGCGGACCTTCATGCCCACCTTCTCCACCGCCCAGGTGAGATAGGTGGCGATCTTGCTGCCGCCCAGGACGGTGATCTCCCGGATGCGCTCGCTGTCCCGGCCCAGGGTGTGGAAGAACTTCACGATCTCCCCCTGGCTGCCAATCACATAGGCCTTGTCCCCCACCTGGGGCACGAAGCGGCCGTTGGGCACGAAGACCTCCCCGCCCCGGATGGCGGCGCACATCAGCACGCCGTTGGGACGGCGGCGGTTGTACTCAAAGAGGCTCACCCCCGCCAGCCCGTCGCTCTCCAGGATGGGGAAGCCGATCATCTCCACCAGGCCCCGGGCGAAGGTCTCCACGCTGAAGGCCGAGGGCACGCGGAGCAGCCGGGAGATCTCCTGGGCCGCCGCGTACTCCGGGTTGATGATCATGTTCAGGCCGATCTCCCGCTTGAGCAGGTTGGCCTCCTTGTAGTACTCCGGGGAGCGGATGCGGGCCACGGTGTGCCGGGCCCCCAGCTTCTTGGCGATGAGGCAGCAGACAATGTTCAGCTCGTCGGAGCCGGTGACCGCCACCACCAGGTCCGCGCTCCGCACCCCGGCGTTCAGCAGCACCTGGATGGAGGCGCCGCTGCCCTCCACGCACAGCACATCCAGGGCGCTGTCGGCGTTTTGCAGAGCCTGGGCGCTCCGGTCGATGAGCACCAGCTCGTGGTTCTCACCGCTGAGCTGCTGGGCCAGGGTGTAGCCCACCTTGCCGTTGCCGATAATCATGATCTTCATAGGTCGTTCTCCTTATCGGGCCCCGCGCCGGTCTCGCGCGGGTGTTTTTCCGCTTTGGCCCGCTCCCCCCGCAGGGACAGCAGGGCGCCGTTGATCTCCGCCCCCATGATGAGGGCCACCGCCGACAGGTTCAGCCACACCATCAGCACGATGATCGTGCCCAGTGCGCCGTAGATGACGGTATAGTTGGCGAAGTTCTCCACGTAGTAGGAGTAGGCCGCCGATATCACCAGCCACCCGGCCAGGGCCGCCACCGCGCCGGGGACCACGTGGCCCGCCGTCTGCCGGGCGTCCTGGGCCACGGCGTACAGCAGCCCCAGGGCCGCGAACATCACCACGGCCACCGCCACGAAGCGCAGCGTGTTCCACAGCGGGATGAAGTCCACCGGCAGGCGCAGCACACCGGCCAGAGCCGTCAGCACCCGCCGCCCCACCGTGGCCAGGAACAGCGACACGGCGATGGTCACCAGCAGGAACACGGTGTAGAGCAGGACCTTGATCCGGTAAATGAGGGGGTGCTTGGGCCGGGACAGGCGGTAGGCCCGCCGCACCGCCTGCATGAGGCAGTCGGAGGCCCGCATGGGGAAGTAGACGGTAAACACCAGGCCGAACCACATCATGGTCCGGCTGGGGGTCTGGGAGACATACAGCAGATAGGTCTCCACCAGCTCCACGATCCCCTCCGGCAGCAGGGAGCGGAGGAAGATCGTGATCCCCTCCACGTCCAGGGCCAGCAGACCCAGCAGGCTGCTGACGAAGATTATGAAAGGAAACAGGGTAAAGAGCAGGTAGTAGGCCAGGGCCGCCGCCTGCCGGGCCACGTCGTCGATAAAATACCGCCGCACCACGGCGGTCAGAAATCTTCCCGGACGGCTCTCCGCCGCCGGGGCCAGCCACTTGGGCAAAGGGGTTCCTCCTCTCATCACACAGTCCCACGGACTCCAGTATATCACCGCCGCGCCGCGTCAACTGTGCGAATCTGTCGAGGGGCTGCCGGATATCTGATACTTTTTCTTGAAAGAAAAAG
>CANQCS010000017.1 GCA_947589745.1 uncultured Oscillospiraceae bacterium
CCCATCGGGGGTGCGCATCAGGCCCGGTGGGGGGCGGAGCCCCCCTACCCCCCGGCTTCTTCCACCAGTGCCTCCCATTTTTCCATCAACTCCAGCAGCTGGGCATCTTTCTCTTCCTTTTGGGCGTACAGCCCGCTGTACGCCTCGTAGTTGCAGGCGTTGGCGGCCAGGGCCGCTTCCAGGTCCTTGATCTCCGCCTCCAGCTTCTCCATCTCCCGCTCGCAGATGGTGATCTGCTTCCGGGCGTTCTGCTGGGCGCGGCTGCCCTTGGGCGCGCTCTTGGGCTTGTCCTCCTTCTTTTCCGCTTTGGGCTGCTGGTAGGCCAGCTGCCTGTCCCGCTCCTTGATCTCCCGGTAGCGGGCAAAGGACACCGGATAGTCCGTGATGACCCCGTTCTCCAGCTCCCATATGCGGGTGGCAAAACGGTTGATGAAGTACCGGTCGTGGCTCACGAACAACAGCGTCCCCTCGTAGGCCTCCACCGCCTCCTCGATCCACTCCCGGCTGTCGATGTCCAGATGGTTGGTGGGCTCGTCCAGGATCAGCAGGTTGATCTCCTCGTCCATCAGCATACACAGCCTCAGCCGGCTCTGCTCTCCGCCGGAGAGGACAGAGACGGGCTTGAACACGTCCTCCCCCCGGAAGTTGAAGGCACCCAGCCGGTCCCGGGCCGCCTGGGTGGTCATGCCCCGCTTGGCGTAGAGCATGGTGTCCACCAGATTCCGGTGGGGATTGTCGAAGCGGATGATCTGGGGCAGATAGGCGATCCGCACCGTGGGGCCGAAGCGGATCTTTCCCGCGTCCGCCGGTTCCTCGTCCATGAGGATCTTCAAAAGCGTGGACTTGCCCGTTCCGTTGTCGCCCAGGAGGGCGATGCGCTCGCCGCCCTCCACCAGCAGGTCCACGCCGTGGAACAGGGTCCGGTCCCCGAAGGACTTCTCCAGGCCCTTGACGGCCATGACCTCGTCCCCGAAGAACTCCTTCTCCCCGAACCGCTGGGTGATGGCCCTGGCCTTGGTGGGCTTCTCCGTCTGCCGGATGCGCTCGATGCGGCGCTCCATGGACTTGGCCCGGCGGTAGGTCTTGTCCATGCCCTTGAACGCCCACAGGCGCAGCGTCTCCGCCGCCGTCTCCAGCTGGGCGATCTTCGCCTGCTCCTTCTCGTACTGGCGCAGCTTCTCCTGGTACCGCCGCTCCTTCTCGATGGCGTAGAAAGTGTAGTTGCCCGGATAGAACTCCGCCTTGCCGTCGCATATCTCGATGACCCGGCTGATGGTGCGGTCCAGGAAGTAACGGTCGTGGCTGATGGCCACCACCGTACCCTTGAAGCGGCGGACGTAGTCCTCCAGCCACTCCGTGGCGTGGAGGTCCAGGTGGTTGGTGGGCTCGTCCAACAGAAGAATGTCCGTGTCCTCCAGGATGAGCCGCCCCAGGTTCACCCGGGTCTTCTCCCCGCCGGAGAGGCTGTCGAAGGCCTGGGAGCGCATCTCCGCCGGGATGGACAGGCCGTTGGCCACCTTGTCCACCGCCGTCTTGGTGTCGTACCCGCCGATGCCCTCGAACTTGGTCTCCAGCTCGCCGTAGCGCTTCAGGGTGATCTCGCTGGTGTCCCCGGCGGCCATGGCGGCGGCCAGAGCCTCCATCTCCTCCGCCAGCCGCTGGTGGCGGGCGAAGGCGGTGTTCAGCACGTCCTCCACCGTGTACCCCGCCGGATACACGGGGATCTGGGAGATGAGCCCCACCCGGCTGCCCTTGGCGATGACCACCTCGCCCTCGTCGGGCTCCAGCTCGCCGGTGAGGATCTTGAACAGGGTGGACTTGCCCGCGCCGTTACGGCCCAGCAGGCCCACCCGCTCCCCGGTCTCCACCTGGAAGGTGAGGCCGTCCAATATGTTGTTTCCGATCTCAAAGGACTTGACAAGTCCGCTGACATTGATCTCTATCATGTGTCGATCTCTCTCGGCCCCTCGGGGCCCAATTTATTCGTCAAATGGATACTCTCGCAAATAGTCCGCCACCAGGTCGAACCGGCCGGAGAAGTGGGACGCCTTCAGCAGAAGGCAGCTGCCGGGGCCGTAGAGGGCCGGCAGGTCCGCCTGCGCCGCGTCCCGGTCCGCATACCACCGCACGTCGGGGCACCCGGCGGCCCTGGCGGCGTCCGCCATGTACTCCCCGCACAGCGGCCCCACGGCCAGCAGCGTGTCGATGCCCTGCTCCCCCACCAGCCTGCCGATCTCCGCATGGCTGTCTCCGGCGGCGGGGCCCAGCTCCTTCATGTCTCCCAGCATGGCGATGCGCCTGCCGCAGTCCACCGCCGCCAATATCCGCAGGGCGGCGGAGACGGAGGTGGGGTTGGCGTTGTAGCTGTCGTTCAGCAGGATACGGCCGCCGGGCAGGCGCTCGGTGCGCATCCGGTCCCCGGCGGGGGCGTAGGCCGCCACGCCCCGGACGATCTCCTCCGGCGTCAGCCCCAGGTGCTCCCCGATGGCGGCGGCCATGGAGGCGGCGTAGACCATGTGGACGCCGGGGGCGGGGATGGCCAGGGGGTAGACCGCCTTCGCCGTCCGCACCTTGCAGCGGACGCCCGCCAGCCCCAGGTCCTCCACGTCCGTCACCCGGACGTTGCAGCGCTCCCCCAGGCCGCAGCGCAGTGTCTCAAAGGGCAGGTCCAGGGTGTCCAGCATGTCGTCGTCGCCGTTGAGCACCGCGAGGCCGCCGGGGCGGAGGTTCTCGAAGATCTCCGCCTTGGCCGCCAGGATATCCCGCCGGGTGGCGTCCGGGCCGAAAAACTCCAGGTGGGCCACGCCGATGTTGATGATGGCGGCGATATCCGGCTTCACAGCCTGGCCCAAATAGCGAATTTCCCCGGCGTGGTCCATGCCCGTCTCGATGACCGCCGCCTGGTGGTGGTCCTCCAGCTCCAGCAGCATCAGAGGCGTGCCGATGTCGCCGTTGAGGTTGCCCCTGGTCTTGAAGGTGTCCAGCCGCTGGGACAGCACCGAGGCGATCATCTCCTTGAGGGTGGTCTTGCCGGTGCTGCCGGTGAGCTGGACCACCGGCAGGCGGAATTTCTCCCGGTAGTGGGCCGCCAGGTCCCGGAGGGCCACCTTCGTGTCGCCTACTTCTATATAGCACTTGTCTGCCCGCAGCGTCTCCGGCCGCCGGGCGCAGAAGCACCCCGCCGCCCCGGCGTCCAGGGCCTTGGCGATATAGTCGTGCCCGTCGAACCGCTCCCCCACCAGGGGGACGAACCATGCGCCGGGGGCGATGGTCCGGCTGTCGGTGGAGATCTCCGTCACGGAGATCGTGCCGTCTCCGTAGAGCTTTCCGCCCACGGCTCCGCAGATCTCTGCGGTGGTCATTGCTTTCATGGCTGGGTCTCCTTCATCAGAAAAGTAATAGCAAAATGTAGAATTTACAAAATATATGTCGAATCGTATTCGCTTGCACCGGGGATACTCGCCGCATGAGGCGGACAAGACGCCGCGCCGGCATGGGACTACCCCATAGCGATACACAATCAGTATACCATGCCCTGAAGGAAAATACAACCGGGACAGACGATTTTAGCACTCTTGGGTCGAGAGTGCTAAAATTCACAGTTCAGACATAAAGTTTGCATGATTTGTTCATACTCTTATCGTATGCTGTAACCAACAAAAAAAGATATGGAGGTTGACCACTATGTTTGAACTGCTTCCCTTTACGAACCACAACCGCATGGACCCCTACCGTCCCTTCCGTGACCTGGAGGATCTGGAGCGGACCTTCTTCTCCGGCAACACGTCCCTGGGCTTCAAGACCGACATTCGGGACACCGGCGACGCCTACGTCCTGGAGGCGGACCTGCCCGGCGTGAAGAAGGAGGATATCCACATCGACGTGGACGGCGACTGCCTGTCCATCAGCGCCCAGCGGAACGCCAGCCGGGAGGAGAAGGACGAGAACGGCGGCTATGTCCGCTGTGAGCGCTCCTACGGCAGCTACTCCCGCAGCTTTGATATCTCCGGAGTCCGCGCCGACGAGCTGGCCGCCAGTTACAATGACGGTGTGCTCACCGTCACCATGCCGAAGAGGGAGAAAACCGTGCCCACGTCCCGCAGATTGGAGATCCAATAAGGGCAAAAGAGCCCCCGCTCAAGCGAGCGGGGGCTCTTTCATATTTCAGGGCGCGCCTTCCGGTCCGGGCGTCTGTATTCCAGCAGGTCGCAGGGCTCACAGTCCAGCACATAACAAATACGAGCCAGCACATCCAGGTCCAGCCGCTCCACGCTGCCCTTGTACCATTTGTCGATCACTTCAAAGCGCGTGGCTGTCTGGCGGGCCATCTCTCCGCGGGTGATACCGCGCCGGTCCATCTGTTCCCTCAGGTGGAGATCAAGAGAACCATATTCTTCCCGTTTCAGAACGGACTTCTCCATGCGGTCACCCCCTGTCACAAAACACTATCTTGAAAGTAACTGCTTGACAATTTACATATTTATAGTTACTATATAAATAGTATTTTGCTAGGAGGTATTTTTTATGCCGTCTCTTTATCAGAAGCTCTACGCCTACCTGGTGGGTGAAGTGGATGACACGCTCCAATACCTATCGGCCGTACTCACGGAGCGCACCTTCGATTTTGAACATATCAACCATGCGGCGGATATGCTGCGAAACGCGCTGCTGACAGCCGAGGACAGGTACATTGCTGCCCAAGAGACAGACGAATAAAAGAGGGGGAAGCGTCTTGCTTCCCCCTCTTCCTTACTTTTCCGGTTGGGCTTTCATGCTGTCGATCAACGCCCGCAGATCATCAGCGGTAAATTTGTGGACTGTATCACAGAACTGACAGGTCAGCTCACAGCCGCCCTGCTTCTCCAGCATATCCTCCAAATCCTCGACGCCCATACTGATGAGGGCCCGCTCCACCCGCTCCCGGGAGCAGTAACAGCGGTACTCGATGGGGGAAGTCTCCAATATCTCCACCTTGAAGTCGGAGAGGACTGTCCGCAACAGGGCCGCCGGGTCGTCGTTCCTGTCCAGCAGCGCGGTCACTGGTCCGGCGGCCATGACGCCGCCCTCCACCCGGCTGATGACGTCCTCCCCCGCGCCGGGGAGGAGCTGGATGAGATAGCCCCCGGCGGCCTTCACGCTCTGGTCCCGGTCCACCAGGACCCCCAGGGCGCAGGCGGTGGGGATCTGCTCACTCTCCACAAAGTAGGCCGCCAGGTCCTCCGCGATCTCCCCGCCCAGCAGGCCCACGCTGCCGATGTAGGGTTCTTTCATATTGAGGTCCTTGATGACCGTCAGGGTACCGTCGCTGCCCACTGCGCCGCCTACGTCCAGCTTGCCGTCCGGCCGCAGAGGCAGGTCCACGTGGGGGTTCGTGACGTAGCCCCGGACGTTGCCCTCGTTGTCGGACACCGCCAGCACAGTCCCCAGGGGGCCGCCGCCCTTGATCTGCAGCGTCAGGCTGGCCCCGTCCACCTTCAGGGCGTTGCCCATCATGGACGCCGCCGCCAGGGTGCGGCCCAGGGCCGCTGTGGCGACCGGCAGCGTCTTGTGGATGTTCCTGGCCCGCTCGGTAATTCCTCTGGTAGACACCGCCACGGCCTGGACCTGGCCGTCGGCGGAGATGGCTCTCACTAACTGATCCATACTATTTTACCTCGCTTCCGCGAAAAATATTCTGATCTCGGCCTCCTGAGCCTTCACGCTGCCCTGGATAAAGGCGGGCTTGCCGCCGCCACGGCCGTTCAGCGCGGCGTTCATCGCCTTGGCGAGGCCCCGCAGGTCCCCGCCCGGATGGCCCACGGCGTACTGATATGCCCCGTCCGCCCCGGCGAACACCGCACACCGCCCGCCGCAGCGCTCCTGCACCGCGCCGCACAGCTTCCGCAGCGACTCCGCGGACATGGGCCCCTGGATGAGCAGCACGTCCCCGGCCCCGGCGTGTTCCTCCGCTGTGCGGGCAAAGTCCTTCTCCTCCAGCTCCGCCACCCGGCCCCGCAGGGCGTACAGCTCCCCCTGGAGCCGCTCCACGGCGGCGGCGGTGGCTCCGGGCTTGGCGGAGAGCAGCTGGGACACCTGGGTGTTCTGCCCGGCCACGGTGTTGCACCATTGCAGCGCCCGGCCTCCGGCGGCCATCTCGATGCGGACGCCCTCCCGGAACTTCTGGCAGGAGATCAGCTTCACCAGCCCCACCTGCCCGCTGCTGCGGACGTGGGTGCCGCAGCAGGCGCAGCAGTCCGTCCCCGGCCAGGTGACGATCCGCACCTCACCGGTGAGGGCCTTTTTGCTCCGGTACTCCAGCGCCTCCAGCTCGGCGGGAGAGGGCCACGCGATGGAAATGGGATGGTCTTCCCAGATGTACGCGTTGGCCCTCCGCTCGATCTCCCTGACGTCCTCCGTGGTCAGCTCCGCGTTGAAGTCGATGGTCACCAGGTCGTGGCCGATGTGGAACCCTACGTTGTCGCAGTGATGCGCCGCGCAGATGATGCCGCTGACGATGTGCTCGCCGCTGTGCTGCTGCATGAAGTCGAACCGCCGGGCCCAGTCGATCTCCCCGGACACCTCCGCCCCGGCCTCCAGCGGCCCGTCACAGAGGTGGACGATCTCGCCGCCCTTCTCGTGGACGTCCAGCACGGCCACGCCACCCAGGGCCCCGTGGTCCGCCGGCTGGCCGCCGCCCTCGGGGTAGAAGGCGGTGCGGTCCAGGATCACCTCCCAGCCGCCCTTTCCCTGCTCACAGGACAGCACCGTCCCGGTGAAGGACCCCAAAAATGAATCCCGATAGTATAATTTCTCTGTCATATTACAAAATATCCTTTCTCAGCTAGGAGATGGAGACGATCCACTGCCACACCGGCAGGACCAGGACCGCGCCCAGGAGGGCGGAGGCGGCGTTGGCAGTGAGGCCATAGACAAAGGCCCGGCCCTTGCTCTTCCCTTTCAGCAGTTTGGTGTAGAGCGCCCCCTCCACCAGGGCGATGGCCAGCTCCGCCGGGACGATCAGCAGGTAATACCAGAAGCCCACGCCGTCCCGGAGCGCCATCACGCTGAGCCACGCTGCCAGCGCCCCCTGGGTCACCAGATTGACCAGCAGGAACGCTTTCCGGTTTTTCCTCCACGCGAAGCCGAAGGCCAGGAGCAGCAGCCCCTCCACGGCCAGGGTGGGCAGCAGGGTGGAGAGGAATTGCAGCGCGTACCCCAGCCACACCGGCGGGGTCCGGGCGGTCCGGGCCGCCCAGTCCACCGTGGCCGAGCACTGGAGCACCCGCCGGGTCATGGGCTCCGGCACCCAGCTCTCCCCGGACTGAGTGACGATGACGATTCGGTACACCTGCGGCACGCCCACATAGGAGAACCTGTGGACCCCGCCCTCACCGGTCAGCTTGCCGAAAAGGGGCGCCCGGGTCCCGTCGTCGATGCAGGCGTGCCACCCCTCCGGCGCGGCGGCTCGGAGGGCCTCCAGCATGGCCGGGTCCAGACTGGCCAAGTCCTCATCATCCAAATTGTGAAACGACGTCCGGCCCTCCCGGTCCTCCTCCAGCAGGTCCAGGTAGTAGGGCTCCTCCGGTCCGTTCTCCACCCGCACCAGCAGGGCAGGCTTGGGGCCGGTGTCGGCAAAGGCCGTCCCCGATAGGAGCACCATTGTCAAAAGAACCAGGATCGCCGGTTTCATCCGTTTTTTCATCGTCTGCCTCCTATCCTTCGTCACCGTGTCCCCATTTAGGGACCTCAACGCAGTCGGGAGCGAGTATAAAGTTCTTTTTGCTTACTTTTTCTTTCAAGAAAAAGTAAGGAGTCCCAGGTCATATTTCCAACCAAGTACGCGGGTCACAGCCTGGTCGATCAGGTCCTCGCTGAGAAGTCCGGTGCGTACCGCGTCGATGACCAGGGGGATCTGCTCTTGGTAGTCCGTGGTGACGATCAGGTCGTTCCCGGCCAGGGCGGCCAGGACGGCCACGGACCCGTCCTCGGCGTAGGCTTTCACCGCGTCCATGTCCAGGTCGTCGGTCATGATGACGCCCTCAAAGCCCAGCTCCTCCCGGAGTACCCGGTGGACCTCCGGCGACAGGGAGGCGGGCAGGTCCGGGTCCATGCAGGTGACCACGTTGTGATTCACCAGCACCCCGCCGGCCCCGGCCTCGATGCCCGCCTGGAAAGGCAGGAAGTCCTGGGACTGGAAGGTCTCATAGGGGCGCTCGTCTATGGCCACGCCGGTGTGGGTGTCCACGTTGTTCCCGTAGCCGGGGAAGTGCTTGAGCACCGAGCCGATGAAGCGCCAGGAGCCGTCCTCCTGTTCCAGCTGCACCTGGTTGGCGGCGGAGACCACGGTCTCCACGAAGTCCGCCGTCGCCCCGGCGTCCTGGCCGAAGGAGCGGTCATAGATGAAGTCCGCCGGGTCCACGGACACGTCGGCCACTGGCGCCAGGTTGACGTTGATGCCCAGCTCCAGCAGGCCGGTGCTCTTGTCCGCGGCGTCGGTCCGCACCGCCTCCAGCCCGCCGGAGGCGAACACATCCTGGGGGGACTGGAATTTGGCGGCAAAGAGGTTGGGGTCCCGGCTGGCCCTGGCCACGGTGCCGCCCTCCTCGTCCACGCCGATGAGCAGGGGAATCTTTGCCTCCGCCTGATAGGCGGCGACGTTGGCTATGAACTGATCTTTTGTCAGCCAGTTGTCCGAGGCGTCCTTGAAGTCCCGGCCAAAGAGGATGTAGCCGCCCAGGTGATAGGCGCTGACGTCCTCCGCCGCCCCGACGTCGGGGCACCGGACAAAAAACATCTGGCCCACCTTCTCCTCCAGGGACATGGAGGACAGGGCGGATCCCACCGCTTCCTGGCGGGGGTCGGGTTCCGGCTCCGGCTCAGGGGGAGCGGTCTCGGGGCGGACGATCTTCTGATCCTCCGTCCCGGCGGCGGTCCCCTCCGGGGCAGAGGCAGAGGCGCCGCCGTTGACGGCGGCAACATCCGTTGGCTGCTGTTCGCCCTCCGGCGGGGAAGCACTATTTTTGTTCGTCTGGCTGGCGCAGGCGGTCAAAAGGAGAAGAGACAATACTATTGGCAACAGACGTTTGTACATAGAAAGCACCTCGCTATGCGGTGTATTCTGAATGTGGAGTGGGTGCAGGGGGCCTCCGGCCCCCACCGGGTCTGATGCGCACCCCCAATGGGTGCGCCCCTGGGGTACTTTTCCCACGCAGGAAAAGTACCCAAAAGTGCGCTTAAGGGGGCGAAAGCCCCCTTAAGAATCCCCGGGGAGGACGGTTAAGGGCAAATGGTTGGTGGAACTAGGGGCCAGGGAAAGCTTTCATCGGGGGTGCTGGTTTATTTTTTCCGTACTCTTACTGCTGGTTGCTCCGTTCCACTACGCAATTGACGGATGTTTCGTATCGGGCCGTATACGGAAATCTGTCCTGTGCGTAGTGGAACGGAGCAGAGCGCAGTCCGATGCGGAACGTATACGGAAATCTATCAATTGCGTAGTGGAACGGAGCAACCGGCAGTAAGACAAAGTAAAAACCGACCAACGCACCCAATGAGCCCCTGCACCAGCGCTTCAATCTCCTTGGGGACATACTAAAGTAGCCGCTTCGCCTCATACACGGGACCCGGCCCGGTTCAGACAAAACCAGCCACAGGGGGAGCGCCAAATAAAACAAAAAATGAGGAAAGATTTTTAAGAAAACCTCGGTTTTCTTAAATGCACTTTTGGTTACTTTTCCTGCAAGGGAAAAGTACCCCAGGGGCGCACCCATCGGGGGTGCAGATCAACCCCGGTGGGGGCGGAGCCCCCACGCAGATCATTGGATATATTTATTTCCCCCGAATGGCAGAAAAATATATCCGCTGCTCATTTTCCCGGGGGGACGACATCCGGCAGTCGCCAAACGTCCGGATGTGGGTGAACCCCGCCTCCATCAGCCAGGAGCGGAGCTCGTCCGCCTCGTAGCCCTTCTGACGGTGCTCCTCCCCCGCCCGGTCCCAGGCGCCGTCGGGGCGGGCGGTGAAAATGTCCATCCAGTAGGAGCAGATGCGGCTGCGCTTCTCGTAGGACGCCCGCCACACACAGTACACGTCCTCTTTTTCATCAAGAAACACCTGCCCGTCCAGGGAGGCCAGCTTGGCCACGCTGTTCACGTCGAACACCAGCAGCCCGCCGGGGGCGATGAACAGGTGCAGCCGCTGGAAGGTCCGCTGGACGTCCTTGGGATTCGTCAGGTAGTTGAGGCTGTCCAGACAGCAGATGGCCGCGTCCACTGTGCCGTACAGGTCCAGCTCCGGCATGCTCTGGTTGAGAAATACCGGCGGCTCCCCGGTGAGAGTCTCCGCTTTCTGCCGGGCGGCGGCCAGCATCTCCGGACTACTGTCCACCGAGATCAGCTCGTAGCCCCGTTCCGTCAGCAGCGCCGTCATCTCCCCTGTCCCGCAGGCCAGGTCCAGCACTGTATGTACCGGGATGCGGCTGCGCCGGAACAGCTTCTCCAGGTAGTCCGCCCGGCGCTGGTAGCCCACATCCTCCGTCAGCGCGTCGTAGACGCCCGCCAGGGCCCCGTAGGCCTCCGCGGGAACCCGCCCGGCGCTCATGCCTCCTCCGGCTGCCCTTCGGCAGCGGGCTCCTCGCCCTCGCAGCGGTCAAAGTAGGTCTGATACCCCCCGTGGCCGAAGGACAGGGAGCGGTTCACCCGGCTGATGGTGGCGCTGGACGCCCCCGTCCGATTCAGGATGTCGTTGTAGATCATGCCCTGCTGGAGCAGCACCGCCACCTCGAAGCGCTGCTCCATGGCCCGCAGCTCCGTGACGGTACACAGGTCCTGAAAGAAATTGTAGACCTCTTCCTCTGTTTTCAGAGTCAGAATGGCCCGGTAGAGCCCGTCCGCTTTCTGCTTCTTTGAGATCCTCGCCATATAGGGAATTCCTCCATCCTGTAAAGATATCTCTATTCTAGCACTTTATCCGGCGAAAGTAAACACCCTTTTCCAAATTTCAGGAAACCCCGCAAAGCCCGCATAAAAGCGGCGGAGCGGCAGATGATGAAATCGGCAATTAAAAATGCCGATTTAATCAAAGATTGAAAGGCCGTTTTGCTCGCCGCTACGCGGCAACCGCAAAACATGGCCAATATTACTCCTGCGATGATTGAATCGCCGGAGTAATATATAGAAAATAGCCAGACTGCGGGATTGGAAACTGTACTTTTTTGTTAAAAACATCATAAGCCGACAAAATTTTTTGTACTTTTTGCCGTGGAGAAATGGGAGATGCCGCCTTGACGTTGGGGCCGCGGGCGGGTATAATACGGTTAAATGGATCGTTCTATCTTTCCACAGCCCCGATTTGGCCCGGATGGTGCGGCAAACGGGGAGGACCTGACAGTGCAGGTCGCAAAAAACAATCATTTTTGTACCAACGGAGGACACAATGCCTTACAAAGAAGCTGACGAACTGAATACATACCTGTTCCATGAGGGAACGTCCATCACCGCCTATGAGTACATGGGCGCCCACGCGGTCAGCCGCGAGGGGGTGGACGGCTACGTATTCCGCGTGTGGGCCCCCAACGCCCGTGCGGTGTCCGTGGCCGGGGACTTCAACGGCTGGGACCAGGCCGCGGCCCCCATGCACAAGATCACCGGCGGCATCTGGGAGTGCTTCATCCCCGGCTGTAAGACCTTCGACGCCTACAAGTTCGCCGTCACCGGCCCGGACGGCGCGGTCCACATGAAGTCCGACCCCTACGCTTTCCACGCCGAGACCCGCCCCGGCAACGCCAGCAAGCTCTACACCATCGACGGCTACCAGTGGGGCGACGGGGCGTGGCGGGAGAGCCGCAAGGGCCACCCGGTCTACTCCTCCCCCCTGAACATCTACGAGGTCCATCTGGGCTCCTGGCGCCGCCGGGAGAACGGGGACTTCATCGACTACCGGGATCTGGCCCTCCAGCTGGCCCCCTACGTCAAGGAGATGGGGTTCAACTTCATCGAGCTGCTGCCCGTCACCGAGTACCCCCTGGACGAGAGCTGGGGCTATCAGGTCACCGGCTACTACGCCCCCACCTCCCGGTACGGACGGCCCGAGGACTTCATGTTCTTCGTGGACTATATGCACCAGAACGGCCTGGGCGTCATCCTGGACTGGGTGCCCTCCCACTTCTGCAAGGACGAGCACGGCCTGGCCATCTTTGACGGCACTCCCTGCTACGAGTACGCCGACCCCCGGAAGGGCGAGCACTACGCCTGGGGCACCAAGGTGTTCGACTACGCCCGGCCCGAGGTGAAGACCTTCCTCCTGTCCTCCGCGGCCTTCTGGCTGAAGGAGTACCACGTGGACGGCATCCGGGTGGACGCGGTGGCGTCCATGCTGTACCTGGACTACAACCGGCAGGGGGGAGAGTGGGTCCCCAACATCTACGGCGGCCATGAGCACCTGGAGGCCATCGACTTCCTGCGGGCGCTCAATAAGACCGCGTTCCAGGTGAATCCCGACGCCCTCATGGTGGCGGAGGAGTCCACCGCCTGGCCCCTGGTGACCCGGCCCGCCGACATCGGCGGCCTGGGCTTCAACCTGAAGTGGAACATGGGCTGGATGAACGACATGTGCCACTACCTGAAGATGGACCCCTGGTTCCGCCAGGGCAACCACCGGGATATCACCTTCTCCATGTACTACGCTTTCTCGGAGAACTATATCCTGCCCCTCAGCCACGACGAGGTGGTCCACATGAAGGGCTCCGTCTACGGCAAGATGCCGGGGACACCGGAGCAGAAGTTCGCCGGGGTCCGGGGGTTCTACGCCTACACCATGGCCCACCCGGGCAAGAAGCTGAGCTTCATGGGCGTGGAGCTGGGCACCGAGCGTGAGTGGGCGTTCCAGGGCCAGCTCAACTGGGAGCTGCTGGAGAACGAGCCCAACCGCCAGATCCAGCAGTATATCAAGGATATCAACCGCTTCTACCAGGAGAACAGCCCTCTGTGGGAGATCGACTTCGACTGGGAGGGGTTTGAGTGGCTGGTCACCGACGACAACCAGAACAACGTGGTGGTGTTCATCCGGCGGGACAAGTCCGGCAACGAGCTGGTCTGCGCGGTGAACTTCAACCCCAACACCTATGAGGACTACCGCTTCGGCTGCCCGCCGGTGAAGGAGTACGTGGAGGTGTTCAACAGCGACCGGACCGAGTACGGCGGCACCGGCGTCCTGAACGAGGCTCCCTGCAAGGTCAGCTGGCAGGAGTCCCACGGCCGGGAGTCCTCCGTGTCCATCCGCATCCCGCCCTTCGGCGCGGTGTTCCTGAAGGGCCAGGGCAAGCTCCGGGCCAAGCCCAAGCCCCGGACAAAGAAGGCCGATGACGAGGCCGCCGAAAAGCCCGCTGCCAGAAAGACCGCCAAGAAGACCGAAAAGGCGGAAAAGACCCCCGCCGTGAAGAAGGCCGGGACGGAGAAAAAGACCGCGACCCGGACCCGCAAAAAAGCGGCTGATACTGTTTGAGTCTATCAGAGAATAGTAAAATAAATCAGAGAGGATGAGAACCCCATGAAAAAGGAATGTATCGCCATGCTGCTGGCAGGCGGACAGGGCAGCCGCCTCTATGTCCTGACCAGCGACGTGGCAAAGCCTGCCGTCCCCTTCGGCGGCAAGTACCGCATCATCGACTTTCCCCTGTCCAACTGCATCAACTCCGGCATCGACACCGTGGGCGTCCTGACCCAGTACAAGCCCCTGGAGCTGAACAGCTACATCGGCTCCGGCCAGCCCTGGGACCTGGACCGCCTCAGCGGCGGCGTCCACATCCTGCCCCCCTACATGCAGGAGGGCGAGCGGGGCAGCTGGTACAAGGGCACCGCCAACGCCATCTATCAGAACATCGGCTTCGTGGATATGTACGACCCGGAGTATGTGGTGGTCCTGTCCGGCGACCACATCTATAAGATGAACTACGGCAAGATGGTGGAGGCCCACAAGGCCGCCAGCGCCGCCTGCACCATCTCCGTGCTGGAGGTGCCCTGGGACGAGGCCCCCCGCTTCGGCATCATGGCCGTGGACGGGGAGGACAACATCACCGAGTTCCAGGAGAAGCCCAAGCAGCCCAAGAGCAACCTGGCCTCCATGGGCATCTACGTATTCACCTGGCAGAAGCTGCGCCAGTATCTGATCCAGGATGAAAACACCCCCGGTTCCAGCAACGACTTCGGCAAGAACATCATCCCCACCATGCTGGGCGCGGGCGAGAAGCTGATCGCCTACCGCTTCGACGGCTATTGGAAGGACGTGGGCACCCTGGAGAGCCTCTGGGACGCCAACATGGACATGCTGTCCCGGAGCGAGCTGGACCTGCTGGAGGACAGCTGGCCCATCTACGCCCGCCTGCCCGCCGACCCGCCGGCTTTCATCGGCAAGGCCGCCCTGGTGGAGCACAGCGTGGTCACCCAGGGCTGTGAGATCGGCGGCACGGTGCTCAACTCCGTCCTCTCCCACGGCTCCTGCATCGAGGAGGGGGCCGAGGTCCAGTACTCCGTGCTCATGCCCGGTGTCACCGTGAAGAAGGGCGCCGTGGTGAAGTACGCCATCCTGGGCGAGGACAGCGTGGTCAGCGAGAACGCCGTTGTGGGCGGGGACCCCGCCGACTGCGACCCTGACAAGTGGGGCATCACCGTCCTGGGCCCCGGCACCGCCGTGGAGGCGGGGGAGACCGTCGCGCCCAATACGATGCTGAACCGCGATCATAAGGAGGTGTCCAGATGAAAGGCTTGCACGGGATCATCTTTTCTTACGAATCCCATAACGATCTGCGGGAGCTGACCGCTCACCGCCTGCCCGCGTCCGTCCCCTTCGCGGGGCGCTACCGCATCATCGACTTCATTCTCAGCAGCATGGTCAACGCCGGGATCACCGACGTGGGCGTGGTGCTCCACGGCAACTACCAGAGCCTGCTGGACCACCTGGAGTCCGGCAAGGACTGGGACCTGAGCCGCACCCACGGCGGCCTGCGCCTGCTGCCCCCCTTCTCCTACCGCGACGAGTTCGGCACCACCCGCCAGTTCCGCGGCAAGATGGAGGCCCTGGCCGGCGTCCGCTCCTATCTGGAGGAGATCCGCCAGAGCCACGTGGTCCTGGCCGACAGCGACCTGGTCATCAACATCCCCCTGCGGGACGTGTATCAGGCCCACCTGGCCTCCGGCGCGGATATCACCGCCGTGTGCACCAGCAATGTGGACGCCCCCGACGACGCCACCTACTTCCACCTGGACGGCAACGGCCGGGTGAAGGAGGCCCTCTTCGGTCTCCGCAATCCCGCCGGGTGCCACCGCTCCCTGGAGATCTACATCCTCTCCAAGCAGCTCCTGCTGGACCTGGTGGACGAGTGCATGAGCAAGGATATCGTCAGCTTCCGCGGCGGCGTGCTGCTGGCCAAGGCCTCCGAGCTCAACATCCAGAGCTACGTCTGGGACGGCTACGCCGCTCAGATCCGCAGCGTGAAGGAGTACTACGACCGCAGCCTGGAGCTGCTGGACCCCTCCATCCGCCGGGAGGTCTTCCACCCCAAGCGCCCCATCTACACCAAGGAGCGCAACGACGCCTCCACCTACGTGGATCCCTCCGGCACCTGCTGCAACAGCATCGTGGCCGACGGCTGCACCATCGAGGGCACGGTGGAGAACTCCATCCTGTTCCACGGCGTGTCCGTGGCCCGGGGCGCCGAGGTGAAGAACTGCATCCTCATGTCCGACGTCATCGTTGACCGCGACGCCGTGGTCCACCACGTCATCGCCGACAAGAAGGTGGAGATCCTGGAGTCCCGCACCCTCATGGGCCACGAGAACTACCCCATGGCCGTGGCCAAGGGCAGCAAGATCTGACACCACCCACGGTGACAGCCAGAGAGATCTGCCGTCACCGTGCGGAACCCCCCAGTACCGCAGAGCCTTCCAGAGCGAAGTGAAAAGTTCTTTTTGCTTCTTTTTCTTTCAAGAAAAAGAAGGAACGCAAAGGAGGACATACGCTTATGAAAATTCTGTTTGCCGCCTCCGAGGCCGTGCCGTTCTGTAAGACCGGCGGTCTGGCCGATGTGGCGGGCAGTCTGCCGCAAGCCCTGGCCCAGGCCGGAAACGAGGTGGAGGTCATCCTCCCCCTGTACCAGAAGGTGTCCGAGAAGTGGAAGGACCAGATGGAGTTCGTGTGCGCCATCGAGGTCCCCCTGGGCTGGCGGCGGGTGTACTGCGGCCTGTTCCGGCTGGACCGGGACGGCGTCATCTGGTACTTCGTGGACAACGAGTACTACTTCAAGCGCGACAGCCTCTACGGCCACTATGACGACGGCGAGCGCTTCGGCTTCTTCTCCCGGGCCATCGTGTCCCTGCTCCCCGCCCTGGCCTTCATGCCGGAGGTCATCCACTGCAACGACTGGCAGACCGCCCTGGTGCCCGTCTACCTGAAGGACGAGTGCGTGCGCTGGGAGGAGGTCCGCAGCATCAAGACCGTCTTCACCGTGCACAATATCGAGTACCAGGGCCGCTACGGCAAGGACACCCTGGAGGACCTGTTCGGTCTGGCCCCCGGCTGGTACGCCGACGGCACCATCGCCATGGACGGCGACGTGAACCTGCTGAAGGGCGCCCTCATGACCTGCGACGCCATCACCGCCGTCAGCCCCACCTACGCCCAGGAGCTGCGCTACTCCTTCTTCGCCCACGGCATGGAGAGCGTCATGCAGCTCAACGCCGGGAAGCTCTACGGCGTGCTCAACGGCCTGGACATGGTCCGCTACGACCCCGCCACCGACCCCGGCCTGGCGGCCAACTACAGCCTCTACACCAAGACCGGCAAGGTGTCCGCCAAGGACACCGTCACCCCCGGCAAGGCCAAGAATAAGGCCCGCCTCCAGGAGCAGGTGGGCCTGGAGGTGGATCCCGACGTGCCGGTCATCGGCATGGTCACCCGCCTCGTCAGCCACAAGGGCCTGGACCTGGTGTGCAAGGTCTTTGACCAGATCATGGACCTCAAGTGCCAGGTGGTCATCCTGGGCAGCGGCGACTGGAACTACGAGCAGTTCTTCGAGGAGAAGGCCGGCCAGTACCCCGGCCGCATGGCCCTCTACCGGGGCTACAGCGACGCCCTGGCCACCAGCATCTACGCCGGCGCGGACCTGTTCCTCATGCCCTCCCGCAGCGAGCCCTGCGGCCTGAGCCAGATGATCGCCATGCGCTACGGCACCGTGCCCATCGTCCGGGAGACCGGCGGCCTGAAGGACACCGTCCACCCCTACGAGGCGTGGCGGGGCGCCGGGAACGGCTTCACCTTCTGCGACTACAACAGCGGCGACATGCTCTACGTCATCCGGCAGGCGGTGTCCTTGTACTATGACAACCCCGCCGCCTTCCAGGCCCTGCGGACCGCCGGTATGGCTGAGGACTTCAGCTGGCGGCGCAGCGCCGAGGCCTACAACGAGATCTACAAGAAGATCTGCTCCTGATATCCTGACCGTTCGAACCCATGGCGGGGCGCGCGGAAGACGTGCCCCGCCATGTCATTCTGCCTTGCAAGAAAGGAATACCCCATATGGAAAAATTTACTAAGGACTCCATGAAGAAAGCCATCGCCGACAAGCTGAGCATCAACTTCAGCACCACCGTGGAGGAGGCCACCGAGGAGAACATCATGAAGGCCTGCGCCATGGTGCTGCGGGACATGATGAGCGTCAACGCGGTGAACACCCGTGCCCGGACCCGGAAGGAGGAGCGCCGCCAGGTCCACTATATGTCGCTGGAGTTCCTGATGGGCCGCAGCCTGATGAAGAACGCCTACAACCTGGGCGTGCTGGAGCCCATGAAGGAGGCCATCGCGGACATGGGCTTCAAGCCCTCCCACATCTTCGACATGGAGCCCGACGCGGGCCTGGGCAACGGAGGCCTGGGCCGTCTGGCCGCCTGCTACATGGACAGCCTGGCCACCCTGGAGATCCCGGCCTACGGCTACTCCATCTGCTATGAGTTGGGCATCTTCCGCCAGAAGATCGTGGACGGCCAGCAGCTGGAGCTGCCCGACAACTGGAAGGACCAGGGCGACGCCTGGCTGATCCCCCGCCCCGACGAGGTGGAAGAGGTCCACTTCGGCGGCACTCTCCGGGAGTTCTGGGACGACGACCACCTGCACATCGTCAACGAGGGCTATACCCGTGTCCTAGCCGTGCCCTGCGACATGTCCATCGCCGGCTATGACACGGACCACACCAACGTCCTCCGCCTGTGGGACGCCAAGAGCCCCACGCCCATCGACATGAGCCTCTTCAGCCGGGGCGAGTATCTGAAGGCCAGCGAGGAGCAGGCCATGGCTGAGGTCATCGCCAAGGTCCTCTACCCGGAGGACAACCACTACGAGGGCAAGAGCCTGCGCCTGAAGCAGCAGTACTTCTTCGTCTCCGCCACGGTCCAGTCCATCGTCCGCAAGCACATCCAGACCTACGGCACCCTCACCAACTTCCACGAGAAGAACGTGATCCAGATCAACGACACCCACCCCGCCCTGGTGATCCCCGAGCTCATGCGCATCCTCATGGACGACGCGGGCCTGGGCTGGGAGGAGTCCTGGAACATCACGGTGAACTCCGTGGCCTACACCAACCACACCGTCCTGGCCGAGGCCCTGGAGCGCTGGCCCCAGGAGCTGGTCCAGACGCTGCTGCCCCGCATCTGGCAGATCCTCACCGAGATCGCCCGCCGCTGGCAGGAGAGGGTGGAGAACTACTACCACGACTACAACAAGGTCCAGAACATGGCGGTCATCTGGGGCGGCGAGGTCCGCATGGCCAACCTGTGCATCGCCGGCGGCATGGCCGTCAACGGCGTGTCCGCCCTCCACAGCGATATCCTCCGCAACGACGTCTTCCACGACGCCTGCGTCATGGAGCCGGAGAAGTTCAAGAACGTCACCAACGGCATCGACCACCGCCGCTGGCTGGCGGAGATCAACCCCGGCCTGGACGGCCTCATCCGGGACCTCACCGGCGGTGACGACTACCTGCGCCACCCCGGCACTGCCCTGCCCAAGCTGGACGCCTACGCCGATGACGCCGCCGTGCTCCAGCGCTTGGAGGAGATCAAGCAGGCCAACAAGCTGGCCTTCGCCAAGTACGCCAAGAAGACCCAGGGCCTGGTGCTCAACACCGACGCCATCTTCGACGTGCAGGCCAAGCGGCTCCACGAGTACAAGCGGCAGCTGCTGAACGTCATGCACATCATCTACCTCTATCAGCGCATCCACGACGAGCCCAACATGGAGATGCGGCCCCACACCTTCCTCTTCGGCGCCAAGGCCGCTCCCGGCTACGCCGCCGCCAAGCGGATCATCCGCCTCATCAACTCCCTGGCCGACCAGATCGCCAAGGACCCCGTGTGCAAGGATAAGCTGCAGGTGTTCTTCCTGGAGAACTACCGGGTGTCCATGGCGGAGGTCCTCATGCCCGCCAGCGAGGTGAGCCAGCAGATCTCCACCGCCGGCAAGGAGGCCAGCGGCACCGGCAACATGAAGTTCATGATGAACGGCGCCCTGACCGTGGGCACCCTGGATGGGGCCAACGTGGAGATGCACGAAGTGCTGGGCGACGAGAACATGTTCCTCTTCGGCCTGAAGACCGAGGAGGTCAAGGAGCTCCAGAACAGCGGCTACAACCCCTACCGCATCTACAGCCGCGACCCGGTGCTGCACCGGGTGCTGGACCAGATCAGCAACGGCTTCCGGGACGGCGTCCGCTACGACGACCTGGTAGAGAGCCTGCTCTTCGGCCGCGGCGGCTCCGCCGACGTGTATATGCTCCTGGCGGACTTCGCCTCCTACTGCGCCGCCGAGCGCCGGATGGCGGAGACCTACGCCGACCGCACCCGCTGGAACCAGATGAGCCTCCACAACATCGCCCGCTCCGGCATCTTTGCCGCCGACCGTTCCATCGCGGACTACGCCGACCGAATCTGGCACGTGCCCTACAAGAAGTGATCCCTTTTCTATATCAACGAAAAGACCGCCGGTCCGGGAAAAATCCCGGACCGGCGGTTCATATTTACGGGTAAGGCATGCCAAAGAATACAATTCGTCAATTAGAAGAATCTATCGTTACCGTGCGGAAAACCCAGGGATTGCAATGCTTTGGCAGCGAGGTTAAAGTTCTTTTTGGTACTTTTTCTTTCAAGAAAAAGTATCAGTAAGCGCCGAAGCTCTGCTCGGTGCGCTCGATGATCTCGTCCTGGAGGGGCTTGTCGAGATTGCGGAAGTAGTCGCTGTAGCCCGCCACACGGACGATCAGGTCCCGGTACTCCTCCGGGTGCTGCTGGGCGGCCAGGAGGGTCTTGCGGCCCACCACGTTGAACTGGATGTGGTGTCCGTCCATGTTGAAGTAGGTGCGGATCAGGTTGGCCATGTTGTCCAGGCCCGTCTCGCCGGCCACCACCTCGGGGGTGAACTTCTGGTTCAGCAGGGTGCCGCCGGTGCGGAGGTGGTCCATCTTGGCGCAGGAGCGGATGACGGCGGTGGGGCCGTGGGTGTCCGCGCCCTTCTCCGGGGAGATGCCCTCGGACACCGGCTTGTGGGCCAGGCGGCCGTTGGGGCTGGCGATCATGACGTCGCCGAAGTACACGTGGCAAGTGGTGGGGAGCATATCCACGCGGTACATGCCGCCCCGCATGTTGGGCCGGGCGCAGACGTCGTCCAGGAAGTAGTTGAACACCTTCTTCATCAGGCCGTCGGCGTAGTCGTCGTCGTTGCCGTACTTGGGGGTCCTGTTCCGAACCAGATTCAGGATGCGCTCGTGGCCCTGGAAGTCGTCCTCCATGGCGGTGAGGATCTCGTCCATGGTGAAGTTGTGGTGGTCGTAGACGTTGTACTTGATGGCGGCCAGGCTGTCGGCAATGGTGCCGGTGCCCACGCCCTGGATGACGCTGGTGTTGTAGCGGGCGCCGCCGGCGTTGTAGTCCTTGCCCCTGGCGATGCAGTCGTTGGTCAGGATGGACAGGAAGGGTACGGGCATATAGCGGGCGTACAGGCCCTCGATGACGTTGGAGCCCCGGACCTTGATGTCCAGGAAGTAGTCGATCTGTTTGGTGTAGGCGTCCCACAGCTGGTCGAAGGTCGTAAAGGTGCGGGGGTCGCCGGTCTGGGGCCCCAGCTGCTTGCCGGTCATGGGGTCCACGCCGTTGAACAGGGTCAGCTCGAAGATCTTGGGCAGGTTGAAGTAGCCCTGGAGAATGTAGGCCTCGTTGCCGAAGGCGCCGGTCTCCACGCAGCCGGAGCAGCCGCCCTTCCGGGCGTCCTCCAGGGACTTGCCGGCGTTCATCAGCTCCTGGATGATGGCCTCGGTGTTGTAGAAGGCGGGCTGGCCCCAGCCCTCCCGGGCCACCTCGCAGGCCCGCTTGAGGAACCGCTGGGGGTTCTTGCGGCTGATCTGCACGTTGGAGTTGGGCTGGACCAGCTTCATCTCGTCCATGCAGTCCAGGATGATGTAGGACACCTCGTTGACGCCGTCCTCGCCCTCGGGGGTGACGCCGCCGGTGTTGATGTTGGCGAAGTCGGTGTAGGTGCTGCTCTCCTTCAGGGTGATGCCCACCTTGGGGGGCGCGGGCTGGTTGTAGAACTTCACCCACAGGCACTCCATCAGCTCCAGGGCCTGGTCCCGGGTGAGGATGCCCGCCTCGGTGTCCCTCTCATAGAAGGGCGCCAGGTGCTGGTCGAAGTGGCCGGGGGAGTAGGCGTCCCAGGGGTTCAGCTCCGTGGTGACGGCCAGATGGGTGAACCAGTAGGTCTGGATGGCCTGATAGAAGGTCTCCGGCCTGTGGGCGGGCACCACGTCGCAGTTGGCGGCGATCTGCAGAAGCTCCCGCTTGCGCTGCTCGTCAGTGCACTCCGCCGCCATCTCACGGGCCAGGTCGGCGTACCGCTTGCCCAGGATCATGATGGCGTCGCAGGCGATGCTCATGGCGTTCAGCTGGTTCCGCTTGTCCAGGGCCTCCGGGTCGTTCATGTAGTCCAGCTTCGCCAGGGCCGCTTGGATGTCCTGCTGATAGTCCAGGTAGCCCTTCTCGTAGATCTTCACGGACCCGACGGTGTGGCCGGGGCCCCGCTGTTCCATGAACTCCGTGAAGATACCGGCGGCATAGGCGTCCCGCCACTGGTCGGTCATGCTGTCCAGGATCTTTTTCCGCATGGAGCGGTCCTCCCAGTAGGGAATGATCTGCTCCGCCTGGATCTTCAGGTCCTCATCGGTGACAGTGAAGTTCACGACCTTGCGGTCGTTCATGTTGTGCATATCCTCCAGGGTGTGGCAGCACAGCTCCGGGAAGGTGGGGGCGGCCTGGGGGTAGTCGCCCTTCTCGCCCACGATCAGCTCACCGTCGCCGATGTACAGCTTCTTGTGGGAGAAGATGTGCTTCAGCGTCAGGGCGCGGAGCTCCGGCACGGACACCTTGCCCTCGTACATTTTGTACGCCTCCGTCTCCAGGACCGCGCGCTCGATGTAGATATGGGGCTGGGTCTCCACGCTCTGCTTCCTCAGCCGCCGGATGCGGTCGTTCATACCGCGCTCTCGAATCTCTGCCATAGTATATTAACCTCCTATCTGGGTGTTTGGAAATCCGTTTTCACGGAACGTTGCCGCGGCCCGGTCCAGAAAATCCTGGTCCGGCACGGCCATGGCGTCCTTCTCATAGGGCCGGCCCAGCTGCGGGTACTTGCCGCTGCCGGTGTCGTGGTACTTCAGGAGACACACCCGGCGGACCCGGATGCGGTTGTCTCGGAGGAAGGCGATGACATCCCGGATGTAGGCGTCTTCGGCGTTCACCCCGGCCACCAGCGGCATACGGATATCAATTTTCCCGCCGTCGCCGCTGAGCCGCTTCAGATTCTCCAGGATCAGGCCGTTGTCCACGCCGGTCCATCTCCTGTGGGCCTCCGGGTCCAGCAGCTTGATGTCGTACAGGAAAGTATCCACATAGGGCAGCACCCGCCGGATGTGCTCATAGGGCACGTGGCCGCAGGTGTCAATGTCCACGCTGTAGCCCCTGCCGTGGAGCCGCCGGACCAGGTCCTCGATGTAGTCCATATCCTGGGCCAGCGCCTCGCCGCCGGAGAGGGTGATGCCGCCGCCGGACTGCTCATAGAACATCCGGTCCTTCTCCAGCTCCCGCACCAGCTCCCGCAGCTCGTACTCCCGTCCGGCCGCCTCCCTGGCGCTGTGGACACAGGCGTCCGTGCAGGCGCCGCAGGCCCTGCACAGGGCCCGGTCCGTGGTGACGGTACGGCTCTGAGGGTCGAAGGCCACCGCCTTCTCCGGGCAGGCGGCCACACAGGCGCCGCAGCCGGTGCAGCGGCTGGCGTAGTACATGAGCTCCTTCTGCCAGCGCTGGCTCTCCGGGTTGTGGCACCAGCGGCAGGACAGCGGGCAGCCCTTGAAGAAGACGGTGGTGCGGATGCCCTCCCCGTCATGGATGGAGTATTTCTGGATATTGAATATCAGCGGTGCAGACATGTTGTGTCCTCCACTATTTTCACAATAGTGAATTTCTTTTCATTTCCATTTTACTACTTTCCCGCCGGTTGTCAACAAGGAAATGAAAATTTGCACAAGACACGGCGACCGGCATTGTGCTCGTGGGGAGAATCGAATCGGAAAAAACGCACGGTCAAAGGGCCGTTTTTCCGTTTGTTGACAGCGGATGGAAAATCTGGTATAATTACACTATAAATCAATAAAGAAAACGGAGGCGCGGCATGGACCCCAATCAGACGGTCGGCAGCAGGATCAAGCTCCTGCGCAGTGAGAAGAAGTATACCCTGAAGGCCCTCAGTGAGCGCACCGGGCTCTCCGTGGGCTTCCTGTCCCAGGTGGAGCGGGGGATCTCCTCCATCGCGGTGGACTCCCTGGCCAAGATCGCGGAGGCCCTGGGCGTGCCGCTGTCCACGTTTTTCGAGGTGGAGACGCCCGACACCCATGACCCCGTGGTCCACAGCTTCGCCCTCCATCAGAACGTGGTGAGCCCCCAGATCATCCAGAGCATCCTGAGCCATAATACGCTGGACTTTGACTTCCTCCCCCGGCACTTCCTGCTGATGCCCTTCAGCCACCCGGACACCCTGGCCCCGGAGATGTACACCCACTCCGGCGAGGAGTTCATCTATGTGCTGACCGGGGTGGTCTCCCTGTGGCTGGAGAACAACAGGTACACCCTCTACCCCGGGGACAGCGTCCAGATCCACTCCAACCAGCCCCACAACTGGGCCAACAACACCAACAAGGTGGCGGAGCTGCTGTCCATCAACTATCCAAACCCCTTCAAGACAGACGGGCCCTATGACGGCATCCTGTAGGAAAAACACAGAACAGAGCGATATGGCAAGCGGCCGGGAGGATTCCCGGCCGCTTTTGTGGTAAAATTGACGTTTACGATCCTTCAATTAGAACAATACATCGTTACCGTGTGGGTAATGTAGGTATCGCTATATTTGGTAGCGATAGTAAAGTTCTTTTTGATCCTTTTTCTTTCAAGAAAAAGGATTATTTCACGTACCGCTCCATCTCCGGCTCAGACAGATACACGGAGTGGGTGCCGCCCAGATAGTGCATGGAGGGCTTCTCCACGCTGTAATCGTGGACGCTGGGGTCGTAGGTGATGTAGCTCCGCCACTTCTCGGAGTAGGGGTCCGGGGAGGGGATGGCGGACAGCAGCGCCTTGGTGTAGGGGTGGACCGGGTTGGCGTAGATCTCCGCCGCGGTGCCCTGCTCCACCAGCTTGCCCTGGTACATCACGCCGATGTAATCGGAGAAGTACTTGACCACCGACAGGTTGTGGGCGATAAAGAGGATGGTCAGCCCCAGCTCCCGCTTCAGGTCGTTCAGCAGGTTCAGCACCTGGGCCTGGATGGACACGTCCAGGGCGGAGATGGGCTCGTCGGCGATGACCAGGCTGGGGTTGGAGGCCAGCACGCGGGCGATGCCGATGCGCTGCCGCTGGCCGCCGGAGAACTCGTGGGGGTAGCGGCTCAGGTGGTCCTCGGAGAGGCCCACCATCTTGATCATCTCCAGGCAGCGGGCGTAGAGCTCGTCCTCATTCTTGACCAGCTTGTTGATGAGCAGGCCCTCGCCGATGATCTCCTTGATGGTCATGCGGGGGTTCAGGGAGGAGATGGGGTCCTGGAAGATCATCTGGATGCCCTGGTGGACGAAGCGCTTGTCCTCCTTGGACAGCTTGCCGGAGATCAGCTTGCCCTGGAAGTAGACCTCGCCGCCGGTGGCCTTGTAGAGGCGGATGATGGTGCGGCCGGTGGTGGTCTTGCCGCAGCCGGACTCCCCCACCAGACCGAAGGTCTGGCCCCGGGGGATCTTGAAGCTGACGTCGTCCACGGCCTTGACCACGACCTTGTTCCTGCCGTAGCCGCTCTTGAAGTACTGCTTCAGGTTCCGCACGTCAAGGACGATGTTCTCCTCCACGGCGGCGTTCCGGGTCTCAGCCATTGGCTCTCGCCTCCTTCCGTGCAATGCTCTTCTGGATGCGGCGCTCCAGCGCCGCCGGGCGCTGCATCTTCGGCGCCGAGGGGTGCAGCAGCCAGGTGGCCGCATAGTGGGTGTCGCTGATCTTGAACATGGGGGGCTGCCGGTCGAAGTCCAGCTTCAGGGCCCAGGGGTTCCGCTCCGCGAAAGCGTCGCCCTCAGGCGGCACCAGCATGTTGGGGGGCGTGCCCTGGAGGGCCACCAGGGCCTCGCCGGACTCCAGGTCCATGTCGGGCATGGAGGCCATCAGGCTCCAGGTGTAGGGGTGGCGGGGATCGTAGAAGATGTCCTCCGCCGTGCCGTACTCCACGATCTTGCCGGCGTACATGACGGCCACGCGGTCGGCCACGTGGGCCACCACGCCCAGGTCGTGGGTGATGAAGATGGTGGACAGGTCGTGGTTCCTCTGCATCTCGCCCAGCAGGGACAGCACCTGGGCCTGGATGGTCACGTCCAGGGCCGTGGTGGGCTCGTCGCAGATCATGATTTTGGGGTTGGAGGCCAGGGCGATGGCGATGACGATGCGCTGGCGCATGCCGCCGGAGAAGTGGAAGGGGTACTGGTTGTACCGCTTCTCAGGCTCGGGGATGCCCACCGCCCGCATCAGCTCCAGGGACCGCTTCTTGGCCTCGGCCCGGGAAGTCTTGTGGAGGATGGTGAAGATCTCCTCGATCTGGCGGCCGATCTTCATGATGGGGTTCAGGGAGGACAGGGGGTCCTGGAAGATCATGGCGATCTCCCGGGAGCGGATCTTCTCCCAGCCCTTCTCGTCCAGGGCCAGCAGGTTCTGGCCCTGGTACATGGCGGTGCCCTTCTCCACCCGGGCGGTGCCGCCCAGAAGGCCCATGAGGCTCTTCACGGTGACGGATTTGCCGGAACCGGACTCCCCCACGATGGCCAGGGTCTCGCCCTTGTACAGGTCGAAGCTGACGCCCCGGACCGCCTGGACGATGCCGGCATAGGTGTGGAAGTTGACCGTCAGGTCCCGGACCTCCAGAATTTTTTCTCTTTCCATGAAGCCGTCCTCCTTATCACTGCCGCAGCGCCGGGTTGAAGGCGTCGCGCAGGCCGTTGCCCATCAGGTTGAAGGCCAGCATCAGCAGCACGATCACGATGCCCGGGGAGATGATCATAAAGGGATAGTCCATCAGGACCTTCTGGCCGTCGCTGAGCAGCACGCCGATGGAGGGGTTGGGGGCCTGGACGCCCAGACCCAGGTAGGACAGACCGGCCTCCTGGAACACCACGCCGGGCACCGACAGGGCGCTCTGGGTGATGACGGTGCCGATGGCGTTGGGCAGGATGTGGCGGAACATGGTGTGGGTGTCGCTGGCGCCCATGGTGCGGGAGGCCAGAACGTACTCGCGGTTCTTATAGCGGTAGAACTGCATTCGGACGCCGTTGGCCGTGCCCATCCAGCCTGTGAGGCAGAAGGCCAGGATCAGCGGCGCGATGCCGGTGCCGAAGAGCATGATGAGCAGAATGGTCAGGGGCAGGGACGGGATGTTCCACACCACGTCCATGAGACGCTGGATGATGAGGTCCACCCAGCCGCCGTAGTAGCCGCAGATGGCGCCCACCACCAGGCCCACGGACAGGTTGATGGCCACCACCGCGAAGGCCAGGATCAGGGACACCCGGGTGCCCTGCCACAGGCGGGCGAACATGTCGCGGCCCACGGCGTCGGTGCCGAACCAGAAATAGGTGTCCGGGACGCCGTTGTAGACGTACATGTTCACGCGGATACGGGCCATGATGCCCTTGCCGAAGGCCGAGGAGGTCTCAAAGGTGCCCAGGTCCTCCACCACGGCGTCGCCGTAGCTCTCCACGTCGTTGACCTGGACCTCCAGCACGCGGGTGCCGTCCAGGATGCCCAGCTTCTCCACAATGGGGATGCGGGGCGGCATGTATTTGAGATCCCACCGCTGGGTCAGGTAGTCGTGGGGGCTGAGGTAGGGACCGATGATGCCCATGACCACGATGAGCAGGATGACGGTGGTGGCCACGATGGTCACCTTGCTGCGGATGAACCGGCGCCACACGTCCTTGCCGTAGGACACGGACTCGGTCTTGAACTCCACGTCGGTGATCTTCTCCTTGCGGACCACCTGCTGGAGCTCCGACTTGGGGATGTTCAGCAGCTCCTGGCTCAGGGGCTCGCCGTTTTCCATGCAGACCTGGAAATCATTCATCTTTCTTCCCTCCCATCCGGATGCGGGGGTCCACGACGCCGTAGGACAGGTCCGCCAGAATGGCCATAAAGAGGCCGATGAAGCAGTAGAAGATGACGATGCCCATGGTCAGCCAGTGGTCGTGGCCGTTGATGGCCGCCATCATGGTCTTGGACAGGCCCGGCACGCCGAAGATCTGCTCGATGACCAGGGAGCTGGACAGCACGCCCAGGAACAGATACAGGAACGTGGAGGCCAGGGGCACACAGGAATTCCGCAAGGCGTGGCGGAGCAGGGTCTGCCGGTAGGTGAGGCCCTTGGCCTTGGCCAGCATCATGAAGTCCATGGTCAGCACCTCCGCCATCTCGGCGCGGAGGGTACGGGCTATGCTGGCGATGCCGCCGAAGCTCAGGGCCAGAATCGGCATGATCATGGAGTAGAATTTCGTCCAGGTCAGGTGGGGCTCCGCCTCCAGGATCAGCGGGAACCACTCCAGCTTGAAGCCCAGGATGTACTGCATCAGCGCCGCCAGAACGAAGGACGGCACGGAGATCAGCAAGATGACGATGGTGCTGGAGATGTGGTCAAAGATGGTGTCCTTCTTGACGGCCATGAGGATGCCGAAGATCATACCGAAGGGCAGAATGACGATGGCGGAGAAGTAGTTGAGCTGGATGGTGACGGGCAGGCGCTCCAGCACCACGTTCATCACGGGGACGCCGGGTCGGACTTTCAGGGAGTAGCCGAAGTCCAGCCTCAGATAGTCCCGCATGGTGTAGCCGAACTGGACGATCAGCGGCTCGTTCAGGTGGTACTTGGCCATGATCAGCTCACGGACGGAGCGGTCGATCTTGGGGGAGAGGTCCAGGATCTCCCCGGGCATAAAGTGGAGCACGAAGAACACCACGACCACGACCACCACGAAGGTGCAGAACGCGGCGATGATCCTCTGTATGATATACTTTAACAACGGCTCTTTCTCTCCTTTCTTCTCTGGCCCGGAGCGGGCCGGAGGATCGTCCCTCCCAAAAGCATTGCTGCGCTCCCCGGGGGACCGTAACAATGCTTTCCGGGGGAAGCATATTTGGATGCTTCAACGGGCAGCGGCCCGCTTCCCTCAGCGGGAAGCGGGCCGTTCCGCGCTTACGGGATCACTCGAAGATGGTCTGCATCCGGTAGAACTCCAGGGACCAGTCGCCCTCCTCCACGATGGGACGGACGCCATCGGCGAAGAAGTAGCGGTTACCGCTGGAATAGCAGGGGATGAAGCTGCAGTCGTTGTAGAGGATCTCCTCCATCTTGGCCGCGTTCTCCAGCTTGCCCTGGTCGTTGCGCTTGTAGTCGCCCAGAGCGTTCTGCTCAAACAGCTCGTTCCACTTGTACATGGTCTCGTCGTCGGCGAAGATGCAGTACTGGCTGTTGTAGGCGTAGATGCTGTCGTCAGGCACCCAGTTGGTGTTGTTCCAGGCCTGGCTGGGATCCTGATACCAGCCGCCGGCGATGCAGATGTCGTACTTCAGGGCGGTACGGGCCAGGTTCTCCTCGTACATGGTGGCGTTGGCGGTAGCCTGGAGGCTCAGCTCGAACATGTTGGGATCGAACAGGCTGTTCCAGCAGCTCTGCACGGCCTCGGCCCAGGTGCGGGCCTTGTCGTTGTAGTCGGAGTAGAGAGCGGTGATGGCGATCTTCTGATTGCCGTTGTTCTCATAGGCCTTCTGCATGTACTCCTTGGCCAGCTCGGGATCGTAGCCGGACTGGGTGGCGGGGTGGCCGTCGATGCGGATGGCCTGGGCCTCGGGGGAGCTGTGGTAGTCGATGGTGGCGTTGTCGGGATCGGCCGGGTCGGGCATGGTGGCGTAGGGCATGTACAGATAGGCGCTGGGCATGGCCGTGCCGTACACGGTGGGCACCACGTTGTCGCGGTCAAGGCCCCAGTACAGAGCCAGACGCAGGTTGACGTCCTTCAGAGCCTCCACGGAGGGAGTCCGGGAGTTCAGGAAGATACCGTAGTTGTTGGGGGTGTACACGAAGTGGGCGCCGGAGTAGTTGGCATACTCGTCCTGGTTGGCGACGCAGTAGCTCAGCTTGCCCTGCTCAAAGAGCTGCACCACGGTGTTGGGGTCGGAGACAGCGGTGTACTCCACGCGGTCGGGGGTGAAGATGTCGGCCATGGGGGCGCCGCCGTCGGTGCGGCGCTCCAGCACCAGGGACTGGCCCTCGATGAGCTGGGTGACCACATACAGGCCGGAGGACATGAGGGTGTCCACGCTGGAGCCGTAGGAGCTCTGGGTGCCGTCAGCGTTCAGAGTGGCCTCGAAGGTGGGCTGGTGGATGACGCCGGTGCCCATCCAGAAGAAGGCGCGCATATCGCGGACGGTGGCGGGCTCATGGTCCTTCTCAAAGGTGAACTGCAGGGTGTAGTCGTCGAGGACCTTGAAGCCCACGTCCTCCCAGGCGCACTCGCCGGCCAGATAGGCCTCGCCGTTGACCAGGTCAGACAGGGTGATGTTGCGGTTGGCCAGCTTGGGATCGTTCAGCATCTTGAAGCTGTAGGCGAAGTCGTTGGCCGTGATGGGGTCGCCGTTGGCGAAGGTGTAGCCCTCGTGCATCTTGACAGTCCAGGTCAGCATGTCGTCGCTGGGCACGGGGTCGCCCTCGGCCAGGCAGGGCAGCCAGGCCTTGGACTGGGTCTCCACGTCGTAGACCTCGCGGTACAGGGTGGCGTGGATGTCGTTGACCAGCTCATAGTCGCTGGCGTTGTTGAAGGGGCTGAGGGTGGTGGGGGTGTCGCCGAAGGTGATCCGCAGGACCTTCTCGGTGGTCTCGCCGGAGCCGTCGCCGGCCGGGGCCTCGTCTTCGGAGCCGCCGTTGTTGGTCTTGTCCTCGGTGGAGCTGTTGTTGCCGCCCTGGTTGTTGCTGGTCTGGCTGCCACTGTTGCCGCCACCGCCGCAGGCGGTGAGGAGCAGCATCGCGATCAGCAGAACGGACAGGATGCGAGTGAGACGTTTCTTCATTCTAATTTCCTCCTTGATTGATTTGGAAAGAGTGTGGTCCGCCCCTTGGGGCGGACAGGAAAACGGGTACCCGTTTTCCTGATGGCCGGCTGAACCGGCCGCAGGGCCATGTTTTGTTATGGTGCGGGACTCACCTCCTGCCGCGCACGGGGGTCCTTGTGCCCCGGCGCATGTTTTATGGTAGGAAAGCCGGATCAGGCTCCGGCAAATACCAACAAAAAGGATACCGCCCAGCACCCCAGGCCAAAGGCCAGGGGCCAGCCGACGGGACGCTGCCGCTCCTCGTCATAGATGACGTTGACTGTGTACTCGGCCAGGGACATGGGGCGGGCCTCGCCGTGCTGCCGCCCCGCCCGCTTCCAGCGCACCTTGTAGGCCATGTAGGAGAAGGTCTTGAAGAGGCCCACATTGGAGATGTACCGGATACATGCGGTGATCACATGGACCACGCCCATGGTGAACAGAATGTCGGACAGGAGAAAGAGAACTCCCCCGGGCCTTTCCAGCAGGAGGATGGGCACCAGCGACAGGACGAAAGAGATCAGGATCAGCCGGACCTCCTCCTTTTTCAAAAGCCGCTTGAGCGCCTTCATGCCGCCAGCCTCCCGCAAAGCAAAAGATTAATACTTATAATAGCCCTTTTTCACGGGATTTTCAACTGTTTATTTTTTCATTCCGAGATTTTGGAGGGATTCTACAATTTCACGAAAAATCGGCCGGAAAATTCACATTTCTGCCAAAATGAAAATGGGCCGTATTATGATGAAAATTCATACCCCGTTTTTCTATACTGGTGAACGAGAAAATTTACTTTGTAAAATGTGCCCGAAAAATCACGAATACCTGTTGCAATTTTTTACGGCAGTCTTATAATACGGAATATGCGGTCTGCGCATGACAGAAGCGCGCCGCCCTTCTATGGGGAGCGGCGCGGAAGGAGGCGCGATATGACAGAACAGGCCAAATGGCCCTATCCCAGCCGGGTGGAGGAGACCACGCGGCTGGAGGCGGACGTGCTGGTGCTGGGCGGCGGCATCGCCGGGTGCATGGCGGCCATCGCCGCGGCGAAGCGGGGGCAGAGCGTGATCCTGGTGGACAAGGGCGCGGTGCGCCGAAGCGGCGCGGGAGGCTCCGGCTGCGACCACTGGGAGTCCGCCGCGACGAATCCCTGCTCCAAGGTGACGCCGGAGGAGCTGCTCCAGGCCATGCTGGACGACAACGACGGCTACAACAACGCCATCTCCCACTACATCGAGTGCCGGGAGGGCTGGGACCGGCTGCTGGATATCGAGGGGATGGGCGGCAAGATCCGGGACACGGAGGACGAGTTCGCCGGCGCGGACTTCCGGGACGAGGAGAGCAAGCTGCTCTTCGCCTACGACTATGTAAATCGATTTACTATCCGCATCTGGGGCACCACCTTCAAGCCCGCCATGGAGCGGGAGTGCCGGCGGCTGGGGGTCCGGCTGGTGGAGCGGGTGATGGTCACCTCCCTGCTCACCGAGGGCGGCCGGAACGGCGGCCGGTGCGTGGGCGCTACCGGCGTGCACACCCGGGACGGCGGGTTCTACGTGTTCTCCGCCAAAGCCACCGTGATGGCCTTGTCCCGGCCCGCCCGCATCTGGCTCTTCTCCTCCGCCCACCCGGGACAGTGCGAGTTCCGGCCCATGTCCTGCATCGGCGACGGCCACGCCATGGGCTGGCGGGCCGGGGCGGAGTTCAACATGATGGAGAAGTCCGTCCGTGCGGAGTTCTCCTCCGCGGGGCGGTCCTTCCCGCCCTACAGCACCGGCAACAACCACAACACCTGGTACCCCGCCTCCCTCATTGACGCCGAGGGCCGGGAGATCCCCTATGCCGACCGGGACGGCGATCTGCTGCCGGACTTCGCCCACCGGGGCCGGCCCGCGCCGGGGCAGAAGTTCTTCCTCAAGGGCGGCAACATCGAGCAGGCCAAGTACGAGTTCGACGGCCCCGAGACGCTGCCCTATGAGAAGCTGAAGGAGCTGGGCTACAAGCTGCCCTTCTACGCCGACCTCTCCGCCATGCCGGAGCTGGAGCGGAAGGTCATCTGGGGCATGATGGTGGGCCAGGAGGGCAAGACCCAGGTGCCCGTGTACCGGAACTTCACCCAGCGGGGCTTCGACCCGGAGCGGGACGTGCTCCAGTGCTACGGCGTGGGCTGGACCAGCGCGGAGTTCCTGCCCCAGGAGCGGCAGCTCTTCGGCCTGCCCGGCGGGTTCATGAACGACTGGGACCTGATGACCAACCTGGAGGGGCTGTTCGTGGGCGGAGACGCCCTCTTCGCCTCCAACTGCTACGGCCACGCCGCCGCCACCGGGTCCTACGCGGGCCGGAAGGCCGCCGCCTACGCCGGGGCCCGCACCGCCGCCGTCCTGCCCTGGGAGCCTCAGATCCGGGCGGAGATGGAGCGGGTGTACGCCCCCCTCAGCGGCGACAGCGTCAACGGCGTGGGTTGGAAGGAGCTCAACGAGGCCATCGCCAAGGCCATGCAGAACTACTGCGCCGAGCAGAAGCGGGACGAGCTGCTGCTGTCCGGGGTGGAGCTGCTGGAGCGCTATCAGCGGGAGGTGGTGCCCCACTGCTACGCCGCCAACCCCCACGAGCTGATGCGGCTGCTGGAGGTGTTCGACATCCTGACGGTGGCTCAGATGATCCTCCAGGCCTGCCTGGCCCGCCGCCAGAGCTGCGAAAAGCTGGAGTTCTACCGCACCGATGGCGAGGGGGCAATGGAGCCTTTCATCTGCATTCGGCACGACGGGGAGAAGGTCCTCCGCCGGGAAGTGCCTCTGGACTACGCCGGGAACATCAGGGAGAACTACGAGAAATATAACCAAGACTACATCGCGGAGAGAGCCGGGGAGGTGGAGGCATGAGCGGCAGCAGAGAGTTTTCCTTCCGTTTCACCCCGCCGGCGGTGCCCATCCGCTTTGACGAGAGCAGGTGCGTCGGCTGCAACCGCTGCCTGGAGGCCTGCATGATCGACGTGATGCTCCCCGGAGAGGCGGGGAAGCATCCGGTGGCGGCTTACCCGGATGAGTGCTGGTACTGCGGCTGCTGCGTGATGGAGTGCCCCACCGGGGCCATCAGCCTCCACCACCCGCTGATGAACCAGACCCGCTGGGTGGAGAAGGCCAGCCTGCTGAAACACCGGGAGGAGGAGACATAATGGCAGATTTTGAACTGCTGAAGGAGCTGACCCAGGCCTGGGGCGTCTCGGGCCGGGAGAGAAGGGTGCGGGAGATCATCCTGCGGGAGATCGAGGGCCTGGTGGACGAGTGCCGGGTGGACAACATCGGCAACGTCATCGCCCTGAAGCGGGGGCGGGGCGGCCCCGAGGGCAAAAAGATCATGCTCAGCGCCCACATGGACGAGATCGGCCTCCAGGTGAAGAAGATCGAGGCCGACGGCCGCATCCGGGTCCACCGGGTGGGCTGGGTCTGGACCGCCGCCCTGTACCACGACCAGGTGGTGTTCCAGAACGGCACCATCGGCGTGGTGGGCTGCTGCGGCAACATCGAGGAGGCCCGGAACGACGCCGGCAAGCTGTACATCGACATCGGCTGCACCACCAAAGAGGACGCGGAGAAGTACGTGAAGGTGGGCGACTACTGCGGCTTCGTGGGGCCCTACTACGAGCTGCAGAACGGCCGCGTCAGCGCCAAGAGCCTGGACGACCGGGCGGGCTGCTTCCTGCTGCTGGAGGCCCTGAAGCGGAACAAGGGGGAGGGCCCCAACGACGTGTACTACGTCTTCTCCGTCCAGGAGGAGGTGGGCTGCCGGGGCGCCACCACGGCGGCGGCCCAGGTGGCACCGGATATCGGCATCTCCGTGGACGTGACCCCGGACCACTTCTACCCCTGCGACCTGGAGGGCTGCAACGCCGTGGGCGACGGCATCAGCGTCACCCTGGGCGACCCCAGCGCCATGATGGACGAGTACCTGGTAGACGAGATGCTGTCCTGCTGCGAGGAGCACGGCATCCGGTACCAGCGGGGCGTCATGGACCGGGGCGGCACGGATGCCAGCAGCATCAACCTCTCCGGCGCGGGCGTCCGGGTGGCGGGCATCGCCCTGGTGGACCGCTACCCCCACAGCAAGTGCTCCGTGATCTCCAAGGACGACGTGCTGGCGGGCATCGAGCTCATTGACCGATATACCCACCGGACCTTCGTTTTTTGATCCAATAAAAGCTCCGCCTCCGGCAGCGCCGGAGGCGGAGCTTTATTGTCGAGCCTATCGTTTGCCCCCCTTGGCCGGAGTCTTCCGGGTCCGGCGGTAGCAGGCTTCGCAGAGGCGGCCCCGGTAGTGGAGGGGCAGGGCCCTGCCGCAGCGGTCGCAGAAACGGATGTTGTTCCGCAGGCGGTTGATAAGAATTTCATTGATCTCGTCGGCGACCTGTTCCCGGCTGTCGTAGAGTTTGTCCTCGTCCACCGGGCACTCGAAGGTCTTGGCGAAGGAGAAGTACAGGTCCAGCTTCCGGCAGTACAGCTCCAGCTCCGGCAGGGTGGCACCCTCGTCGGGGAGGCCGGGCTGCTCCACCGGCTCCCCCTGCTGCCAGCGGCGGAGGAACTGGAAGAACAGGTCCCGCAGGGCGTCCTCCGTCTCGTCGAAGGGGATGTTGGCCGCCCGCAGCTCCTGCTCCCGGGTCAGGAGGAAGCCCATCTCCCGCATCTTGGAGATGATGGTGATGTAGCGGGAGATATCCAGCTTTACATAGGGCTCCACCGTGGGCATCTGGTCCCACTGGGTCAGGACGTCCAGCAGGTCGAAGTCCACCTGGAGCACCAGGTCGGAGAAGCCCACCACGGCGTAGCCGATGGGCGGGATGTCCGCCTCCAGCCCGGCCTGGATGGCGCTGAGGTTCTGGGTGGCCCCCACGAAGCCCCGGTTATACATCCCGTACCGGCCGGCCCGCCCGGCGATCTGGCGGATCTCCTCCGGCTTCAGCTCCCGGCGTTCCACGCCGTCGAACTTTTCCGTCTCCAGGAAGATGATCCGGCGGATGGGCAGGTTCAGGCCCATGCCGATGGCGTCGGTGGACACCACATACTCCATGTCGCCGTTCAGGAACCCCTCCATCTGCTTGCGGCGGGTGGCGTAGGGCAGGGCGCCGTAGATGATGGCCGGCTCCTTGCCGCTCTGGCGCAGATCCTCCGCCACGCTGAGGACCCCCACCTTGGAGAAGGTGATGAGGGCGTCCCCCGGCTGGACCCGCTGGTAGTCGACGGTGTGGGTCATGCACACCAGGGGGACCTTCCGCTCATGGACCTCCACCTCGTAGCTGTCGCCGCAGCTCTCGATGAGGCGGATGAGGATGTCCCTGGCCTCCGGCGCGGCGCACAGGTGGACCTCCGGGGCCAGCACCCCCAGGATGGCCCGGGTCCAGGCGTAGCCCCGCTGGTGGTCCGCGATCATCTGGCACTCGTCCACCACCGCCACGTCCCAGAAGCGCTTCATGTCCAGCTTCTCGGCGGTGGCGGCCACGTGGGTGTCCCCCGCCCGGACGTCCTCCTCCTCGCCGGTGGTGAGGCTGCACGCCACCCCCGCGGCCACCAGCCTCTCCTGGGCCTCCAGAGCCAGCAGCCGCAGGGGCGCCAGATACACGCCGCTCTTCACCCGCATCAGCCGCTGGAGGCCCACATAGGTCTTGCCCGTGTTGGTGCCGCCCAGGTGGAGGATGAAGTGGCGGCGCATGGCCCGGGCCTCCGGGTACTCGTCCTTGGGGTTCAGGGCCACCAGCAGCTGGAGGCTGGTGCGGATGGCCTGGGGCACGTACCACACGGACCAGACCATGCCCAGCCCCTCGCCCACGAGCCGCCGCACCGGGAACCCCTCCGTCCGCAGCATGGGCTCCAGCCGGGCCTCGGGCTGGGCGGCGGTGAAGACCTCCGCCACCTGCCCCGCCGCGGCGTGGAGCACCTGGGGATAGCGCTCCAGCACCTGGGCGCACAGCTCCTGGTCGGAATGCTCTGCCAGGAACGCGCTGGTCAAAACAAAGTGCTTCAGGATCTCAGGGAGGCGAGCTTCTTCGCACCGGCGCTCCAGGGCCAGGAACTCCCCCAGCCAGGAGGCCGCCTGGGCGGGCCGCAGCTCCGCTCCGTCGGCCGCCGAGGGGACGCGCTCCATCAGCCACCGGTGGTAGTGGCCCGCCAGGAGCCACGCCGCGGTGTCCTCCCGCTCCACCCCGGCCCAGCTCTCCCCCAGCAGGTCCCGGGCCCGCCGGACCGCGGACTTGGCCTCGGCCGTTGGCTTGGGCGGAGCGGCGCTGCGCTTTGTCAGGGCCCTCCCCTCCAGGAACGCAGGGGTTTGTTCCGCCAGAAGCACGGTCTCTTTCTCCCACGCGGGGATGCCGTGGCCCCTGGCGTGGAAGTAGGCCGACGGCTCCGGGAGGAGCTCCCGGACCAGAGCGGTGGTCCAGCCCCGGCGCTTCAGCTGCGACATGGGCCACTTTTTTCCTCCTCTGCCCGGCACGGTATCCCCTCCTTCCGTCAGTCGTACAGCACATAGTATAGCCCAGAATGGGGGATTCTTCAATGGTGGATTTTGCGGCGGGAGAAAAAAGGAGCGCGCCCGCAGGCGCGCTCCTGTCTGGTTCAGGAAAGGGAGAGCTCAACCGGAATATCCAGCAGCCTTATGCCGTTCATGTAGACGATTATTTTGATTGTGAGAATATGATCCGCCATGGCCGAGGTGTCAAACTCAAAGTCAAAGGAAAAACCCGATTCGGACTGTTCCACCGCCTGGAAGCTGGCCCGGACCGTCACGGCGGAGGCGGGCATGGTGAAGGTGTAAGTCCCGTCGCTCTGCTTGGAAGTTGCCACGGCCTCGCCGCCGGCGTCGGTGACGGTGAGGGCGGAGAGTTCATAGCCCTGTTCCGGCGTCGCCGTCAGGGTGACCTTATCGCCCGCCTTGGCGGAGGCGGAGGATGCGGTGACGGAGCCGTGGGAGGCCTGGGTGACAGTCACCGGACTTGCTGTGCCAACATCGGGCTGAGTGGAGCCTGTTTTCTTGAACATGGCACCGACGATCACGGCATCATCTGGCATGGTGAACGTATAAGTGCCGTCGCCCTGTTTGACAGCGGTCACAGTCGTGCCATCGAAGGCAGCGGTAACGCCCAGGTCATCCAACTCGTAGCCCTGTTCTGGCTTCACCGTCAGAGTGACCGTTTCGCCCGCCTTGGCGGAATCGGGGGAGGCAGTGAGGGAGCCATGGGGGGGCTGTATGGCGACGACCGGGTTGGGGGTGCCAACATCAGGCTGCGAGGAATCGGCCTTCTTGAAGACAAGCTCGACCATCACGTCGGAGTCGGGCATGATGAAGGTGTAGGTTCCATTGTTCTGCTTGACGGCAGGCACGGCGGTTCCCTTGACGTTCCCGTCGAAGGTTGCAGCTGTGAGGGTGTCCAGTTCATATCCCTGGTTGGGTTTCACAATTACAGTAACCGTCTCACCCACTTTGACTGGACCAGGGAGGACGATGGCACGGTCATAAGGCATGTTGCTGAAGATATACACCTCATTTTCTTCTGGCGCCGTTATATATCCAAAGCTGGGATACACGGTCACGCGGGAGTCAGGCATGGTAAAGGTGTAAGTCTCTTCACTCTGTTTGACGAAGGACACCTCGCTGCGGTCAGATGAGAGTGAGAGGTTGCTCAGCCTAAAGCCCTGGTCTGGCTCCACAGTGAGAGTAACCATCTCGCCCGCTTTAGCGGTAGTGGGGGAGGCGGTAATGGTACCGTTGTGCGCCTTGGGTACGATTACAGGGTATACATCAAGCGGCAAGGGCTTATCGTCCTTAAAAGTGGCCTGGACAAGCACAGGGGCATCTGGCATGGTGAAAGTGCAACGCAGTTGAGAAACAGCATACTCCTCATCGCTCAGTTTGGTAAAGGCTACCGGTTTCCCATCGATTGTGGTGATGGTAAGGGATTCAACTTCATGGTTCTGGTCAGAAAGTACAGCCACTTCGACCTGCTCGCCCGCCTTTGCGGTGTATTGGTAGGTTGAGATTGTACCATAGGTAGCCTTGGCGGTAAACACCGGGTTTTCTACGTTACTGCCAGGTTGCGAGGAGTTCTTTTCCCAGGCCATGCACCAGATGGTCACGTCGGAATCGGGCATGATGAAGGTGTAGGTCCCGTCGCTCTGCTTGGTAACATCCACAAAGCGGTTGTTGTCGATTTCATAGACCATGACATAAGCCGTCTCATAGCCCGGATTTGGCTTCACGGTCATAGTAATCGTTGCACCCGTTTTGGCAGAAACCATGTAGTTAGCATTGCAGTTATGCATTCTAACGTCTACATTGTGGCTCGCATGCGATTTTTCCCACTCATTGCCGGAAAACGTACAATTCTCAAAGGAAATGATGATGTTCTCCCACATTGCAGCGCTAGTATGAGTGCCAGGTTCGTTAGGATCATTATAAAGATAAGGATTTTTATTATTAGTAAACGTACAGCCTGTAAAGATAGCGGACGTCTTTCCATCAGGGGCTGGCGCTTCATGAAGGCCCGAACTGTCCTGAAGCCAAATGGCGCAATCTCTTGGATCGAGATATCCATTTCCAGAGAAAGTGCAATCGTTGAAAGTTGAGTTGCTATTAGATATCGACATAATAGAGTCTGAGCAATCGCGGATAACAGAATTCTCTACAGAGATCGAACTTCCGCTGAATGCTACGATTCCCACATATCCACAACCAAAGATATCACAATCAACGATGGACACACTGGAATTACTTATATCGATCACACCTGCGGAACAATAATCCGTGGACAAAATTTCATGTCCCATTATAAGTCCACTTAATGTGATATTGGTGCAATCCTTTATATCGATCACAGTATCAGTAGATGAACCACTTAACAATCGTGCAGTTCCTGTTCCTTTCAGGGTGATATTACTGAGACTATGAAGATATAAAGTTGAGCCGTCTTTTTCTTCTCCTTTATCCTTTAATTCTTCATCTGTATAATTCATCAAATAATCGCCTTCCGCAAGTACGATGGTAACTGGTGTCAAATCCTTTTCACGCACTTGTACGGAATAAATTTCACTTAAAGTCTTGGTTAATTCCTCAATTGTGCTGACATGGATCGTCTTTCCTTTTTCCGCCGCCCAGGCCGTCCCCGGCAGCATCGCCAGGACCATGACGACGGCCAAGAGCAAAGATACACACTTTCTCTTCATTTCTGTTTCCTCCTGTTTTTTTGTTTTGTTTTTGGTCCCCCGCCCGGCTGCGGCAGGGCGGGGGACTCCGCCCCGCCGCGCCTTGCGGGAAACATAATGGCGGCGTCGAGTTCTTCAACTCAACACCGCCTTGTTGAACAACGCGAACGCACAGACTGTCACATACCGTTTTCCGCTCTTGCAATAAGAGCGAAAAACGGGTATAATAGCCCCGTGGTGCAGCGCAAGCTGCTGTGCTGAGTGGTCTGATCACTCGTACAGGGCCGTGGAGTGTTCCCCCACTTCACGGCCTGCCCGCTATTATGTTTCCAAACCATAGTCTACTCTATCGGCTGATAGATTGCAAGCTTTTTTTGCAATCCGGGGCGGCAAAAGGTTTCGCACCGACAGGAAAAAGCCTCGCAGAGTTTCGCCGCGGCGAAGCTCTGCGAGGCTTTTCCCTTTTCTTTAAAAGCATATTATCCCCACCGGCTGGGCTGTACGGAACAGATGGCGTTCCACTGGCAGTTCCCGCAGACGCCGGGGCGCAGACCGAGCGCCAGCACCCGGTTCTGGACCAGGGCGGTGAACCGGCCGAAGGCCAGCGTCTCGCCGTCCTCCAGGCCGCAGAGGTCCAGGACCGCCCGGTCATATCCCACGACCCTGTCCGCCGTTCTGCACACGCCGCCCAGGTCGTTGGGGCAGGCGGCGCACACCGCGTCGGTCCCCACGGTCAGGCGGACCGGGGTGTCCGGGCCCAGCGCCTCCAGCAGCGCCGCCATGTGGGCGGTGAACCCGTCGCTGTAGCCGCGGCCCACGAAGTAGGCCATGCACATCCCGTGGTGGGGACGGAGGGGGAGCGGTTCACTTGACATGGCGGCGCAGGCGGGGGATCAGCGTCAGAGCCAGGACCAGCTTCACCGCGTCCGGGATCAGGAAAGGCGCTACGCACCAGCCGTAGGCGGCGGCGAGGCCGATGGGGCCCTCCGTGCGGGCGTACACCACCATGAACCAGGCGGTGCCGAAGGCGTAGCACAGCGCCAGCCCCACCACCAGAGACACCGCCAGCACCGGTAGGCGGTTCCCCCAGAACCGCTCCGCGCACCAGACCACCAGGCCGGTGAGAAGGAAGCCCAGGAGGTAGCCGCCGGTAGACCCCAGCACGATGCCCAGACCGCCGCTGAACCCGGACAGCACCGGCAGACCGATGGCGGCCATGAGGATGAAGGCCAGGATCGCCAGCGTCCCCCGCTTGCCGCCCAGGAGGCCCAGGGTGAGGAACACACCCAGCGTCTGGAGGGTGAACGGGACCACGGTGGGGATGGAGATCCAGGAACAGACGGCCAGCAGGGCCGCACAGGCGGCGATGTAGGTCAGGTCGCGGGTGTTGAGGCGGGAGGCGGCGGCAGCTTCCATGGGAGCAGGCTCCTTTCGTATTCGTCGGGGCCTACTGTACCACAATGCGACAATATTGTCAACCATAATTTTTCGATTGGTTTACAACAAAAGCGGATAAATCTCCCCTGCATAAACTGCTATCGCGGGCAGATGCTAGGGGAAGAAAAGGAGGGAAACGCGATGGCGACGGAAACAAGGACCCGCTCCAGGCTGCACAACACCTCGGAGATCGGGAAGCTGAAGAAGGTGCTGCTCCACCGCCCCGGGCGGGAGCTGGAGAACCTGATGCCGGAGCATCTGGAGCGGCTGCTGTTTGAGGACATCCCCTATCTGCGGGCGGCGCAGGAGGACCACGACACCTTTGCCAGGTGTCTGGAGGACCACGGGGCAGAGGTGGTATACCTCAGCGACCTGGCGGCGGAGGCCATTGAGGACCCGGAGGTCCGCAAGGAGATGGTGGAGCAGTACCTGGACGAGGCCGGGGTGAACGACCACCGCATCCGGGAGATGCTGGGGGACTACTTCTCGGACATGGAGGACGAGGAGCTGATCGAGGCCATGATGGCCGGGGTGCGCAGGAGTGAGCTCCGGGGGTTCGAGACCGGCAGGCCGGCGGAGGACATGGGCCGGCGGGGCGAGGACTACCCGTTCCTGGTGGACCCCATGCCCAACCTGTACTATGTGCGGGACCCGTTCTCGGTAATCGGCGGCGGGGTGTCGCTGCATCGGATGCACCTGAATGTGCGGGACCGGGAGACCATCTTCGGGAAGTTCATCTTCAAGTACCATCCCCGGTACAAGGACGTGCCCAAGTGGTATATCAGCGGCGAGGACGCCGCGCTGGAGGGCGGCGACATCCTGGTGCTGTCCCCGGAGGTCCTGGCGGTGGGCGTGTCGGAGCGGACGGACCGAAACGGCGCGGCGCGGCTGGCCCACGCGGTGCTGTCCATGAGCGAGACGTTCCGGGAGGTACTGGCTTTTGCGCTGCCCAAGGAGCGGCGGTTCATGCACCTGGACACGGTGCTGACCATGGTGGACCGGGACAAGTTCACGGTCCATCCGGGGGTGCTGGACCGGCCACAGGTCCAGGTGTACACCCTGGGCGCGGACAACCACGTGGACGGGAGAGAGGCCCAGGGGACGCTGGAGGATATCCTGAAGCGGCACCTGCACCTGGACAGCGTGACGCTGATCCCCTGCGGGGGCGGCGAGGGCGTAGACGCGGCCCGGGAGCAGTGGAGCGACGGCAGCAACACCCTGGCCATCGCGCCGGGGGAGGTAGTGGCCTACGGCCGCAACGAGCGCACCAACCGGGCATTGGAGGAGGCCGGCATAAAGGTCTATCGGCTCCCCTGCGGGGAGCTGAGCCGCGGGCGCGGCGGGCCAAGATGCATGGCCATGCCCTTTATCCGGGAGGACGTCTGAGGGACGTCCTCCCTCCCCCGGCGGCGCAGGGGCTTCCAGCCCCTGGGGGGTCTGGTAGGGACCTCCGGTCCCTGCTGACCCTGGGTTACTTTTTGTGCAAACAAAAAGTAACCAAAAAATTGCTCAAGGGGGCCAAAGCCCCCTTGAGAATCCCCTCCGTGGGGGAAGGACGTTAAGGACAGTTTTCCGGTAGGAAGTACCCAGAGAAAGCATTCATCGAGGGTGCTTTCTTTTTTTGCCGTAATCTTACTGCCGGTTGCTCCGTTCCACTACGCAATTGATGGATGTTTCGTATCGGGCCGTCAACGGAAATCTGTCCTGTGCGTAGTGGAACGGAGCAGGACGCAGTCGGACAACAAAAACGACCAACGCACCCAATGAGCCCCTGCACCAGCGCTTCACTCTTCTTGGGAACATACTCACTGTAGCCGCAACGCCTCATACACGGGACCCGGCTCGGTTTAGGAAAAATCAGCCATAGGGGGAGCGCAAAACGAAACAAAATATAAGGAAAGATTCTCAAGAAAACCATTCCTGGTTTTCTTGAGTGCACTTTTGGTTACTTTTCCTGCAAGGGAAAAG
>CANQCS010000018.1 GCA_947589745.1 uncultured Oscillospiraceae bacterium
TTCATCAACCTGGGCCTGCCCCACTACCTGGGCCAGAGCCTGTCCTTCATCGCGCCCATCTGCATCAGCACCATCCAACTGGGCGCCACCGTGGACTACGCCATCCTGATGACCACCCGGTACAAGGAGGAGCGCATCCGCGGGAACGGGAAGGCGGACGCCGTGCGGACGGCGCTGACCACCTCCCTCCCGTCCATCCTCGTCTCTGGGCTGGGGCTCTTCGCGGCTACCTTCGGCGTGGCGCTGTACTCGGATATCGACATCATCGGCTCCATGTGTATGCTGATGGCCCGGGGCGCTGTGGTGAGTATGCTGTCCGTGATCTTCGCGCTCCCGGCGCTGCTGATGCTGTGCGACAAGGTGATCTGCGTGACCACCATCGGCATGAGGCCGAAAAAGATCCATGAGACCAGACAGGAGGTACTTGTGAAATGAAACGCACTTTTCGTAAGCTTTTAGCCGTTTGCCTCTGCGGGGCCCTGGCCGCGGGAGGCGTGGGGCTGGCGGCCCGCCGGACGCCGCTCGCGGAGACTGACGCGGAGCCGGAGGCGTCGCCCGCGCCGCTGGCGGCATCCGTGCCCGCCGTAACTGGCACAGGGACCACGGTCCCCAAGGACGAGACAGTCTACATCCTGACCGGAGCGGACGGCGCTGTGGAGAACATCATCGTCAGCGATTGGCTGAAGAACGCCGGGGGTGTTGGGACCATCCGGGATGAGACCAGCCTGACGGACGTGGAGAACGTGAAGGGCGGCGAGACCTATACCACCAGCGGCGGGGCCCTTCTCTGGGACGCCCAGGGAAACGATATCTACTACCAGGGCAGCACCGACCGGGACCCGCCGGTGGAGGTGCGAGTCTCCTACACCCTGGACGGGAAGCAGGTGACGCCTGAGAAACTGGCGGGCAAAAGCGGCCGGGTGACCATCCGCTTCGACTACACCAACCGCCAGCGGGTGCCCGTGGAAGTGAACGGGAAGCAGGAGGAGCTGTTCGTCCCCTTTGCCGTCCTCACGGGCGTGGTGCTTGACAACGAGGTGTTCACCAACGTGGAGGTCACGGGCGGCCGGCTGGTGAACGACGGGGACCGCACGGTGGTGGTCGGCATGGCCTTCCCCGGCCTCCAGGAGGACCTGGCGCTGGATGGGGATGTGCTGGAGATTCCCGGATTTGTGGAGATCTCCGCTGACGCGGAGATCTTCGCCCTGGACATGACCCTGACGCTGGCCACCAGCCAGCCGTTCCGGGAGCTGGACACGGACCGCCTAGGCTCCATCGACGAGCTGGGCGACTCGATGGACCAGCTGACCGAAGCCATGGACCAGCTGCTGGACGGGTCCTCCCAGCTCAGCGACGGGCTGGACACCCTGCTGGAACAGTCCGGGGCGCTGGTGGAGGGGATCGGTGCGCTGCGCTCCGGCGCGGCGGAACTCTCCGGCGGGCTGGATGCCCTCACCGCCAACAACGACGCGCTGAACGGCGGGGCCCGGCAGGTGTTCGAGACCCTGCTGGCCACTGCGGACACCCAACTGGCCGCCGCCGGACTGGAGCTCCCGGCGCTGACGGTGGACAGCTACGCCGCCGTGCTGGATGGGGCCATCGCCTCTCTGGACGGGAATGCGGCCTATGAGCAGGCCCTGGCCGCTGTAACCGCCGCCGTGGAGGAACAGCGGTCCAGCATCCAGGAGAAAGTCACCGCTGCGGTGCGGGAACAGGTGGCGGAGCAGGTGGTCGCCGCCGCGGTCCGGATGGACAAAGCCACTTATGACGCCGCCGTCGCCGCGGGGAAGGTCGACGCGGCGGCCCAGGCGGCGGTGGAGGCCGCCATCGGCCAGCAGATGGAGAGCGAGGAGATCCAGGCGGCCATCGCCGCCAACACGGAGGAACAGGTGCAGAAGGCCATCAGCGACAACATGGCCTCCGACGAGGTGCAGGCCAAGCTGGCACAGGCCTCGGAGGGCGCCCAGGCCCTGATCTCGCTGAAGGCGTCGCTGGACAGCTACAACACCTTCTACCAGGGGCTCCGCTCCTACACGGCGGGCGTGGCCCAGGCGTCGGCGGGCGCGGATACGCTCAAGGCCGGTACGGAGGAGCTGAACGCCGCCGTCCCCGCTCTGACCGACGGCGTCACCCAGCTCCGGGACGGCGCGGTCCAGCTCAGAGACGGCCTGCGGGAGTTCAACGAGGAGGGCATCCAAAAGCTGGCGGACGCCTTTGAGGGCGACCTGGAGGGCCTGTCCGCACGGATCCGCGCCGTGAAGGAGGCCGCCGGACAGTTCACCACCTTTGCCGGGACGGAAGCCGGCGCGGACGATCAGGTGAAATTCATCTATCGTACCGAGGGCGTTGGCTGACGGATAGCGCTACGGGCAGAAGTCATATGTATAGAAAGGTCCTGCTGTGAAACACTTCTTTCACAGCAGGACCTTTTTCTCTGTTTTATGACTGTCCCCACGGTTAACCTGCGGGGAAGAGCATGGCCCAGTAGCCCTGGATGAACACGATCAGGACGATGACGGGCAGCACGTAGGCCACATAGGGGCGGAGCCACTTGGGGAAGTGGGGGCCCTCACCGGCGTTGGTCTCCGCCAGGAAGTTGTCCCAGCCCCAGCCGTAGCGGGAGGTGCAGAAGAACACGTACACCAGACTGCCCAGGGGCAACAGGTTGTTGCTGACGATGAAGTCCTCGAAGTCCAGGACGGTGGAGCCGGCGCCCAGGGGCTGGAAGCCGCTGAGGACGTTGAAGCCCAGCACGCAGGGCAGGGACAGGATGATGATGGCGACGAGGTTCACCACCACCGCCTTCTTCCGGCTCCATCCGGCCAGGTCGATGGCGAAGGAGATGATGTTCTCAAACACGGCGATGATGGTGGAGCCCGCCGCGAAGAGCATGCACAAGAAGAAGATGGAACCCCAGATGCGCCCGCCGGCCATGTTGTTGAAGATATTGGGCAGGGTGATGAAAATCAGCGGGGGACCGGCCTGGGGCTCCACGTTGTAGGCGAAGCAGGCGGGGAAGATGATCATGCCCGCGATGAGGGCCACCATGGTGTCCAGCACCGTGACGCACACCGCCTCGCCGGAGAGGGAGCGCTTCTTGTCGATGTAGCTGCCGAAGATGGCGATGGAGCCGATGCCGATGCTCAGGGTGAAAAACGACTGGCCCATGGCGCCGAAGATCACGTTGGAGAGGCCGGCCTCCGCCGCCTTGCCGAAGTCGGGCAGCAGGTAGAACCTGACGCCCTCGCCGCCACCGGGCAGCAGCATGGAGTGGACAGCCAGCACGATCATCAGCACCAGCAGCAGGATCATCATTACTTTGGTGATCTTCTCCACACCGTTGGCCAGACCCAGGCTGCACACGCCGAAGCAGGCCGCCACCACGACCACCATGCACAGGGTCATCAGCCCCGGCTGGGTCATAAGGGTGTCGAACTCCGCGCCGATGGCGGCGGCGTCCATGCCGTCGAAGTAGCCGGTGAGGGTGCGGATAAAGTACAGCAGGATCCAGCCGCCGATGGTGGTGTAGAACATCATCAGCAGGTAGTTGCCCGCCATGCCGGTGTACTTGTGCAGGTGCCACTTGGAGCCCTTGGGCTCCAGCTTGTCGAAGGACATGGCGATGCTGGCCTGGCTAGCCCGGCCCACGGCGTACTCCATCACCATGATGGGCAGGCCGAAGATCAGCAGGAAGAACAGGTAGATGACCACAAAGGCCGCGCCGCCGTACTGTCCGGTGACATAGGGAAACCGCCACACGTTCCCCAGGCCGATGGCACAGCCGGCGGAGATCAGGATAAATCCCAGCCGGGAGCCGAATTTTTCTCGCTTCACAGAAATCCCTCCGTTTCATATCGCTTTAATGCAATGCCGCATTAAACCAACAATAAAGTATAGCAGGATATGAGAGGTCCGTCAATGTGGAACTCGTGGCTTTTTGAGGGATTTTCTGCTGTTTTTTTGTGCCGTATGCCCCATGTTCGTCCTCCGGGGGCCATGGAGCGGTCCGGGAACTACCCTTTCCGGACCGCGTCAAACTGGTCGCAGACGTCCTTCTCCGGGGGCGCGGTGGCCAGGGAGACCGCCGCGATGGCCAGGCAGCCCACGATAAAGGCGGGCAGCAGCTCGTAGATATCCCACAGGCCGCCCAGGGGACGGACCAGGAATTTCCACACGAAGACCGTCACGCCGCCGGCGGCCATGCCCGCCAGAGCGCCGCAGCGGTTGCTGCGCTTCCAGAACAGGGCCGCCAGCATCACGGGGCCGAAGGCGCCGCCGAAGCCGGCCCAGGCGAAGGACACTACACGGAACACCGAGCTGTTGGGGTCCCAGGCCAGGAACACGCCGATGACGGCCACGGCGATGACCGTGCCCCGGGCGAAGCGCATGGAGGCCTTCTCCGAGAGCTTGATCCCCAGGAAGTTCTGGATCAGGTCCTGGGACACGCTGGAGGCGGCGGTGAGGAGCTGGGAGTCCGCGGTGGACATGGTGGCGGCCAGAATGCCCGCCAGGGTGACCCCGGCGGCGATGGCCAGAAGGAAGCCGTGGGTGCTCATCAGGGTGGCCAGCTGGATGACGATGGTCTCGGAGTCCGCGCTGGTGGTCAGGAAGGGGATCTTGCCCGCGGCGGAGACGCTGTAGCCGATGATGCCGATGACGATGGCGATGGCCATGGAGATCACCACCCAGATAGAGGCGATGCGGCGGGACATCTTCAGCTCCTTCTCGTCCCGGATGGCCATGAAGCGCAGAAGGATGTGGGGCATTCCGAAGTAGCCCAGGCCCCAGGCCAGGGTGGACACGATGGGCAGGGCCCCGAAGGAGGCGGCCTCGCCGGTGGCGGCGTTGTAGCCCTGGGTCAGGCTCAGGTAGCCGGGGAGGGCCCTGGCGTTCTCCAGCACCGTGCCCCAGCCTCCGGCGTGGTAGACGCCGAAGAGGACCACGACTACAAGGGCGATGCTCATGATGACGCTCTGGATCAGGTCGGTGGTGGACACGGCCAGGAAGCCGCCCAGAACGGTGTAGCCGATGATGACCGCCGCCCCCACGATCATGGCCGCGTGGTAGTCCACGCCCAGGAGGCTGTTGAAGAGGGTGCCCACGGCCTTGAAGCCGGAGGCGGTATAGGGGACGAAGAACACCAGAATGATGATGGCGGCCAGGCAGGACAGCAGGTGCCGCCGGTCCCCGTACCGGCGGGAGAAGAAGTCGGGGATGGTGATGGCCTTCAGGCTGGCGGAGTAGCGGCGCAGCCGCCTGGCCACGATGAGCCAGTTGAGGTAGGTGCCCACCGCCAGACCGATCACGGTCCAGGTGACCTCAGGCAGGCCGCAGAGGTAGGCCAGGCCCGGCAGGCCCATCAGCAGGTAGCTGCTCATGTCCGAGGCCTCGGCGCTCATGGCGGTGACCAGGGGGCCCAGCTTCCGGCCGCCCAGGTAGAATTCGCTGGACGAGGAGCCGCTGCCCTTGCGGCTGAAAAAGACGCCAACGGCCACCATGGCCGCCAGATAGATGATGATAGAGAGCAGGATGCAGGTTTGTGCGCTGGTCATAGGGAAGTCCTCCTAGAGATGAATTCCCCGGCATCATAGCACAGAGTAAATAAAGAACGCAACACAGAACATATTATAGACATTTTTCTGTACTATATTCTATATAAAAGCAGGAAAGCGCTGCAGTGCAGCGCTTTCCTGGCAGAATTGATCCTTATTTATTTTTTCGGCAAAAATCCGCTCAAAAAATCTGGTAAATTTTTTTCGGCGTATTCCCGGAGGGAGTAGTCCCCGCCCCAGAGGCACCAGTCGTACATCAGCGCCCGCTCGCACAGGGCGTAGAGCTTCACCAGCTCCCCGGCGCTCCGGCGGTCCGTCAGCTCCCCCGCCGCCTGTCCCGCCGTGATGATCCGCCGCAGAAGGCGATAGTAGGTCCGGTCCCGGTTGAGCAGGTGCTTCTCCCCGCTGGTCACCAGCTGGGTGGAGAGGAGCCGGGCCAGCAGGTCCCGGGATACGCTGTCCTCGATCATGCCGAAGAGCTCCCGGTTGAGGAACAGCAGCTGCTCCATGGCGGTCATGCCGCTGTCCAGCTGGGGCTGGAGGGACTCGTATTTCTCGTCGAAGAGGTCGCTGAGGGTGCTGAGCAGGGCGTCCTTCCCGTCGAAGTAGTGGTAGAAGGATCCCCGGGAGGTGCGGGACAGCTCGATGATCTCCTCCACGGTGGTATCCTCGTAGCCCTGCTCGTAAAACAGCCGCCAGGCGGCGGCAACGATGCGGCCCCGGGTGTTGCGGACGTTTTTCTTCGCCATGTCACAGTCCTCCCTGCATTCCTGCTCTCATTCTTTTTCTTGAAAGAAAAAGAATCAAAAAGAACTTTAATCTCGCTACCAAAACACTGCTATCCCCATGTTTTCCGCACGGTAACGACGGATTCTTCTAATTGAAGAATACATATCACTATACACGAAACCGGCGGAAAAGGAACGAGGGGTGGAAATTTCTTTCCCCGCGGATTACGAAGCGGCGGCGCCCCTTTTGGGGGACGCCGCCGCTCAGGCTGTCAAAAGGGCTGGCGGCCTTTTCCGGTATCTATCACACGTTCAGCTCCGCGTGGATGGACTCGTCGGGGTAGCGGGCCAGGATGGGGGCGATCTCCTCCGCCAGGAACTCCGTCACCTGGCTGGGGGCCCGGCCCACGTACTTCTCCGGGGCCATCTGCTGGCCGATCTCCTCCCGGCTCAGGGGGAACCGGTCGTCGGCCACGATGCGGTCGATGAGGTCGTTGGCCCCGCCCTCCAGCTTCACCTTCCGGGCGGCGGCGTGGGAGTGCTCCCGCAGGGCCTCGTGGAGCTCCTGCCGGTTGCCGCCCCGCTTTACGGCCTCCATCATGATGTTCTCCGTGGCCATGAAAGGCAGCTTCTCCATCACCCGGCGGCGGACCACACGGGGGTACACCACCAGCCCGGCGGTGACGTTGATGTAGATTTCCAGGATGGCGTCCACGGCCAGGAACGCCTCGGACACGGCCAGGCGCTTGTTGGCGCTGTCGTCCAATGTCCGCTCGAACCACTGGGTGGCGGCGGTCATGGCGGGGTTCACGGCGTCCTGGATGACGTACCGGGCCAGGGCGCAGATGCGCTCGGAGCGCATGGGGTTCCGCTTGTAGGGCATGGCCGAGGAACCGATCTGGCTCTTCTCGAAAGGCTCCTCCATCTCCTCAAAGGACTGGAGCAGCCGCATGTCCGTGGCGAACTTGCAGGCGGACTGGGCGAAGCCGGAGAGGACGGAGAGGAAATAGGCGTCGGTCTTCCGGGAGTAGGTCTGGCCGGAGACGGCCACGCACCGATCGAAGCCCATCTGCTCCGCCACCAGCCGCTCCAGCTCCTTGACCTTCCCCTCGTCGCCCTCGAAGAGCTCCATGAAGCTGGCCTGGGTGCCGGTGGTGCCCTTGGCGCCCCGAAGGCGGAGGGCCGAGAGCTGGTACTCCAGGTTCTCAATGTCCATGACCAGCTCGTTCATCCACAGGGTGGCCCGCTTGCCCACGGTAGTGAGCTGGGCGGGCTGGAGGTGGGTGTAGGCCAGGCAGGGCAGGTCCTTATACTCTTCGGCAAAGGCGGACAGGTTCCGCAGCACCTGGACCGCCTTCCGCAGCACCAGCTTGGCCGCGTCCCGGAGGATCAGCACGTCGGTGTTGTCCCCCACGTAGCAGGAGGTGGCCCCCAGGTGGATGATGGCCTCGGCGTCTGGGCACTGCTGGCCGTAGGCGTAGACGTGGCTCATCACGTCGTGGCGGACCTGCTTCTCCCGGGCCTCGGCCACGTCGAAGTTGATGTCCTCCGCGTGGGCCTCCAGCTGGGCGATCTGCTCCTCCGTGATGTTGAGGCCCAGCTGCCGCTCGGCCCTGGCCAGGGCGATCCACAGCCGCCGCCAGGTGCGGAACTTGTTGTTGTCGGAAAAGAGGTACTGCATCTCCCGGCTGGCGTAGCGGGTGGACAGGGGGGAGATATAACCGTTGCGGTCGCGTTCCATAGAAGCTCTCCTTCGCTTTTGATCGTGTTTCGTTCTGTGTTCCATCGTGCCGGTACGAACTGTGCCTTACAGTATATCAGCACCGCGGGCCGGAGGCAATATCCAGTCTGTAAATTTTTCAGGGAAACACGCCCCGAAAAAAGGGAAAAAGTCCCGTCTGCCCCTTGCAATCAGCAGGAAAATCCGATATAATGTCTCGGAAACATTGCGGGCAGCCGCCCGGAGATCATAAGAAAACAAGAAAGTGTGATGACATTGAAGTACGATTTTGCAGCCATCGAGCCCAAGTGGCAAAAACGCTGGGAGGACGCCAAGGTCTACGCCGCCTCCGAGACCAGTGAAAAGCCCAAGTTCTACGGCCTCATCGAGTTCCCCTACCCCTCCGCCGCCGGCCTCCACGTGGGCCACCCCCGGCCCTTTACCGCCATGGACATCGTCACCCGCAAGAAGCGGATGGACGGCTACAACGTGCTGTTCCCCATCGGCTTCGACGCCTTTGGCCTGCCCACGGAGAACTACGCCATCAAGAACCACATCCACCCCGCCATCGTCACCAAGCAGAACATCGAGAACTTCACCCGGCAGCTAAAGATGCTGGGCTTCGGATTCGACTGGGATAGAGTCGTGGACACCACCGACCCCAACTACTATAAGTGGACCCAGTGGATCTTCCTCCAGCTCTACAAGAAGGGCCTGGCCTACAAGGCCACCATGCCCGTGAACTGGTGCACCTCCTGCAAGTGCGTGCTGGCCAACGAGGAAGTGGTGGAGGGCGTCTGCGAGCGCTGCGGCAGCCCCGTCATCCGCAAGGAGAAGAGCCAGTGGATGTTGAAGATCACCGCCTACGCCCAGCGCCTCATCGACGACCTGGACGAGCTGGACTATATCGAGCGGGTGAAGCTCCAGCAGAAGAACTGGATCGGCCGCTCCACCGGCGCGGAGGTCACCTTCAAGGCCACCACCGGCGACGACATCGTGGTCTTCACCACCCGGCCCGACACCCTCTTCGGCGCCACCTACATGGTCATCTCCCCCGAGCACGAGCTGCTGAAGAAGTGGATGCCCCAGCTGAAGAATGCCGCAGATGTGCAGGCGTACCAGTACGCCGCCGCCTCCAAGAGCGACCTGGAGCGCACGGAATTAAATAAGGAGAAGACCGGCGTCTGCCTGGACGGCGTGGCCGCTGTCAACCCCGTCAACGGCCGGGAGATCCCCATCTTTATCTCCGACTACGTGCTGGCCACCTACGGCACCGGCGCCATCATGGCCGTGCCCGCCCACGACGACCGCGACTGGGAGTTCGCCAAGAAGTTCGGCTGCGAGATCATCGAGGTGGTCTCCGGCGGCGAGGACGTGCAGAAGGCCGCCTTCACCGCCAAGGACGACACCGGCATCCTGGTCAACTCCGAGTTCTTGAACGGCCTCACCGTCAAGCAGGCCATCCCCGTCATCACCGAGTGGCTGGAGAAGCAGGGCATCGGCCACGCCCAGGTGAACTACAAGCTCCGGGACTGGGTCTTCTCCCGCCAGCGGTACTGGGGCGAGCCCATCCCCATGGTGTGGTGCGACAAGTGCGGCTGGCAGCCCCTCAGCGAGGACCAGCTCCCCCTGCTGCTGCCCGACGTGGAGAGCTACGAGCCCACCGACGACGGCGAGAGCCCGCTGAGCAAGATGACCGACTGGGTCAACACCACCTGCCCCTGCTGCGGCGGCCCCGCCCGGCGGGAGACCGACACCATGCCCCAGTGGGCCGGGTCCAGCTGGTACTTCCTGCGGTATATGGACCCCCACAACGACAAGGCGCTAGCGTCCAAAGAGGCCCTGGACTACTGGTCCCCGGTGGACTGGTACAACGGCGGCATGGAGCACACCACGCTGCATCTGCTGTACAGCCGCTTCTGGCACAAGTTCCTCTACGATATCGGCGTGGTGCCCACCAAGGAGCCCTACGCCAAGCGCACCAGCCACGGCATGATCCTGGGCCAGAACCCCCACTGCTTCAGCTGCATGAGCGCGGACAAGCAGAAGGCGCTCATCGCGGAGTTCGGCAGCGAGGAGGCCGCCAAGGCCCACCTGGTGGAGAAGTACGGCGAGATGGCCGAGCGGCCCATCGTGAAGATGAGCAAGTCCCTGGGCAACGTGGTGAACCCGGACGACATCGTCAAGAGCTACGGCGCGGACACCCTCCGGCTGTACACCATGTTCATCGGCGACTTTGAGAAGGCCGCCGCCTGGAGCGACAGCGCGGTCCGGGGCTGCAAGCGGTTCCTGGACAAGGTGTGGAACATGGCGGAGAGCTGCACGGACAGCCTGGCCTACACCCCCGCCAACGAGCCGGGCATCCACAAGTGCATCAAGAAGGTGGCCGACGACATTGAGGCCATGAAGTTCAACACCGCCATTGCCGCCATGATGACCCTCATGGGCGACTTCCAGAAGAACGGCTGCTCCAAGGGCGACATGAAGACCCTGCTGACCCTCCTGAGCCCCTTCGCGCCCCACATGTGCGAGGAGCTGTGGGAGATGCTGGGCGGCGAGGGCTTCGTCTGCCAGCAGAGCTGGCCCGTCTACGACGAGAGCAAGACCGTGGCCGCCACCGTGGAGATGGCGGTCCAGGTCCAGGGCAAGCTGAGGGGCACCGTGGTGGTGGACATGGACAGCGACCAGGATACCGTGGTGGCCGCCGCCAAGGGCGTGGACAAGGTGGCCCGGGCCATCCAGGGCATGGATATCGTGAAGGTCATCTTCGTGAAGAACAAGCTGGTGAACCTGATCGTCAAGCCCGCCAAGTAATACTTTTCTTGCTCTGACCGAAAACAGGATAAGAGGACCAACTGAGGAACGGCAGGGCCCCTGCCGTTCCTTTTGGCCTTGTGGGAATTTGATAAAACGGGCAGGGAGTTCTGGCAAGGTTCGCCGGGGCTCCCTGTTTTCCGGCAGGAAGAGACAGGAAAATTTTTGCAGCGCCAAAAAAGAGGTTGCAACCGCGACTTGACAACGGGGAAAGTTGCCATTATGATAGGGATGAATCAGCAGCCCACCGGCGAAGGAGGTCCCCCATGGCAGAGCGCATCACCAGCCGCAGCAACCCGCTGATGGCCCACATCCGCAAGCTGGCGTCCTCCCGGTCCTACCGCCGGGAGAGCGGCGAGTACCTGGGCGACGGCATGAAGCTGCTCCGGGAGGCCGTCCGCTGGGGCGCGGCGCTGACCGTGGTGGTGTACACCGCCGGGACCGCCCTGCCGGAGATGCCCGGCGGCGTCCGCGCCGTGGAGGTGCCGGAGGACCTGATGCGGTCCGTCAGCCCCATGGAGTCCCCCCAGGGCGCCCTGTTCCTGGCGAAGCTGCCACCGGAGCGGCCGGAGGGGCCCCTCACCGGACGCCGCTATCTGGCCCTGGAGGGGGTCCAGGACCCGGGCAACGTGGGCACCATCCTCCGCACCGCCGACGCCTTCGGCGCCGACGGGCTGCTGCTCCTGCCCGGCTGCGCGGACCTCTACAACCCCAAGACCGTCCGGGCGTCCATGGGCGCGGTGTTTCGGCTGCCCGCCTGGAGCTGCTCCCTGGAGCAGCTGGATATTTTGGCCCGTGAGGTGAATCTGCCCATTTTCGGCTCCGCCCTCCGGGAGGACGCGGTGGACCCGCGGGAGGCGGACCTGACATGCGGCATCATGCTCATCGGCAGCGAGGGCCGGGGGCTGAGCCGGGAGGCGCTGTCTCTCTGCGGCGGGGTGCTCCGCATCCCCATGCGAGAGCGGTGCGAGTCCCTGAACGCCGCCATCGCGGCAGCGGTGCTGCTTTGGGAAGGCTACCGATAAGATAGAGGTATCGTCACCGGGCCGCCAGAGTAAGTACCGGCACCGTCCCGGTAGCGAGAGTAAAGTTCTTTTTGATCCTTTTTCTTTCAAGAAAAAGAATGGAGGAGGTCGTTATGGCGTCGTTGAAATATTGGGTGTGGCTGTCGCGGCTGCACTACCTTGGCAACCAGCGGAAGCTCGCCCTGCTCCAGCATTTTGGCGGACCGGAGGAGATCTACTCCGCCGACAGCGGCGAGTACCTCCTGGTGGAGGGGATGACCAAGCAGGGCGCGAGGGCCCTGGAGGACAAGGACCTGACCGCCGCCGACCGCATCCTGGGGGACTGCGAGCGGCTGGGCCTCCGCATCCTCACCATGCAGGACGCCGACTACCCGGACCGGCTGCGGAACATCTACGACCCGCCGATCCTGCTCTACGTCCAGGGCCGGATGCCCCTCTTCGACGAGGAGGTGGCCATCGCCATGGTGGGCTCCCGCCAGGCGTCGCCCTACGCCCTGGAGATGGGGGAGAAGCTGGCCTTCCAGCTGGCGGGCCTGGGGGCCATCGTGGTCTCCGGCCTGGCGTCGGGAGGCGACGCGGCGGCCCACCGGGGCGCGCTCCGGGCCGGAGGCGTCACCGTGGGCGTCATCGGCGGCGGGCACGACATCATCTATCCCCCGCAGAACCGGGACCTCTACGAGGACCTGGCCATCCGGGGCGCCATCCTCTCGGAGTACCCGCCGGGGACCGAGCACAGCGGCGCCCACTTCCCCGTGCGCAACCGCATCCTCAGCGGCCTCTGCCTAGGCGTCGTGGTCATCGAGGCCCCGGCCCGCAGCGGCGCGCTGATCACCGCCAGCCGGGCCCTGGACCAGGGCCGGGACGTGTTCGTCCTGCCGGGACAGGCGGGGGACTGGCACTGCGCGGGCAGCAATCTCCTGCTGCGGGACGGCGCGGGGGTGGTCACCGACGCCTGGGATATCCTGGACCACTACGTGGGACAATACCCCCACAAGATCCGCTCCCTGCGGATGGAGGAGCCCCGCCGCTTCAACGGCGGGAACGCGGAGCCGCCCGCACCCAAGGCGGAGGCCGCCCCCAAGCCCAAGGAGCCGGACCGCCCGGCGCTGGACCTGAGCGGGGACCACGGCCTCACCGGCGACCAGGTGAGCATCCTCCGCGCCCTGGAGGGGCGCCCGTTGCAGGTGGACGATATCATCGACACCACCCAGATCCCGGCCCGGCGGGTCCTGGCGTCCCTGACCATGCTGGAGCTGGACGGATATGTGAAGCAGGAGGCGGGCAAGCGGTTCAGCCTGTCGGTCTCTCTGAAATAAATGTCAGGCCGTTATCGGACGGCAACACTTTTCACGCTCCCGCGTGAAAAAATCAGGAGGAAAGAATGGCAACAACGAGTCTCGTGATCGTGGAGTCTCCCGCCAAAGCAAAGACCATCGGCAAGTACCTGGGTCCCGGCTACGAGGTCAAGGCCTGCATGGGCCATCTGCGGGACCTGCCCAAGAGCACCCTGGGCGTGGACGTGGACAACGACTTTGAGCCGGTCTACCGCCCCATCAAGGGCAAAGAGGACATCATCAACGACCTGAAAAAGTCCGCCAAGAAGAGCGATGTGGTCTATCTCGCCACCGACCCGGACCGGGAGGGGGAGGCCATCAGCTGGCACCTGAAGGAGCTGCTGGGCCTCAACGACAGCAAGGCCCTTCGGGTCACCTTCAACGAGATCACCAAGCGGGTGGTCTCCGAGTCCATCCAGAAGCCCCGGGAGATCGACCAGAGCCTGGTGGACGCCCAGCAGGCCCGGCGCATCCTGGACCGCATCGTGGGCTACCAGCTCTCTCCCCTGCTGTGGAAAAAGATCCGCCGGGGGCTCTCCGCCGGGCGGGTCCAGTCCGTGGCCACCCGGATGGTCTGCGACCGGGAGCACGAGATCGCCGCCTTCCAGCCCCAGGAGTACTGGTCCCTGGACGTGCGCCTCAGCACCGACGGCTCCGAAAAGAACAGCTTCCTCGCCCGGTACCACGGGGAGAACGGCAAAAAAAAGGACCTCAACAGCCGTGAGGACGTGGACGCGGTCATCGCCGCCGTGGAGGGAAAGCCCTTTACCGTCAGGTCCCTCAAGCGGCAGGACAAGCAGCGCTCCCCCTCCGCCCCCTTCACCACCTCCACCCTCCAGCAGGAGGCCAGCCGGAAGCTGAGCATGACCCCCCGGCGGACCATGGCCATTGCCCAGCAGCTCTATGAGGGCGTGGATATCTCCGGCGAGGGCACCGTGGGCCTTATCACCTACATGCGTACCGACTCCCTGCGCCTCAGCGACGAGGCGGTGGCGGCGGCCAGGAGCTTCATCCTGGGCCGCTACGGGAAGGACTACTGCCCGCCCAAGTCCCGGGTCTACAAGGCCAAGTCCAACGCCCAGGACGCCCACGAGGCCATCCGGCCCAGCAATGTGGAGCTGACCCCGGAGAAGGTCCGGGGGGACCTGACGGCGGAGCAGTACCGGCTGTACCGCCTTATCTGGAGCCGGTTCGTGGCCTGCCAGATGAGCAACGCCGTGTACGACGGCATCTCCCTGGAGGCGGAGGCGGCGGGACACACGTTCCGGGCCTCCAGCAGCAGCCTCAAGTTCTCCGGCTACACCGCCGTCTACGAGGAGGGCCGGGACGATGAGAAGGAGGACAAAGAGGACAAGGAGGAAAAGCTCCCGCCCCTCACCGAGGGCCAGAGCCTGCAAAAGCTGGGCTTTCAGCCGGACCAACACTTCACCCAGCCCCCGGCCCGGTACACCGACGCCACCCTGATCCGGGCCCTGGAGGAGAACGGCATCGGCCGGCCCTCCACCTACGCCCCCACGGTCAGCACCATCCTGGACCGGGAGTACGTGGTCAAGGAGGGCAAGTACCTGAAGACCACACCACTGGGCGAGACCGTCAACCAGCTCATGTGCGATAAGTTCGCCGACATCGTGGACACCGGCTTCACCGCCAGCATGGAGAAGGAGCTGGACGACGTGGAGGGCGGCGGCAAGGAGTGGCGGAAGGTCCTCCACGAGTTCTACGACCCCTTCAAGGCCGAGATGGAGCGGGCGGAGAAGGACCTGGAGGGCGTGCGCCTGAAGGTGCCCGACGAGGAGTCCGACGAGGTCTGCGATGTCTGCGGTCGGAGGATGGTGGTCAAGAGCGGCCGGTTCGGCCGGTTCCTGGCCTGTCCGGGATACCCGGAGTGCACCTTCACCAAGCCCCTGGTGGTGGCCATGCCGGGGCGGTGCCCCAAGTGCGGCGGGCGCATCCTCAAGAAGACCTCCCGCAACGGCTATACCTACTACGGCTGTGAGAACAACAGCAATAAGGAAGAGGACAAGCGCTGCGACTTCATGACCTGGGACATCCCCGTGGCGGACGACTGCCCGGTGTGCGGCCAGACCATGTTCAAGAAGGCCGGCAAGGGCTTTAAGAAGCCCTACTGCATCAACGAGCAGTGCGCCAACTTCACCCCGGAGGACAAGCGGGGCGGCTACCGCCGCAAGGCCAAGGAGACCAAGGAGGGCGACGCCGCCGAGGCCAAGGCCGAGGAAACTGCCTCCGCCAAGACCGCGTCGAAAAAGCCCGCTGCCAAGGCGGCCTCCAAGACCGCCGGGAAAAAGACAGCGGCCAAGGACACCGCCGCGGCGAAGAAGCCTGCCGCCAAGAAGACCACTACAAGAAAAGCCGCCGCGAAAGCAGAAGCCTAATTGAAAAAGGTCTTTCATACCGTTGCTACGGCGCTGCGATGCCCGTATTCTGCGCACGATAACGAGAGATCGTTCAAGAGGTTTTCTATGAAAATTTTGGGAGAGCGTCTTTTCGAGCTGAGAAAGAGCCGGAAATTAACGAGGCAGATGGTGTCCGAGGCTATTTCTATCTCCGCCAAATCCTATGAGCGGTATGAGAATGATGAGCGTGACCCAGCTGCGCCTGTGATCGTGGCGCTTGCGGATTATTTTGGTGTTTCGACCGACTACCTGCTGGGTAGAACAGACGAGCCGTAGAGACGGGGGCCTTGGGAAAAGTAAATTTATATGACAGAGATTTTTAAGGTCCGGCTGAAAGAACTCCGAAAAGGCCATGGCGTGACCCAGCGGGAAATGGCGGAGTATTTGAGGATCTCCACCAGAGGCTATCAGCGCTATGAGGTCGGGGACGGATATCCCGATGTTCCTGGGTTAGTGGCGCTTGCGGACTACTTTGGTGTTTCGACCGACTACCTGCTGGGGAGAACGGATGAACCGTAGGGGTTCCCTTGGCCTGGCAGGGCACAGAGCAATAAAGAAATCGGGCCGCCGCAGGTGTTTTCCTGCGGCGGCCCGATTCTGTTTCCCGGCGGTTTTATGAAAGCCGCCTCTCAAAGTTGCTGCTGACGTGTACGCCCTCCTGGACAATGAAAAAAGCCTTGGGGTCCACACGGTGGAGCACCTCCCGCAGGTCGTCGATCTCATACTTGTTGACGCACACGCAGAGGATGTGGGTTGGCTCGCCGGTGTAGACGCCCTTGCCCTCCCAGCGGGTGAGGCCCCGGTGGAGGTCGCTCATGATAAAGTGGTCCAGCTCCTCGCTCTCCAGCTTGGTGAAGATGAGCACCTGGACGTTGATGCTCTGCCGGTGGGCCCGGTCGATGGCCATGGAGCTGAAGATGGTGTTCAGCACCGAGTAGATCAGGGTGGGCAGGTCGAAGAGCACCCCGCACAGCACGAACAGCACCGCGTTGAAGGCCAGGTTGAACTGCCCGATAGTGACCTTGGCCCCCCGCTTGGACAGGTACAGCCCCAGCAGCTCCAGCCCGCCGCCGCAGCACCCGCCGGTGAGGGCCAGCCCGGTGCCCACGCCGGAGATGACGCCGCCCAGCAGGCAGCTGGTCAGCACGTCCTCCACGATGGGGGCGGCGGGGATGGGCACGATGCTGGTGAAGAGGCTATAGGCGCTGGCGCAGATCAGGGTGTTGCGGAAGAAGGTCCTGCCCATGCTGCGGTAGGCCAGGATCAGCAGGGGGATGTTCATGGCGTACAGCAGCACCCCGGCGAAGTCGAAGGTCATGGAGGTGATGCCCATGGCCTGGAGGATCAGGGTCCGCAGCAGCTGGCACAGGCCCATGAGCCCGCCGGTGAAGAGCCCCTGGGGCACCACGAACAGGTTCATGCCCAGGGCGTAGATGAACGCCCCCACCACGGCCATGGCCAGCCTTCCGCCGCCGCTTTTCATCGCACGTTGGATCATACCGGTTTCCTCTCCCTGTTGAAGGTTTTCCATCCAGGAGAGTGTACCAAATCAGAAGCTGTATTGCAAGTACCTTTTTAGCTTTACCCTGGCCCGGGCCAGGGTCCGGGACACGGTGGACTTGTGGACGCCCAGTTGCTGGGCGATGCGGGGGATGGAGAGGCCTATGTCGTAGTAGAGGTGGACCATCTCGTCCTGCCGGGGCGTCAGCTCCGCGGAGCGGACCTTCCGCATATTTTGGCGCAGCCGGGCCATCTCGCTGCCGTTGTCCGGGCCGTTGTCCTGCTCCCAGGCCGCCATGTCTCCGACGAACTCGTTGTTCCTCCGAGCGGCGGCCCTCCGGGCCGGCCTCCTAGAACGTGTCGCGCTCATTGTCGGGGCACCTCCTGTCGTAGTAGCCCTCCAGGACCCGCGCCACCTCCAGGGCATCCCGGTACATGGCACTGAGGCTGCGGATGCGCTGCTCCAGCCGGGCCTTTTCGTCGCTGCCGGCCTCGGCCTGGGCGTCCTTCAGGGCGCAGATCCGCAGGCGGATCATGGCGCAGCTCTGGCGGTAGCTGGCCGCCATGCGAAGCAGCGTCATCCCCTCACCTCCCCGCAACAGAAGCGGCAGGCGGAGAACTCCTCCAGAAGCCAGGCCGCCGTGCAGTCCTCACAGAGCCGCCGCCCGTCCAGATACCAGACCGCGGCGCCCTCGTACAGCTCCCCGCCGCAGCGTCCGCACTGCGCCAAGGGAAAGGCGCGCTGTGCGTCCCGCATTCTCTTTCGTATGGTATGCAAAAAAATTTCCTCCCAAAAATCAAAATTTATGGTTGACAAACGGGCGGATGTCTGCTATGATATGACTCGCTGCTGATGATGCTGGTATAGCTCAGTTGGTAGAGCAGCTGATTTGTAATCAGCAGGTCGGGGGTTCGAGTCCGTCTACCAGCTCCAACCTCTTCTCAGCGAGAAAGTGAATAGGTCCTTTGGTGGGTCTACATGGGAGCGTTCCCGAGTGGCCAAAGGGGGCAGACTGTAAATCTGTTGTCGACGACTTCGGTGGTTCGAATCCACCCGCTCCCACCAAGAAAATGCCGCTGTGCCGCAAGCACAGCGGCATTTTCTTGGTGGAAGCGGGCAGCGCCCGGCCGCCCGCGCAGTGGTGCGGCCCTGTAGACTTCCCGACCTCCCCGTCCTGTTGGGGGCAGAACAGAGGGGGGATCTCGCCCGTTTTCAAGCATATCTAGAACAGATGTTCTTTATGCGATTATCCTACCACGCTTTCCTCTATTTGTCAAGCATAAATTTCAGAATTTCTGTTGACTTTTTTTCTGGTTTCAGCTATGCTGTAATCATCACGAAACAGGAGGTGCTCCATGAGCTTTGGACAGAGACTGCGGGAGCGGCGGAAGGAGCTGGGCATGAGCCAGGGGGAACTGGCCAGAGCCTTGGGCGTCAGCCTCTCCGCCGTCAGCAACTACGAGAGCGGGCAGAACGCCATGCGGGAGGACGTGCTCCTGCGGCTGCTCCAGGTGCTGGACGTGGAGCCCAACTACCTCTATCAGGACTTTATGAGCGGCAAGGTCTTCGTCTGCTCGGTGGAGGAGCGGCGGCTGGTGGAGAAGTACCGCCGCCTGCGCACCACGGGCCGCCAGGCCCTCCAGTCGGTGGCGGACGCCCTCACCTCCTACCAGTCGGATCTGGAGGAGGAGCGCCCCAAGCCGGAGATCCGGCAGATCCCCCTGTACCGCAGTCCGGCGGCGGCGGGATTCATGTCGCCGGTGTTCGGGGAGGACTTCGACTACATCGACGTCACCGGGGATGTGCCGCCCGGCGCGGAGTTCGCCGTGCGCATCCAGGGGGACTCCATGGAGCCCTACATCATGGACGGCTCCATCGCCTACGTCAACCGGGACCCGCTGTCCTCGGGGGATGTGGGCATCTTCTGCGTGGACGGGGAGCTGCTGTGCAAGCAGTATGTCCGGGACGTGCTGGGCATGACCTACCTGTTCTCCCTGAACCGGAAGCGGGCCAACATGGACGTGATCCTGCCCCGGGACAGCGGACGCAGCGTGGTGTGCTTTGGCCGTGTCCTGCTGCCCTTCCGCCCAGAGATCCCGGGGATGTAATTCTTTTTCTTGAAAGAAAAAGAATCAAAAAGAACTTTAACATCGCTCTCAAAGCGTTGCGATACCTACATTTTCCGCACGGTGACGAGGGATGGTTCCCACTGACAGAGCATAAAAAGGCAGACGCCGTTCTCCGGCGTCTGCCTCTTCTTGTTCAAATAACTTGAGAATGATGGAGCGTGGCCGTTAAAGAACTGCGCTCCCTTTTGCTCAACGGACGGCGATGGCCTCGATCTCCACCAGGCCGTCCTTGGGCAGGCGGGCCACCTCCACGGCGCTGCGGGCCGGGGGCGCCTCCGTGAAGAACGTGGCGTACACCTCGTTCATGGCGGCAAAGTCGTTCATGTCCTTGAGGAACACGGTGGTCTTGATAACGTTCTCCAGCCCCAGGCCCGCCTGGGCCAGCACGGCCTGGACGTTCAGCAGGGACTGGCGGGTCTGCTGGGCGACGGTGTCCCCGGCGAACGCGCCGGTGGCGGGGTCGATGCCCAGCTGGCCGGAGGTGATGACGACGGCACCGCCGTCCATGCCCTGGGAGTAGGGACCGATGGCCGCGGGGGCGGCGGAAGTGGCAATGATCTGTTTCATGGCATGAGCCTCCTGTAAAGGAAAGATAGCTCTATTGTACCAGCATTTGGGCGAAAGGTCAACCGCCGGATCGTCCGCCGGACCTGTGGCGGCTTACTTCTTCCCGCCCTTGAGGGCCTTCATGCGCTTCTCGTGGTCCAGGATGCGCTTGCGCATCCGAAGGTTCTTGGGGGTGACCTCCAGCAGCTCGTCGTCCGCCAGGAACTCCAGGCACTGCTCCAGGCTCAGCTGCCGGTGGGGCACCAGCCGCAGGGCCTCGTCGGATCCGCTGGCCCGCATGTTGGTGAGCTGCTTCTTTTTGCAGACGTTGACGGGGATGTCCTCAGACTTGGGGCTGACGCCCACCACCATGCCGGCGTACACCGCCACGCCAGGGCCGATGAAGAGGGCGCCCCGCTCCTGGGCGTTGAAGAGGCCGTAGGTGATGGACTCGCCGGTTTCGAAGGCGATGAGGGACCCGGTGTTCCGGCGGCTCAGCTCGCCCTTGAAGGGGGCGTAGCTGTCGAACACGGAGGCCATGATGCCCTCGCCCCGGGTGTCGGTGAGGAACTCGTTGCGGTAGCCGAAGAGGCCACGGGAGGGGACCAGGAACTCCAGCTTCATGCGGCTGCCCACAGGGGTCATCTCCACAAGGTCGCCCTTCCGGGAACCCAGCTTCTCGATCACCGCGCCCACGCTGTCGGCGGGCACGTCGGCCACCAGGCGCTCCATGGGCTCGCACTTCCGGCCGTCGATCTCCTGGTAGAGGACGCGGGGCGGGGACACCTGGAACTCATAGCCCTCCCGGCGCATGGTCTCGATGAGGATGGAGAGGTGCATCTCGCCGCGCCCGGCCACGTTGAAGGCGTCGGTGGCGCCCTCGATCTCGCTGACCCGGAGGGACACGTCCTTCAGGGTCTCCCGGAACAGCCGGTCCCGGAGCTGGCGGCTGGTGACGTACTTGCCCTCCCGTCCGGCGAAGGGGGAGTCGTTGATGGAGAAGGTCATCTCCATGGTGGGGGCGGAGATCTTCACGAAGGGCAGGGGCTCCACCGCCGAGGGGGCGCAGATGGTGTCGCCGATGGTGATGTCGCCGATGCCGCTCATGGCGATGATGTTGCCCGCCGTGGCCTCGGTGACGGCCTTGCGGCTGAGGCCGTCAAACTCATAGATGGACACGGCCTTGGCCTTCTTGGGGGCGGCGTCCGGGTCGTGGTAGTTGCAGACGGCGATCTCCTGATTCTGGTGCACCGCGCCCCGCTCGATGCGGCCGATGGCGATGCGGCCCACGAAGTCGTTGTAGTCGATGGAGCTGACCAGCATCTGGAAGGGCTGGTCCACGTCCGCCTCGGGGGCGGGGATATAGTTGAGGATGGTCTCGAAGAGGGGCTTTAAGTCCGTGCCCAGGTCGTCCGGGGTGTAGGAGCAGATGCCCTGCCGGGCGGAGCAGAACAGCATGGGGCTGTCCAACTGGTCGTCGCTGGCGTCCAGGTCCAGCAGCAGCTCCAGGCACTCGTCGATGACCTCATGGATGCGCTGGTCGGGCCGGTCGATCTTGTTGACCACCACGATGACCCGGTGGCCCAGCTCCAGTGCGCGGCTCAGCACGAAGCGGGTCTGGGGCATGGGGCCCTCGGCGGCGTCCACCAGGAGGATGACGCCGTTGACCATCTTCAAAATGCGCTCCACCTCGCCGCCGAAGTCGGCGTGGCCGGGGGTGTCCACGATGTTGATCTTGGTGTCGCCGTACTGGATGGCGGTGTTCTTGGCCAGGATAGTGATGCCCCGCTCCCGCTCCAGGTCGCCGGAGTCCATCACGCGCTCCACCACCTCCTGGTTCTCCCGGTACACGCCGCCCTGCTTGAGCATCTGGTCCACCAGCGTGGTCTTGCCGTGGTCAACGTGGGCGATAATGGCAACGTTCCTCAATTTCTCGTTTTGCATATGGGTATCTCCTTTGGTACGGCAAGACCACGCCCCCGCGCCAGCGGGGCGCGCCGTCAGGCGCGTACAATAAAATCAAAAAATGGGGGTCCCCGAAAACCGCATCGCGTTTTTTGGGGATAGGAGGAGCAAGGTAGCGGACGCAGTTTTCGCCGCAGGCGGAAACGGAGTCAAGCGGACTTTGCGACGACGCGGTCGACATGGGCGATAATAGCAACGTTCCTCAATTTCTCGTTTCGCAAGTAAATAACCTCTTTCCTTGGGATAAAGTGCGAAAAATTCAACTGGTCTATTGTAGTACATCCCCCATGCTATTGCAAGCTATGTTTTTGCCAATTTTTCCTGCTTTTAGGAAATTTTTTTGCGAAATCTGTCCGCTCCCGATAGAAAAAGAGGGCGGGAGAACCCGCCCTCTTCTGTTTCATGATCTACAGCTCCTCCGGGTGCAGATTCAGCCTGACCCGGGCGATAAAGGTCCCCGTCTCGGCGTCGAAGCGGAAAGAAGCGTCGCCGCCATACTGCTCCGCCATGTGGGCCATGCTACGCAGTCCGTATCCGCCGCCCGGCCTGCTGCTCAGAAATGCCTCCGCCGGGAGAAACCCCTCCTTGTCCCGGAACCGACCAGAGGCGTGGACGCTCCGGCAGGGGTTGCTGACCTCAATCATCAGGGAGCCGCCGATGGTCCCCACCCGCAGGATGATCCACTTCTCCCCCTGGACATCGCCGCAGGCGCGGATGGCGTTCTCCATGGCGTTGCCGAACAGCACCGTCAGATCTGTGGCGGGCACGGTCAGTTCGCCGCACTCCGCCTGGACCTGACAGGTGATGCCCTCGTCCCTGGCCAGGCCGGTGTAGTATTGCAGCAGCCCGTTGACCGTCAGGTTCCGGCAGTAGACCTGGTCCTCCCGCCTGGCGGTGGAGCCGATGAGCTGGGTGAGGTAGGCCCGCGCCGCCTCCATATCCTCCCGCTCCAGCATCCCGCTGAGGGCGTTCAGATGGTGGCGCATATCGTGGCGCAGCCGGCGGGCGTTCTCCATCTCCCTGGTGATATTGTCGTACTGGATCTGCTGGATCTCCAGTGCCCGGCGGTGGTCCGCGTCCCGCTTGTGCCGCACCGCCTCCCGGAACAGCAGCCAGTAGATCATGCACTGGTTCAGCATGAGAAAGAGGAAAATGGGTCTGAACAGTCCGTCGGTGGTGTCGTTATAGATCATCAGCGCCAGGTAGGTGGCGGTGGAGAAAGAGGCAAAGCGGAACTCACCCTTCATGGAGCCGGTATCGACTTCCAGCAGGAACTCCTCCATGGGCCGTATGACCATTATCATCATCACGGGCAGCAGAACGGCTGTCACCAGCGTATAGAGCCCCAGCGAAAACATGTTGTAGGCGCTCCAGGGGCGCTGTACGTTGCTGGGCACCAGGGGGAGCTTGGACATGTTCACCAGCCAATACTGGGCGGAGGCGTAGAAAATGACGATGTAGAGTACCATCAGCCTTTTCATGAACGTCTCCCGGACCACCCAGGTACAGAGGCAGCAGAACACGAGGATGAATGCCAACATGTACACGTTGGCGAGGACGTTGAACATGTAAAAGGAGGGCGGCTGGAGCGCCGAAAGGATCGCGGGGAAAAGGGCCGACAGCAGGGCTGTCATCAGGAAGCTCCCCATTAAAATCCGCTTTCTGGTAAAGCGCAGAGACTCCTCCGGAAAAGCGAAGAAGTATAAAACCTGGGGAGGGTAGGCCTGGACAAAAAAGCCCAGGGCATCAATGATGGGACTTTGTATCTGTATCCAGTTCATCGATCCCCCTCCTGGCCAAGGCCCTGCCTCCGGGAGAGCCGGGCAAACACGTAGTCGTTGTAGGCGGCCCGGATCGCGGTGCGCTTGCTCCTGGTGATGGGCTGTCTGGTCCCGTTCCGCAACGTGCAGACGTCCACCCCCATCTGCTCAATACAGTCCATATTCACCACCACGCCCCTGGTGACCTTTAAAAAGCGCTCATCCAGCATCCCCTCCAGCTCGGCCAGAGGCGTCCACACCTTCAGGACCCGCCCGTCCGCCAGGGTGATCTCCACCGCGTGCCGGATGCTCTCCATCTCGATGATGTCGTCCAGATAGACCGTATAGCTGTCCCGCCCGACCGTCACGGTGAGGACAGGCCGCTCCCGGTCTCCGAGCTGCGCCAGCCGGTGGAACGCCTCCGCCACACCCTCCGCCGTCACCGGCTTGACCAGATAGTGGAGGGCATTGAGAGAAAATGCGTCCACCGCGTACTCCCTGCTGGTGGTGGCGAACACGATGCCGGTGCCCGGCGAGACCTCCCGGAGGGTTCTGGCGATGTCCACCCCGTTCTCCTTCTGCAGATAGATATCCAGAAAGACCATGCCGAAAGGCTGGTCCGTTCTGGCCGCCGCCAAAAGGGAAGCCCCGTCGGAAAAGCATTCCACCCTTTGGAGGGGATACCACTCCCGCAGAGTGCGGGCTATCTGCTCCCGCTCCTCCGCTTCATCGTCACAGACCGCGATCCGCATATACTCTCCCCCTTCAGTTCCGGGTACTCCTATGATAGCAGTTTTCATACGATTTTTCTATTAGCACAATGACACATCATTGCCGCGCGGGAAACACAAAAATTGCAGCGCATTGGCGGCAAGGTCAATATTCTTTTTAATTCGCTTCCTTACCAGGCCGCAATCGTCCCGTCGGTCCGGGGTTCCGTGCCGCCTGCCTTCATCATGTCCAGCCCCACCTGGGAGGCGATGGGCGAGGTGGAGGCGGCCATGCCCTTTTTGGCGTAGACCACGCTCCGGCGGGAGGGGTAGGCGTATTTCAGTGGGTCAAAAAGAGGCATAGGGTCTTTTCTCCTTCCAGGGGAAGCGTGTTTCTACTGTCAGTTCTTATTAAAAAGGTTGAAAAACTTCGCTAGCGGCTCCACCGCGTCCGCCAGGTTTTTGATGGCCCGGTTCAGGGTGTCGAAGTCGATGGCGTTCAGCTTCGCCAGCGCGTCCTGGAGCCCCTGCTGGGACGACGTGGCCAGGGCGTCCACATTTTCCACCATGCCCTTCAGGTTCGCCTCGTCCAGCTCCGCCGTGATGCTCTCCAGATTTCCGGCCACCGCCTCCAGCCGCGCCGAGAGCTCCAGCGCCCTGGGGACCAGGATAAAGGCCAGCACCACAAGGAGCACGCCGCACGCCGCCGCCACGAGGAACTGCCGCCGGGCGTATCTGGTCTGCCGTTCCGCCTGCTTCTCCAGGCGGGTCATCAGTTCGTGCAGGTCCTGGTTTTCTTCCATGACGGATCATCCCTTCTTGTTTCGGATGGGTCAATTATACAGGATAGCTCGGGAAAAGGCAAGGGCGGAGCCGCTGGCCGGAGAGCAGACAGAGGAGCTCCGCCAGACGGCAGAGCTCCTCTGTCTCACGTGTTCTTTTTCCCGATGGGCTGCCGCAGCAGCAGGCGGCCCAGGGCTTTTCCGTCGAAGGGGATGAGGGGATAGAGATACCCGCGGCCCAGGATGGGTTTGGTGGTGAGCAGCATGGCGAAAAATCCCACGATACCGGCGGCCAGCCCCCACACGTCAAAGGCCGCCACCAGGATCAGGAACGCCATCCGCGTCAGCTTCAGGGCGTAGCCCAGCTCAAAGCTGGGCTGGGCGAAGTTGGCGATGGCCACGAAGGCCATATACACCAGCACCTCCGGCACCAGCCACCGGGCCTGCACCGCGAAGTCCCCCAGGATCAGGGCCCCCAGCATACTGAAAGAGTTGGACAGGGCGTCGGGGGTGTTGAGGGAGGCCAGCTTCAACAGGTCCACCAGAAAGTCCAGCAGCAGCAGCTGCACCAGCAGCGGCACGCTCCCCGGCTTCTCCGGGACAATGAAGCTGAGGGCCTCCGGCACCCTCGCCGCGTCCTTCACCAGCAGGTACCACACCGGCGTGATGAACAGCGCCAGCAGCATCACCACCAGCCGCAGATACCGCAGGTACGTCCCCACCAGGGGTGGGAAGTAGTAATCGTTGGGCTCCTCCATGAACTGGAGCAGGGACGTGGGCAGCAGCATCACCGACGGCGAGTTGTCCACCAGCAGCACGATGCCGCCCTCCATGATGGAGGCGGTGGCGGCGTCGGGCCGCTCGGTGTAGCGCACCTTGGGGAAGGGGTTGAACCACTGGGGCGTCACGATGGCCTCGGCCACGCTCTCCTGGCTCATGGAAACGGAGTTGACGTCGATGCCCTGGAGCTTCCGCCGCAGCTCCTCCAGCTCCGCCCGGTCCACCCGGTCCTCCAGGTAGGCCAGCACCACGTCGGTCCGGCTGCGGCCGCCCACCTTGCGGTTCTCCAGCGTCAGGTTGGGGTCTCGGATGCGGCGGCGGAGCAGGGCGGTGTTCTGCACCAGGGTCTCGGTGAAGCCGTCGTGGCTACCCCGTAGGACCCGGCTGTCGTTGGGCTCCTCCACGTCCCGGCCCGGGAAGTGCTTGGCGTCCAGCATGGCACAGTAGTCGAAGCCCTCCAGCAGCAATATGGTCTTGCCCAGGAACACCCCGGTCAGGATCTGGTCCAGGTCGTTTTCGCAGTCCACCTCGCCGAAAGAGACGCAGCGGTCGATGAACTCCTGCATACTGCTGGTCTTCCCCGCCAGGGCCATGCCTCGGTCCATGAGGAAGGAGATCACCCGCTCTATGACGCCGTCGTCGCCGTAGCCGTCGATGACGTACAGTCGGCCCTTCCAGTCGCCGATATACAAATCACGGCTGATGATGTCGTAGTTCCGGCCCACGCCCAGCAGGGCGTCCAGGGCCTCCCGGTTCTCGCTGAGTTTCATGGTCAGTTTTTCCATACGATACTGCCTCCAAGGAATTTCCTTCGGCGGTAGTATTTGCGGGAACCTGATAAATTATCGGCCGGGCCGGAAAACAGGCCGTCCCCTTTCCTGTCAATTCAGGAGGTACACGCCCATATTCAGATAGGCCGCGAAGGTCAGCCAAGCCAAATAGGGCAGCAGCAGACGCCCCGCCGGAGCGGAGATGCCCCGGAATTTCCGCCATGTGACGAACACCAGCACCCACAGCAGCACTAGCCACAGGAAAGCGATCAGAAACCGCTCCATCGTAAAGAACAGCGTGGGCCAGAGAAAGTTCACCAGGAGCTGCGCGCCGTAGAAGTTCAGCGCGCTTCTGACCCGGTCCTTCGGCGCGTGGAATGTTGCCGCCAGATAGGACGCAAGGCCCATCATCGCGAACAGCGCCGTCCACACCACCGGGAAGATCCAACCCGGCGGCGACAGGGGCGGCCGGTGCAGCAGGGGGTACTTGGCCATGCTCCCCCTGGTCAGCAGCGCCGACGCGCCGCCCACCGCCAGAGGGATGGCCTCGCAGAGCAGCAGCTTTTTCCACTGTAGTTTCATATGCGTATCACCTCACGGCTACTGTATGCGGTTTCCCGCTTTTTATGAGGGAGCGGGGATGTGGTATAAATCCCCAGATATCTCCTATCAACCGCAGGGGATTTTTGCCGGTTTTCGCCAAATCCGAAAAATTTCGCGGAAACCTCTTGACATCAGGGTTAGAAAGTGCTAACTTATGTGGCAGTTAGTAAGTCTTAACTAATTCAGTTCCGATCCCAACAGAAAAGGAGGCATGGTGATGCCCTTGACAATGGCGCAGCCCGGCGAGTACAACCTCATCAAGAAGGTGGGGGGAAAGCCGGAGACCCGGCAGTTTCTGGAGAACCTCGGCTTCATCGCTGGAGGACAGGTGACCGTCATCAATAAAGTGGGCGGCAGCCTGATCGTGGAGGTCAAGGGGACCCGCATCGCGGTGAACCAGGATATGGCCGCCAAAATTATGATTTGATCCGTTTTTCTGGAAGAAAAAGGATTTTTAAGGGCTTTACTGTCGCTGTCAAAGCGTTGCGGCACCTCATTTTTGTGCGGCGGCGATGGTGGTTCGGATCGTATCAACAGGCCGGCCCGTCCGGCCGGTTACAGAACGGAAAGGAGAGAGACCATGGCAACTCTGAGAAACGCGGCCGTCGGCTCCACCGTCAAGGTGGCGAAGCTCCACGGCGAGGGCGCGGTGAAGCGCCGGATCATGGACATGGGCATCACCAAGGGCGTGGACATCTACGTCCGCAAGGTGGCCCCTCTGGGCGACCCGGTGGAGGTCACGGTCCGGGGCTACGAGCTGAGCCTGCGGAAGGCCGACGCCGAGATGATCGAGGTCCAGTGATACCGCTCAGGGCGCGGCGGAGCGCCCATCTTTTTGGTGGATAAGTTAGTAATTACTAATTAGCTGTTGCTAATTCCCTGTAAAGCATATTGATTTGGAAGGAGATCGCACGACCATGAGTACCAGAATCGCCCTTGCCGGCAATCCCAACACCGGCAAGACGACCTTGTTCAATGCCCTGACGGGCACCAACCAGTACGTGGGCAACTGGCCCGGCGTCACGGTGGAGAAAAAAGAGGGCAAGTTGAAGAACCAGAAGGACGTCACCGTCACGGACCTGCCCGGCATCTACTCCCTGTCCCCCTACACCCTGGAGGAGGTGGTGGCCCGGAACTACCTCATCGGGGAGCGCCCCGACGTCATCCTCAACATCATCGACGGCACCAACCTAGAGCGGAACCTGTACCTGACCACCCAGCTGATGGAACTGGGCATCCCCGTGGTGGTGGCCGTCAACATGATGGACGTGATCCGGAAGAACGGCGACAAGCTGGACACCAGGAAGCTCTCCGGCACCCTGGGCTGTCCGGTGTATGAGATCTCCGCCCTGAAGGGCACCGGCATCGACGAGGCCGCCAAGGGCGCCGTGGCCGCCGCCGGAAAGGAGGCCGCGCCCCCGCCCCACACCTTCTGCGGCCCCGTGGAGCACGTCCTGGCCCACATCGAGGAGCTGGCCCTCCACGACCTGCCGGAGAACCAGCAGCGCTGGTACGCCGTGAAGCTCTTTGAGCGGGACAGCAAGGTGGGCGAGCAGTTGAAGCTGAACAGCGCCACCCTCAAGCACATCGAGGGCGACATCACCGCCTGCGAGGCCGAACTGGACGACGACGCCGAGAGCATCATCACCGCCGAGCGGTACAACTGGATCGGCAAGATCATCGGCAGCTGCTACAAGCGGAAGAACCAGGGCGGCCTGACCGTCTCCGACCGGATCGACCGGATCGTCACCAACCGGTTCCTGGCCCTGCCCATCTTCGCCGCCGTCATGATCCTGCTGTACACCATCGCCATGGGCACCTCCCCGGCGGCCCTGTTCGACGGCTCCTTCCGGGAGGGCGAGCCCTGGGGCATCGGCATCGGCTCCTGGGGCACCGACTGGGCCAACGACGTGCTCTTCGGCGAGATCGTCCCCGGCTTCTTTGACTCCGTCCTGACCGCTGTCGGCGTGGCGGAGGGCAGCTGGCTCTACGGCCTGATCCAGGACGGCATTGTGGCCGGTGTGGGCGCGGTGCTGGGCTTCGTGCCCCAGATGCTGGTGCTGTTCTTCCTGCTGTGCATCCTGGAGGACGTGGGCTACATGGCCCGGATCGCCTTCATTATGGACCGGATCTTCCGCCGCTTCGGCCTGAGCGGCAAGAGCTTCATCCCCATGCTGGTGGCCACCGGCTGCGGCGTGCCCGGCATCATGGCCTCCCGCACCATCGAGCAGGACCGTGACCGGAAGATGACGGTCATGACCACCGCCTTCATGCCCTGCGGCGCCAAGCTGCCCATCATCGGCCTCATCGCCGGCGCCCTCTTCGGCAACTCCCCCTGGATCGCGGCCTCCGCCTACTTCCTGGGTATGGGCTCTATCATTGTCTCCGGCATCATGCTGAAGAAGTTCAAGGCCTTTGCCGGTGAGCCCGCCCCCTTCGTCATGGAGCTGCCCGCCTACCACAAGCCCAGCGCCGGCAACGTGCTGCGGGGCACCTGGGAGCGGGGCTGGAGCTTCATCAAGCGGGCCGGAAGCGTCATCGTGATCGCCTCCATCCTCATCTGGTTCCTCCAGGCCTTCGGCTTTGAGAACGGCGGCTTTGGCCTGGTAGATGACAACGACTTCTCCCTGCTGGCCTATGTGGGCAAGGCCTTTGCCTGGATCTTCATTCCCCTGGGCTTCGGCGACTGGAAGCCCGCCGTGGCGACTATCGGCGGGCTGGTGGCCAAGGAGAACGTGGTGGGCATGTTCGGTATCCTCTACCACTACGCCGGAGAGCTCAGCGAGAACGGCGACGAGCTGTGGGCCATGGTGGCCGCGGACTACACCGCCCTCTCCGCTTTCTCCTTCATGACTTTCAACCTGCTCTGCGCCCCCTGCTTCGCGGCCATGGGCGCCATCAAGCGGGAGATGAACAATACCAAGTGGACCCTGGCCGCCATCGGCTATATGTGCCTGTGGGCCTATGTGGTGGCGCTCATCATCTACCAGCTGGGCCTGCTGTTCACCGGCGGCGGCTTCGGGATCTTCACCGTGGTGGCCATCGCCCTGCTGGCCGGTATCCTGTACCTGGTGTTCCGGCCCTACCGGGAGAGCAGCACCCTGGCGGGCAGCGTCCGCTCCGTCAGCCGCGCCTGATACTTTTTCCTGAAAGAAAAAGTATCAAAAAGAGCTTTAATATCGCTACCAAAGCGTTGCAATTTCTGCATTTTTCGCACGGTAACGTTATATTGTTTTTCATTGAAGAATAGTATGATCTTTTCCGGCGTAAAGGAGGGATCCCTATGCTGGCCTATCTCACAGCCCATCTGGGCTACATCCTGGTGACTCTGGTCCTGATTCTCACCGTGACCGCCATCCTCCGGGGCATGGCCCGGGAGAGAAAGCGCGGCGGGGGCTCCTCCTGCGGCGGCGGCTGCGGCGGGTGTCCCAACGCCCCCTACTGCCACCCTAGGGCGGCAGAGGACAAGGGCCCTAAATAACCTCGTGCCATATCGCTTCTCCTGCGATTTGACAGCCATACCTGAATGTTTCCTCTTCCTCTAAAAGCCGAAAGGGCCCCGGACGCTTGTCCGGGGCCCTTTCGGCGTGTCGCGCATAGCCATGATATCGTCATGTGTCCCGCCGCTTCCGCAGGTCGTCGATGAGGAGCTGGAGATGGGCCATCTGCTCTGGAGTCAGTCCGTCGGCGTCCAGGGTGTGCCGGTCCTCCCGGCCCAGCAGATAGTCCGTGGTGACCCCGAAGAAATCCGCCAGACGCACCAGCAGGTCGATGGACGGCATGATGTTGCCGTTCTCCCAGTTGGAGACACTCTGCTTGCTGGCGCACACCCGGCGGCCCAGCTCCTCCTGCTTCATGCCGCGCTCCAGACGCAGCTTCCGTATCATTTCGTCAAGCATAGGAAGTCCTCTCAGTCCAGAATTACAATACATTTTTCCCGGATTGTTGGACAAATGATAAATACTTTTGTATTGCGATATTGGATTGCGTCCCATGGGACCGGCGGGTGAAGCGATGAATTTGGCGGGTTTTTCGATGAATTCGGCACTTGCTTTTTTCTATAGTATCTGATAGACTAGTTGCACAAGCTGAATCGGTCCCCTGTCTGCTCCTCTGGAATGGTGTTTCCCCGGACGGCGGAGGACGCGCCTCTGGAATCTCCCCCGGCTTGCCGTACGGCCGGAGGGCGTTTTCGACGGCGGTGCCGGTACATTGGGTGTCCGTCAGCCAAATACTTTTAGGAGGTAGAGAACTATGAAGAAGCGTGTATTGTCTCTGTTCTTATGTGCGGCCATGCTGATCAGCCTCTTGGCTCTCCCGGCATGTTCCGGCACAACAGACGACCACGACCACGATGACGCTCAGGACGTCATCGGCATCACCGATGAGGGGTCGGTCCCCCTCAACAATTCCCCGGATGGAGATACACTGACCTCCCCTGACGATGGGGAGGACGCTGCTGAGGAAAAGGAGTCCTCTGCGGAAAATGATCTCCCCGCAGAACAGCCCTCTTCCCAGGACCAGACGGATTCCAACGAAGAACCCAAGTCCGAGCCCAAGCCCGAGCCCCAATCCCAGTCCCAGCCTCAGTCCCAGTCCAATACCGCGGCCGCATCGACCCCGGCCCCCTGCAACCACGAGTGGAAGCAGACCGGCGCTGAGATGAGGAGCAACGACTGTATCTACGGTGAGACTTGGGTTGCTTACCAGACGTGCACCAAGTGCGGCGAACGCAGAGACGTGGCTTATCGTCCCGAGGGAGCGTCGAAGGGCGAGCACAAGTACGTGACCGTCAGGCGGGACGACAGTTGCTCGGGCCACCCCTACATTGAGGAGAAGTGTTCGGTGTGCGGCAATGTCCGCATCACCGAGGGCGGCCACAACTGGTCTGCCTGGTCCGCCTCCAGCGGCAATCCCTGCACGGAGAGCTATACGGAGACCCGGACCTGCTCTTACTGCAACCAGTCCGAGACCCGTACCCAGCCGGCCATGGGCCACTCCTCCTGGAGGATTATCAGCGAGACCAAGCCCACCTGCACCGAGCCCGGCAAGGTCACCAAGACCTGCAACAGATGCGGCGAGACCGTGACGGTGGAAAGCGGCGCCGCTCTGGGCCACCAGTACCAGAGCCTCTCCGGCGACTGCGCGGCTGAGCGGCAGTGCACCCGCTGCGGCGCCAAGGTCAAGGGCCTGGGCCACACCTACGGCAGCGAATACCGCAGCAACGCCTCCGGCCACTGGCAGGTGTGCAAGAACTGCGGCCAGGGCACCGACATTGAGCCCCACCGCGACAGCGGCAACGGCAAGTGCGTGTGCGGCTACCAGGTGAAGACGCTGCCCTCCAACTGCAGCCATAACTGGACCATCCTGGGCAGCACCAGCACCTTCACCCACAAGGAGGAGTGCACCAAGTGCGGCGCCACCAGGAGCGTCAACTGCTCCCAGTCCTCCTTCCTCCGGTCCCGTACTTACTGCACTGACCGGCAGTACTGCCAGTGCGGCAACGTGGCCAAGGAGGCCCAGAAGAACCACAACTTCGGCACCTGGATCTGCAACGACAGCACCCACCAGCACCAGTGCCTGAACGCCGGCTGCCAGTACGTCACCAACGCCTCCCACAGCTATCAGACCAGCGCCGGCGGCGTGAAGCGGTGCTCTGTCTGCGGACATGTGGACTCCACGAGCATGGCCACCCATACCCACGTCTGGGGCGCCTGGACCTCCAGCGGCAGCGGCGGCCACTCCCGCGCCTGCACCGTTCCCGGCTGCACCGCCATCCAGAGCGCCGGCCACAGCCTGAGCGCCGCCAACTGCAAGGGTGAGGCGGTCTGCAAGGACTGCGGCGCTACCATCACCGGCGCGGCCGGCAGCACCCATGTGGGCGGCACCGAGATCCGCAACGCCAAGGCCGCCGAAGAAGGGGTAGAGGGCTACACCGGCGACACCTACTGCCTGGGCTGCGGCAAGAAGATCGCCTCCGGCAGCACCATCCCCGCCCTGCCCGCCAGCCACACCCACAGCTACGACGGCGGCTGGGTACATGACAGCAAGAGCCACTGGCACACCTGCTCCTGCGGCGAGGTGGCCGACACGGCCGCCCACAGCTTCAAGGACGGCAAGTGCACCGTCTGCGGCGAGGCCGATCCCAACTACCACGCCCCCGACGAGGAGCACGTCCACTCCTTCGACAGCGCGTGGAGCACCAACGGCAGCCAGCACTGGCACACCTGCACCGTCTGCGGCGAGAAGACCGACGTGGACACCCACACGTTTGAGAACGGCAAGTGCATCGTCTGCGGCAAGGCCGATCCCGCCGAGGCGGAGAAACACGAGTTCACCGCCTGGGTCAGCGACGGCCCGGACACCCACTCCCGCACCTGCACCGTCGCCGGCTGCGCCGAAAAGGAGACCGAGGCCCACAGATTCGTCAACGGCCAGTGCACCGCCTGCGGCGCCGTCAAGCCCAGTGAGCCCGACACTCCCAGTGAACCCGATGAACCCAGCAAGCCCGACGAGCCCGTCAAGCCCGATGAACCTGTCAGGCCCGATGAGCCCAGCAATCCCGGCACTTCCCACACCCACACGTATGTGGACGGTGTCTGCTCTGTCTGCGGCGAGAAGCAGGGCCCGGAGTTTGAATACAAATTCGACTTCGACAATATGAATTTCAGCGGCGGGCAGGCTACCCTCAATATCGGGGTCTACATGGGCGGCGTACTCCTGCTGAACATCCCGGTGACTCTCCAACTCTCATAAACAAAGGGCATCCCACCAGTTGAAGCAAGAAGGGGGCGCGCACCGTGCGGTGCGCGCCCCCTTTGGCTGTCCCAAAAGCCAATGGCTTTTTGATATTTTTTCTTTCATAAACATAAAAAAATATCAAAAGCTGAAAGGGCGCAGGCAGAACGCCTGCGCCCCTTTGGATTTGCTTCTTCCATTTCGCTCCGCGCATCGTTACCGTGCGGAAAATGCCGGTATCGCAGCGCTTTGAGAGCGATGTTAAAGTTCTTTTTGATTCTTTTTCTTTCAAGAAAAAGAATTACATCTTTTCCGGCGCGTCCACGCCCAGCAGGGCCAGGCCGTTCTTCAGCACGCTCCGGGTCTCGTCCGCCAGCTTCAGGCGGGCCAGCAGCACCGCGCTCTCCTCGCCCTTGATGCGGCAGGCGGTATAGAACCGGTGGAAACAGCCTGCCAAATCCACCAGGTAGCGGTTCAGATGGCTGGGGTCATAGTCCCGGGCCGCCAGGCGCAGCTCCTCGCAGAAAAGGGCCAGCTGCTTGATGAGGGCCTGCTCCGTCTCGCCGGAGAGCAGGGAGGTGTCCACGTCCGCCAGGGCCGGGACGGCGTACCCCTCGGCGGCCAGATTCCGGAGAAGGCTGCAGATCCGGGCGTGGGCGTACTCCACATAGTAGATGGGGTTCTCGCTGTCCTCCCGGACGGCCAGGCCCAGGTCGAAGTCCATCTGGGTGTCGGGCTTGGCGTTGAAGAACCAGCGGGCCGCGTCCACGGGCACCTCGTCCAGCAGGTCGCTGAGGGAGATGGCCTTGCCGGTGCGCTTGCTCATCTTCACCACCTCGCCGTCCCGCAGCAGCTTCACCAGCTGCATGAGGACGATGTCCAGCCGCCCGGTGCCGTCCAGCCCCAGGGCGTCCATGGCGCCCTTCAGCCGGGCCACGTGGCCGTGGTGGTCCGCGCCCCAGATGTTGATGACCCGGTCAAAGCCCCGCTTCTCGAACTTGTTGCGGTGGTAGGCGATATCGGCGGCGAAGTAGGTGTAGAAGCCGTTGGCCCGGCGGAGGACGTCGTCCTTCAGGTCCAGCTTCTTGATCTCCTTCTCACTCTTTCCCGCCTTGCGGTAGCCCTCCTCCAGGATGCGGCTGGTGGCCAGCCACAGGGCCCCCTCCTTCTCGTAGGTCCAACCCGCCTGGGTGAGCTTGTCCACGGTCTCGGCCACGTAGCCGCTCTCGTGGAGGGAGGACTCGAAGAACCACTGGTCATATTCGATCTTGTACTTGGCCAGGTCGCTCTTCATCTTGGGGATGTTCCGCTCCAGGCCGAAGGCGGCCAGGGCTGCGTGGCGCTCCGCCGTGGGGGTGTCCCGGTAGGCGTCGCCGTGGAGGTCATAGAACGCCTGGGCCAGCTCCCGGATATCGTCGCCGTGGTAGCCGTCCTCGGGGAAGGTCACCGCGTCCTCACCCAGGAGGATCTGGAGATACCGGGCCTCCAGAGAACAGGCGAACTTCTCGATCTGGTTGCCGGCGTCGTTGACGTAGAACTCCCGCCACACATCGGCGCCGTTGGCCTCCAGCACGGAGGCCAGGGTGTCCCCCAGCACGCCGCCCCGGGCGTTGCCCATGTGCATGGGGCCGGTGGGGTTGGCGGAGACGAACTCCACCATGATCTTCTGGCCCTTCAGGTTGTCGGACCGGCCGTAGGCGGTGCCCTCCTGCTCCACCGCGTCCAGCACGCCGGTGAACCAGTTGGGCGCCAGCCGGAAGTTCAGGAACCCGGCCCCCGCGATCTCGGCGGAGGCGAAGTAGCTGCCGGTCAGGTCCATCTCCTCCAGCAGGACCGACGCGATCTGCCGGGGGTTCATGCGCATGGCCTTGGCGGCGGCCAGCGCGAAGGTGGTGGTGTAGTCGCCGTTGCTCAGGTCCTTGGGGATCTCCACGTTGGCCCTGACGGCCACGCCGGCGGGCAGCCGCCCCTTCTCCGCGGCGGCGGCGTAGGCGGCGTTGGTCAGCGCCAGGACCTGGTCCTTGGCGTTTTGGATCATATTGCTCATATCGTTTCTCTCGTCCTCTCCCGTATCCGTATTTTCACCAGGTTCTCTCCCACCACCCGGTGGTCCACCGCCACAGAGTAGCCCAGCTCCAGCACCCCGCCCCGCTCGTTGATCCGGTGGCGCAGGGAGGTGGCGGTGACGTCCACCAGCATGGCCCCCCAGGGCGTCTCATAGAAGGAGCTGTGGGGCCGCCCCTTCAGAAAGAGCATATTGGACGAGATGGTGCCGGTGCGCTCCAGCTCCACCGCGTCCTCCCGGATGGTAAAGCGGGTGACGGTGCCCTCCATGCCGGTCAGCTCCGTCTCCCGGTACTCCAGGATGACCGCGCCGTCCCCGGCCAGGGACATGGTCCCCTCGGTCATCAGCTCCGTAACGTCCGGGTCGGCGTCCTCGTAGCGCTGCTCGCCCCGGACATAGATCACAACATTTTTCTCCGGCATAGTCATCCTTTATCATATGATTTTCAATCGGAAGGATCTATCGCCGCCCGTGGGCCGGCCATAGGGCGGCCTGCGGCGAAGCCTGCCGCCGGAAAAGGCCGCAGACCACTTCCGACGCTCTCAGTATTTTGTAATGTCCACCTGCCCCACCTGGCCGGTGACGTCCTCCCCCAGGAACAGGGAGGCCAGCCGCTGGAAGTCGGCGGCCCGGTCGCTGGTGTAATACTCGGCGGCGCCGGTCCCCTCCGGGGCCAGGGCGTCCCGCTCCTGGAGCAGGGCGCGGAGGGCGGCGGCGGACTCGGCCCCCACATCCACCAGGGTCACCTCCGGGCCCATGACATTGCCGATGACCTCCGCCAGCAGGGGGTAGTGGGTGCAGCCCAGCACCAGGGTGTCCACGCCCTTCTCTCGCATGGGGGCCAGGTACTGCTCCGCCACGGTCTCGATGACGATATCGCCGGGGCGGCAGCGGCCCTCCTCCACCAGGGGCACAAAGAGGGGGCAGGCCAGGCTGGTGACCTCCAGCGCCTCGTCCAGCCGCCGGAAGGCCCGCTCGTAGGCCCCGCTGCCGATGGAGGCCCGGGTGGCGATGACGCCCACCCGTCGGTTCCGGGTCAGGGCGGCGGCGCTGCGGACGGCGGGCTCCACCACGCCGATGATGGGGATGTCGTTCTCCGCCGCCAGCACATCCAGGCAGTTGCTGCTGACCGTGCCGCAGGCCACCACGATGGCCTTCAGGTCGAAGCTCCGCAGAAACCGGGTGTCCTGCCGGGCGTACCGGAGGATGGTGTCCCGGCTGCGGTTGCCGTAGGGGACGCGGGAGGTGTCGCCGAAGTACACGATGTCCTCCGCGGGCATGATGGCCCGCAGGCGGCGCACCGCGGTGAGGCCCCCGAAGCCGGAATCAAAGACGCCGATGGCGCGCTGGTCCAAGGCAAATTCCTCCTTTTCGTCCGGCACGGTGCCAGGCGGCAGATAGCTTTACCATTGTACTATGATTTGACTGGGATAACAAGTAAAAATTTGGGCTTTTTGCCCTGCATTTTCTGTGGAATTTTCCGTGGGAGTCTGCTATACTGTCCTTACTGATACCATTCCCCGAGAGGGCCCCGGCCTCGGACGCCCTCTGCCCGCCGCCCCGGTCCGGCCCCCGGCGGCGGAACACCCTTTCCGGCCGGAGCACGTATGATGATTATGTAGTATCCCGAAAGGAGGCCTGGTGGCATGAAGCTGCATCTGACTGAAAAACAATTTCGACGTCTGCTGGATCTGGTGTACATAGGCAACTGGGTGCTCAACTCCACCCGGGAGAATGATCGGATCAAGGATTACGACCAGGTGGAGAGTCTGGTATTCTCCCACTGCCTGGACCACGGTATGTCGTCCCTGGTGGAGCTGTACAACGGGGAGATCATCCCCTCCCGGGCGTTTGCCGAGGGCGGCATCCACGAGGCCATCATGGCCTATGAGGACGAGATGTTCTTCGAGATCCTGGCCGAGGAGCTGGCCCTGCGGGACCTGGACGCGGACCGGGCCACGGAGGAGAACTACGACGAGGTCATGGAGCGCATGGAACAGTACATGGGCGAGTTTGAGGCCCACGGTACCGACCATATCAGCGTGGAGCTGGACTGATACTTTTTCTTGAAAGAAAAAGTATCAAAAAGAACTTTATCCTCGCTCTCAAGGCGTTGCGATTCCTACATTTTCCGCACGGTAACGAAGTGCACTTTTCATGAGAGAATAGTATAACCCCTCCCCCCTGACAGATAAGAGCCGGACTGTTCTGCGGTGACGCAGAGCGGCCCGGCTTTTTCCGTATGCTATCCCGCTTCCCCGCCGAACAGGGAGCGGACCTTATCCCGCATATCCGCGTACTTCAGGTAGACGATGTTGAACTCCCGGACCACCAGCTCCCCACGGAGCGTGAATTTCGCCAGCTCCGGGTCCGAGTCCGCCAGGATATTGTAGACAAAGGAGATGCCAAACCCCCGCCGCACCAGGTCCAGGATCAGCCGGAAGCTGGAGATGCAGATGTGCCGCTGGAACCGCTGTAAAGATTCGTTGTAGCCGCTGAGCTCCTGCTCCAGGATGGCGCGGGTGCCGGACCCGGCCTCCCGGTGGATGATGGTCTCCCGCAGCAGCTGGTCCATGGTGATCTCCCGGCCCGCAAAGGGGTGGTCCTTCCGGCAGATCCCCACAAAGGGCTCCCGGCGCAGCAGGATGCTGTCAAAGCTGTTCTTGTCGAAGAACCCCTCCACCACGGCGAAGTCCAGCTCATTGGCCACCAGGGACCGCAGCAGGTGCTCCGTGTTGTCCACGATCAGCGTCAGCGCGTTGTCCTCGCTCTCCAGGAACCGGCAGATGTAGTCCTCCAGGAAGTAGTCGCCGATGGTCTTGGTGGCCCCCACCCGCAGGGTGTTGATGGCCTTGTTCTCCAACTTTTCCCGCAGCGCGTGGTCGTTGGCTCTCGCGGCTCTGGCGTACTTCTCCAGCAGCCGCCCCTCCTCTGTCTTCGCCAGCCTGTGGTTCTCGTATGTAAACAGCCTGCGCCCGTAGAGCCGCTCCAGATACTGGATCTGCTGGGTCACCGCGGGCTGGGACAGGTGGCACAGCTCCGCGGTCCTCCGGTAGCTCATGCAGTCGCACAGGGCCAGAAACGTGTCGATCCGGTGGTCCAGCATAGTCCACCTCCACGATAAGTTAATCTTATCATTTAATAAAAATATTTAAGTTGATTTTATCACACTACCGCGCTATAATCAAGGAGAAGTTGAAAAAAAGCAGCACCATTAAAGCCGCAAAACAGAAAGGAGCCATTCCATGAACGTTGTCGTCATCGGCGGTGTCGCCGCCGGAACAAAGACCGCCGCGAAGCTGAAGCGGCAGGACCGCAGCGCCAAGGTCACCATCTACACCAAGGGACAGGATATCTCCTACGCGGGCTGCGGCCTGCCCTACTATGTGGGCGGCAGCATCGAGAGCCGCGAGGAGCTGATCGTCAATACCCCCGCCAAGTACACCGGCCTCACCGGCGTGGAGGTCAGGACCGGCATGGAGGCCGTCTCCCTGGACGCCGCCGCCAGGACCGTCACCTTTGCCAGCGGCGAGACCGTGCCCTATGACAAGCTGGTCATCGCCACCGGCGCGGTGCCCTTTGTCCCCAACGCGGCGGGCACGGAACTGCCCGGCGTGTTCACCATGCGGACTCCCGACGACGCCATCGGCCTGCGGGACTACATAGACGCAAACCAGTGCCGCAGCGCCGTGGTGGTGGGCGGCAGCTTCATCGGCCTGGAGATCGCGGAGAACCTGCTGGCCAAGGGCCTG
>CANQCS010000019.1 GCA_947589745.1 uncultured Oscillospiraceae bacterium
GAGATCCCCGTGGAGGATGTCCAGGTGGGCGACCGGATCGTGGTCCGGCCCGGCGGGTCTATCCCCGTGGATGGCCTCATCGTGGAGGGCACCTCCGCCGTGGACGAGAGCGCCCTGACCGGCGAGAGCCTGCCGGTGGACAAGACGGTGGGGGACAAGGTCTCCGCCGCCACCATCAACAAGTCCGGGTCCTTCGTCTTTGAGGCCACCCGGGTGGGCGAGGACACCACCCTGGCCCAGATGATCCGGCTGGTGGAGGAGGCGTCCTCCTCCAAGGCCCCCATCGCCAAGCTGGCGGACAAGGTGGCCGGGGTGTTCGTGCCCGTGGTCATTGGCATCGCCCTGGTGACGGCGGCGGTGTGGCTGGTGGTCACCGGGTCCGTGGAGCGGGCCCTGACCTCCGGCGTGGCGGTGCTGGTGATCTCCTGCCCCTGCGCCCTGGGACTGGCCACTCCCGTGGCCATCATGGTGGGCACCGGAAAGGGCGCGGAGAACGGCATCCTGGTGAAATCTGCCGAGGCCCTGGAGACCCTGCACAGCATCGACACGGTGGTGCTGGACAAGACCGGCACCGTCACCCAGGGCAAGCCCATGGTGACCGACGTGTACGGCCTCAACGGGGTGACGGTGAACGAGCTGCTGTGCGTGGCCGCCTCCCTGGAGAAGCCGTCGGAGCACCCCCTGGGCGCGGCGGTGGTGGAGGAGGCGGAGCGCCGGAACATCCCCCTGTGCCAGGTGGAGGACTTTGAGGCCGTCCACGGCAAGGGCGTCCGGGGGACCATCCAAGGCGCCCGGTATCTGGCGGGCAACGCCGCCATGCTGGCGGACGCCGGGGTGGACCTGGGCGAGAGCGGCGCCATCGCCGACAAGCTGGCGGGGGAGGGCAAGACGCCCCTGTTCTTCGTCCGGGACGGCAGGCTCATCGGCGTGACCGCCGTGGCCGACACGGTGAAGCCCACCAGCGCCACCGCCATCAAGGCGTTCCGGTCCCTGGGCATCGACGTGGTGATGCTCACCGGCGACAACCGACGCACGGCGGACGCCATCGGCAAAGCCCTGGGCGTCACGGAGGTCATGGCGGAGGTGCTGCCCCAGGACAAGGAGCGGAAGATCGTGGAGCTCCAGGCCAAGGGCAAAAAGGTGGCCATGGTGGGCGACGGCATCAACGACGCCCCGGCCCTGGCGCGGGCCGACGTGGGCCTGGCCATCGGTGCGGGTACGGACGTGGCCATCGAGAGCGCGGACATCGTGCTGATGAAGTCCGACCTGCTGGACGCCGCCGCCGCCGTGGAGCTGAGCCGTGCTACCATCCGGAACATCAAGCAGAATCTTTTCTGGGCGTTCTTCTACAACTCCATCTGCATCCCTATGGCGGCGGGAGTGTTCTATCCCCTGCTGCACATCCAATTGGACCCCATGTTCGCCGCGGCGGCCATGAGCCTCAGCTCGGTGAGCGTGGTGACCAACGCCCTGCGGCTGCGGTTCTTCAAGAGTAAGTTTCGCGCCGAAACCCCTGTCCAGCCGGCCGCTCCTGTGGAGCGCACGCCTGTTGATATCCAGCAATCCCCAGCACAGCCCATAGTCCAAGAAGCGATCCCGACACCGATCCCGGAACAAACACAAGGAGGAAATGAACCGATGAAGACCATGAAGATCGATGGCATGATGTGCATGCACTGCGCGGGCCGCGTAGAGAAGGCCCTGAACGACATCCCCGGCGTCAGCGCCAAGGTGGACCTGGCGGCCGGTACCGCCGCTGTCACCGGCGACGCCAGCGATGAGGCGCTGACCAAGGCCGTCACCGACGCCGGCTATACCGTCCTCGCCATCCAGTGAGGACTTGCCGGAGCGGAAAGGGAGAGGGGCTGTCATGGCCCCTCTCCCTTTCCGCTTTTGATAAAGCCTCGCAGAGTTTCGCCGCCGCAGCGGCGAAAATGAGTGAAAATTTGTTTTTTCCGGCGGCGTGTACGTCGGAAAAAACACTTTGCGCGGAGCGAGCGTCGAACCTGTGCGCCTTTGGCGCTCAGGTGAGGCGCAGAGCGCAGCGAAACCTTTTGTCGGAAAAGGCCGCAGGCCTTTTCCGACAGTTTAGGCCCCTCTCCCTTTTTTGCTGATTTTGCAAGTTTCCCTTGCCCATTGGGCCGGAAGCGGCTATAATAGAGAAAAGGGGTTCAGCATGGTCGGACGTCAGGAGATTCTGTTATGGAGAATAATCGGAATAATCGGTATACATATAGCACCTCGGACGCGGAGCGGGCCCGCCGGAGGGCCCAGCGCATCGCCGCACGGAAGCGGCGGGAGCGGGCCCGGCGTATCAAAATGATCAAACGGATGGCGCCGCTGCTGGTGCTGCTGGCGGTGGTCATCCTCGTCCTGATAGGCGTCCTGATCGGGCGTGCGGTCACCGGCAGCGGCGGCAAAGCGCCGGACGGCTTCGGCAAGGCGGCGGCCACGGTCCAGGGGCCGCTCCACCGGGTGCCGGAGGGGCCGGAGGACGGAGAGACGCCGGAGGGACCCTTTGCCGCCTCCACCACCGAGGCCACCGCACAGATCCCCGCGGATGAGATCATCAGCGGCTACGCCGTGGTCATCGACGTGGACGACCGGACGGTCCTGGCGGAGAAGAACGCCTTTGATGTCATCAGCCCCGCGTCCATGACCAAGATCCTCACCATCCTGGTGGCGGCGGAGCACATCACCAATCTGGACGACACCTTCACCGTCACCCGGGAGATCACGGATTACGCCTATGTCAACGACTGCTCCTCGGCGGGGTTCATGCCCGACGAGAAGGTGCCCATCCGGGACCTGTTCTACGGCACGATCCTCCCCTCCGGCGCGGAGGCGGCGCTGTCCCTGGCCATCTATACCTCCGGCTCCCACGAGGCCTTTGTGGACCTGATGAACCAGAAGGCGGAGGAGCTGGGCCTCGGCGAGACCGCCCACTTCGCCAACTGCGTGGGTGTGTTCGACGAGTCCAATGTCTGCACGGTCTACGATATCGCGGTGATCCTGAAGGCGGCCATGGACAACGACTTCTGCCGGGAGGTGCTGTCCCAGCACATCTATGACATTCCGGCCAACGACTTCCACCCGGAGGGCATCTCCCTGTCCAACCTGTTCCTCCGGCGGATCGAGGACCACATCGCCGAGGGGATCGAGGTCATCGGCGCCAAGACCGGCTATGTGTCTCAGGCGGGGAGCTGCGCCGCCAGCATGGCCACGGGCACCGACGGCAAGACTTATATCTGCGTCACCGCCAAGGCGGGCAGCAGCTGGAGCGCCATCTACGACCATGCCGCGCTATATGAGAAGTACACGGGAGCGGGCGACGCCGATACCACCGCACCGGAAGAATAAGCGGACCTTTAATAAGACGAAGCAGAGAAAAAACGCTGTGGGCAAACCCACAGCGTTTTCCTATTGCAGCTCCGGGCAGAACGCGGCATACATAGCCTGCATGATGCCGCGACTTGCCGCGACTTGCGCAAAATTCCCCCTTGACATTTCCATTTTTCAAAAGTATAATTAGTTATACAAATCATACTTTTAGGAGGTGCGCTTATGCCGATGAAAATGCCCAGGGACAAGTTTATGAGCTCCGTGAAGGTGGGAGAGAAGGGCCAGATCGTGATCTCCAAGGAGGTCCGGGAGATGTTCGACATCGAGCCGGGGGACATGCTGCTGCTCCTGGCGGACCGGGAGCGGGGAATCGCTATCGTGGACAACGAGGGCTTTCTCGCCATGGCGGACCAGATCTCCGCCTTTGGCCGGGAAAAGAAGGAGGAGAAGCCGTGAACGCCATCGAGACGAGGGGACTCACCAAGGTCTACGGCGGGAAGGCCGCCGTTAACCATCTGGACCTGAAGGTGAAAGCGGGGGAACTGTTCGCGCTGCTGGGCGTCAACGGCGCGGGCAAGTCCACCGCCATCCGGATGCTCTCCTGCCTGACGCCGCCCAGCGGCGGGGACGCCCTGCTGCTGGGGGACAGCATCCTCACCGCGCCGGAGAGGGTGAAGCGGCATATCGCCGTGTCGCCCCAGGAGACCGCCGTGGCCCCCAACCTGACGGCGGCGGAGAACCTGGAGCTGATGGCGGGTGTTTACGGTCTGACGGGCAGACGGGACCGGGCGGCGGCGCTGGCCGGGGAGTTGGGGCTGGGGCCGGTGCTGGGGAAGCGGGCCAAGGTCCTCTCCGGCGGCTGGCAGCGGCGGCTCAGCATCGCCATGGCCCTCATCACCGAGCCGGAGATCCTGTTCCTGGACGAGCCCACCCTGGGGCTGGACGTGCTGGCCCGGCGGGAGCTGTGGGGCGTCATCCGGGGCTTGAAGGGCCGGACCACCACCATCCTCACCACCCACTACCTGGAGGAGGCGGAGGCCCTGGCGGACCGGGTGGGCATCCTGGCGGCGGGTTCCCTCCGGGCCGTGGGGACGCCGGAGGAGCTGAAGGCGCTGGCCGGGACGGATGACTTTGAGTCCGCGTTCCTCGCCCTGGCGGCGGGAGAGGGGGCGGCGTGATGGGCGCACTGTCTGTGCGAAACAGCCGGGAGATCCTGCGGGACCCGTTGAACCTGGGCTTTGGCCTGGGGTTCCCGATCCTGCTGCTCCTGCTGCTGTCGGCCATCCAGGCCGGTATCCCGGTGTCCCTGTTCCCCGTGGAGCGGCTGGCCCCGGGCGTGGCCATGTTCGGCCTCAGCTTCGTGACCCTGTTCTCCGCCACGCTGCTGTCCAGGGACCGGGCCACCGCGTTCCTGACCCGCCTGTTCTCCTCGCCGCTGCCGGCCCGGGATTTCATCCTGAGCTACACCCTGCCCCTGCTGCCCATGTGCCTGGCCCAGAGCGCGGCCACCTATCTGGCGGCGGTGGTCCTCGGGCTGAGGCCGGGGTGGAGGCTCCTGGCCGCGCTGGGGGCGCTGCTGCCGGCGGATGTGTTCTTTATCGCCCTGGGCCTGCTGTGCGGGTCGGTGCTCAGCGACAAGCAGGTGGGCGGGCTCTGCGGCGCGCTGCTGACCAACGCCGCGGCGCTGCTGTCCGGCACGTGGTTCGACCTGGAGCTGGTGGGCGGCTGGTTCCGGAGGGCGGCGGAGTGTCTGCCCTTCTGCCACGCGGTGGACGCGGGACGGGCGGCCCTGGCCGGGGACTGGGGCGGGATGGCGCCCCATCTGGCCTGGGTCTCCGTGTGGGCCGCCGCAACGCTGGCCGCCGCGCTGTGGGCGTTCCGGAGGAAAATGCGGGCGACCTAGAGGCATATCGGATACCGGCGTCCTTTTTAGGGAAACGATCAAGGGCGCTGTTGTGTTTTCGACCAAAAACAGGGTATCATAATTGTTGGATCTCACGGCTCAACAACGGATTTTGAACAAAATTTCAGCAACATCTACATTGACAGAAAGCGGTGCCATTTGATAAACTACAGCCAGTTTAGGAAACCGACCTAAACTGTTGTATCGTTTTTCCTCAATCTTCTCCATCAGGAAAGGGCCGCTTCCGAATAGGAAGCGGCCTTTTCCGTATCAGACTTACCGGGAGGGATGGCTATGTATATCCAGAGCGGGACCATCGAGCTGGACCTGCACGGCATGACCTGCGCCCAGGCCCAGACCGCCATCGACGCGGCGCTCCGCCGGGCCCGGCCGTCTACCTACCGCCTGGAGGTCATCCACGGCTACCGCGGCGGCACGGAGCTGCGGGACATGGTCCGCCGGGTCTACGCCCGGCATCCCAAGGTGAAGCGGCTGGAGCTGGGGCTGAACCCCGGCAGCACCGTGCTGGTGCTGCGGGAGTACTAATACTTTTTCTTGAAAGAAAAAGTATCAAAAAGAACTTTAATATCGCTCTCAAAACATTGCAATTCCTACATTTTTCACACGGTAACGATACCTTGTTCTCATCGGGGAATAGTATAAAGAAAAAGGATGGTATGGCCGCGGCCACACCATCCTTTTTTTAATTTCAGAACAACCACAGCGCGGCATTGGGGAAATCAAGAAGCGACCGCTGTGCCGAAAGAATCTGATACCCGATCACACCGTCCACATCCACACGGTCACGGATATAGGCGATATCGGTGAAGACCGCCGCGATATTTTGGTATTCGTGGGCTCCTGCCTTGATTTTCGGAATGAGGCAGACCCCCGGAGAATCCGGGGAAGGAGAAGCGGCGATCTTATCGGAAAGTTCACTGGACAGCAGGCAGGTATTGGCGCCGGTGTCAAGGACGAACCGATGGAGCTCCCCGGCCAGTTCCAGCGTTATGACCGGAAGTGCCTCCACGGAGAGTGGGATCCTTTCCGCTCCCTCGGTGCTGATGTCAGGCGCAACGGTGATGTCGGAGCGCTCATAATCCAGCAGGAACGGCACATTCCCGAAGGCCTCCATGCCGATAGAGCCGAGGAAGCGGATATCCGGCGCAACGGTCCTGAGACTGTTCTCCACATAGGCCATATCCGTGCAGATCACCGCCAGATCATTCACCGTGATATTTCCGAGAGCAAGCTCACGGAGCTTCGTTTCCAGAGCGCCGTTGACAGCCATACTCTCATTGAATAATGCGACCTGCTTATTTTCGCCCTCAAGGTCAGAAAAATAGTGGCTGTTCAGCGCTGTCTGCATCGCTCCCGTGTCAAATGCAAACCAACCCTCGATCCCGTTGGCCCGGGCGGGGATCAGTATGATCCCGGCAAGGTTTTTGAACGCTATGGTCTCCATGAGTGTATTCCTCCAGAGCAATGGCATGCTTGATGATTTGGACTGCCGGGCCATCCCCGGCATTTTATTTGTCCGATTCCAGCACCGCCAGCGCCCCGGCCGGCGTCTCCTCCCACATCACCAGCAGCGTCCCCTCCTCCACGGAGACGGACGCCTCCACGCCGGTGAAGTGGTTGCTGACGCCCAGGGGAAAGCCACTGGTGAGGACCGCGTCCTCCAGGGGGTAGTACAGCCCCCGCAGGGCCACGCCCCTGGCCTCGCCGTCCGGGCAGAAGACGGAGATGGAGCCGGTGTGCTCCGGCGAGAAGGTGAGGGCGCCGTTCCGCAGCGCCGTGACGGCCCAGCCGTCCCCCACCAGGCAGCCCCGTCCGCCGTGGCGGACCAGGAAGTCCAGGGACTGATAGTTGGCGTAGGTGTGGTCCGGCCGCCTGCCGCCCACGCAGCCGTACAGAAGAAAAGTGCGGAAACCCCGAAGGAGGCCCTCCTTGATGGCCAGCATGGAGTCGGTGTCGTCCTTCTCCACTGGCCAGCGCAGGACCTGGGTCCCCGCGGGGATCTCCCCCAGGGAGTCGAAGTCGCCCAGGATCAGGTCGGGGACGATCCCCTGCTCCTCCAGCCGCCGCAGGCCCGCGTCGGCGGCGATGACCAGCGAGGGGCGGGACCGGTCGATCACGATCTCCCCCGGCTCGCAGGCCCCCACGATATAACAGACAGCATCCACCGCGCCGCTCCCCTCACTTCTCCGCCAGGATATCGGCGGCCACCGGGGTGTAGAACAGCTCCTGCACCCAGTTCCGGTCTGTGGTCTGGCCCAGGATCCACATGAGCTTGGCCACCACCGCCTCGGTGGTCATGTCGTATGCCTCCAGAATGGGCAGGTCCCGCTTGATGCTGCTGCCCACGTGGTAGACGGCCAGGTCGCTGCCCTCGTTCTCCACCTGGGTGGTCATCACCACGGTCTTGCCCGCGTCCAGTCCGGCCTTCACCGTGTCGTAGTAGTCCCCGGCCTTGTAGGTGGGCAGGCCCCCCACGCCGAAGCTCTCGATGATGAGGGCGTCGTTGCGCTCCAGCAGGTAGGCCGCCACGCCGCAGTCCGCGCCGGGGATCAGCTTCATCAGGGCCACCCGGGAGTTGATGGTGTCGTAGAACTGGGGCACGGCCCGGGCCTCGGGGCGGATGTAGGGGATGAGGCGGCCGTCCCGGACCAGGCCCAGCACCGGGTAGTTGATGCTGGAGAAGGCCTCGAAGCTCTTGCTGTGGGTCTTGCGGGCCCGGGTGCCCAGGATGATCTTGCCGTTGAACACCAGCATGACCCCGGCCATGTCCGAGGCGGCCACGGTGAAGGCGTCCCGGAGGTTCTGCTTGCTGTCGGTGGTCTCGAAGCCGATGGGCTTCTGGGCGCCGGTGAGGACGATGGGCTTGGGGCTGCCCTGGACCAGGTAGCTGAGCCCGGCGGCGGTGTAGGCCATGGTGTCGGTGCCGTGGGCCACCACGAAGCCGTCGAACTCCCGGTAGCGGGCGCGGATGGCGGCGGCGATGCGGGCCCAGTGCTTGGGCTGGATGTTGGTGCTGTCCAGGTTGAAGAGCTGGTCGCACTCCACCTGGCAGATGCCGGAGATGTCCGGGATGTAGCGCAGCAGCTGTTCGCTGGTCAGCTCCGGGGTCAGGCCGCTCTCCCCCATCTCCGAGGCGATGGTGCCGCCGGTGCCGATGAGCAAAATTTTTTTCTTCTCCATCATGTTTCTCCCATCCTATATTTTGCGCGCGGAGCGCTAACCGATATCCCTGCCGTCCAGGGCCGCTAAACCGAATCGCGCCGCCTGGACGATCTTCTCCCGCTCCGGCCCTTCCAAGGCGCGGTCATAGCGGGCCCGCAGCTCCTGGAGGAAGAGACCCCGGAGGCTGTCCTCCCCGGCCCTGGCCCAGAGGCTCTCCGCCGGCCTGGTCCGGTCCCGGAGCTCCAGGGCGTAGCAGGCATCCGCAAAGGCGCTCTCCAGGGCGGGCAGGTCCACGCCCTGCTCTCCGGTCTCGCCGGTAAAGACCACCCGGCACACGTCCCGGTCCGCCGTCTCCGGCAGAGCGTCCCGCAGCGCCGCGGCGGGCTCCCGGTCCGTCACGTCCGCCCGCAGTATCCAGTACCGGCGGCGGCAGAGGGGCACGAACCGCGCCTCTACTCTTCCCTGCTCCAGGGTCCCTACCAATACGCCCTTCTCCCCCAGCTCGTCAAAGCCCCGGCCCTCGGGACAGCCGGGATAGGCCCAGAGGGTGCCGCCCTGGCGCTGGAGGCCGCTGTACTGGTGGATGTGGCCCAGGGCGGCGTAGTCCGCGCCGCAGGCGGCCAGCTGCGCTCTGCTCACCGGGCCATAGCGGCTATCGGCCCCGTCCACGTCGGCGTGGAGGCATAGGAGGTGAAGCAGTCCGTCCCGGGGCGCGGTCCACCCGTCCAGCACCTGGCTGCTCCGCTCCGGCGCGGCGAATGCCGCGCCGTGGACCACGCAGCCCAGCTCCGGCAGTGGGACCGCTGTCAGCATCTCCTCGCGGAAGATGCGGACATTGTCCGGCCAGCCCGCCGCGGCATAGGGGCTGCGGGCCGTATAGGGGTCGTGGTTGCCGGGAGCGATGAACACCGGGCAGGTGATCCGCGCCAGCGCGGCGCGCAGCCGCTCCACCGTCTCCGGGTAGACCTGTTCCCCGTCGAAGAGGTCGCCGGACAGCAGCACCACATCCACCTGTTCCGCCAGGGCCAGATCCGCCAGGCGGTCGGGGAGCTCGCGGGCCTCCCGGCGGCGATCTCTTGCTTTTTCGGCCCGCAGGGCCGCAAAAGGGCTGTCCAAATGGAAATCGGCGGCATGGAGAAATTTTATCATAAAAAATCCTTTCCCAAAGGGGGGAGGGGGGCGCAGCCCCCATAACAGGTGCGCCGCAGGCGCAACTGTTGAATTTTGGGAGGGGCCTCGACGTTAGGCCGCCTTTGGCGGCCCCAGTCCTAAGCTCGCGTATGGCGAGCTGACGGATGGCCCCGAAGAAAATCTAAATGCTGTTCAGTAGGGGCCTCCAGCCCCTACCACCTCTTCATCTGTCTTTCAGTGCTTGCCAGCACCCTGGGATACTTTTCCCACGCGGGAAAAGTATCTAAAAAACAATTTTCAGAGGCAGCGTCTTACTCGACCGTATCGCGGTACAGGAACGTCACGAACTGAGCGCGGGTACAGGGAGCATCAGGGCTGAACGTGACGGCGCTGGTTCCAGTGGTGACGCCATTCACCACAGCCCAGGCTACTGCGTCGTAGTAGTAAGCTCCCACAGGTACATCCATGAAAGGTATCACAAATAGTGACGTGGTCTCGGCCTTTTTGAAGGTGACCTTCACGTTAACAGGAAAGATGGACTTGTCAGGCACCACAAAGCTGTAGGTACCACCGTCATTGTCCTTGACCGTAACAGAATTGCCGTTCTTGTCGGTGACGATGACCTGATCCACCACATAACCTTCGTTGGCCTTTGGCGTGACCTCCACGGTGTCGCCGGCCTTGGCATATCTGTCGGACACAGTGAAGCTGCCATTTTCAGCGCTGTCGGTCTTGACCGTGGCGCTGGAGGTAGAGGCATACCAGTAGCCACCGCCCCATCCGCCACCGGTATAGATAAATGTTGCCTTGACGGTCACGTTAGAGGCCGGCATGGTGAAACTGTAGGTACCGTCATCCTGTTTTGTTGCCTGATACTTTTTCTTGAAAGAAAAAGTATGTCAGCCGCGGACCACTTTGCAGCGGTAGACCTTTGAGGCGTGGGCGGGGACGGCGGAGGAGAACATCTCCGTCACGGTCCCCAGCGCCCGGTGCTCCACGCAGTCGTAGAGCTCCAGCCCGCAGCCCGCGCTTGCGGGAAGGCCGATGTCCCAGAGGTCCACCGCGATCTTCGCCGGACTGTCGCCCAGATTGAAGAGTCCCACGGCCACGTCCCCGTTGGCCAGGCACTTGACCAGCACATACGAGTCCTCCCGGTTGGAGCCGCACTTCACCCGGAAGGGGGAGCGGCAGGCCGCGTCCTGGTTGATGGCGATCAGGTCCCGGTTCAGCAGTATCCGCTTCGCCCTGTCGGACAGCTTCCGGACGTCGCAGCCCATCATCAGCGGGGAGTTCATCATGGCCCACAGGGAGAAGTGGGTCTGATACTCCTCGTCGGTGCAGCCGCCGGCGGAGATGTAGTCGTTGCCGCCGTTTCCGTACATCCCCACCACCAGCATGTCCATGTCGTTGTGGCAGCCGGGGCCGGAGTAGGCCTGCTTGTCCATCTGGGAGAGGGCGATGGCCTTGACGGAGTTCCAGGAGTCGTTGATATCCCCGGTGGAGCGGAACAGCTGCGCCCCCGTGGAGCGGATCCACTGGTGCACGGAGTCCGTGCCCCACTGGCAGGCCGAGAACACAATGTCCCTGCCGGAGTTGGCCAGGGCCAGCCCCATCCGGCGGTACAGGTTCCGGCCGTCGTGGTACTGGGGCCGGAAGCAGTTGTCGTACTTGAGGTAATCCACGCCCCACTCGGCAAACTGTCGGGCGTCCTCAAATTCGTGCTCATAGCTGCCCGGATAGTCGGCGCAGGTCCTGGTCCCGCAGCAGCTGTAGATGCCCAGCTTGAGCCCTCTCCCGTGGACATAGTCCGCCAGCCACCGGATCCCGTGGGGGAACTTCTCCGGGTCAGCCGCCAGCCTGTCCTCCGCGTCCCGCTCCTTCCGGCTCCAGCCGTCGTCGATCACGACAAATTCATAACCGGCCTCCAGAAAGCCCTGCTCCTTCATGGCGTCCGCGGTCTCCGCGATCACCTCCTCCCGGATGTTCTCCGCGAACGTGTTCCAGGAGTTCCAGCCCATCGGGGGCGTCGGAGCCAGCAGTTTCCCTGTCATACCATCACCTCTTATTATAAATAATGTATTCTGCCTGCGGGGCTCCGCAGGCGCGCCGGGAACCGGAAAGGGGCGGCGCGGCAAGGCCGGACACCCCTTTCTCCTGTCCCCCGGCTTCTTTTCCATCTTATCATACTGTCCGCATCTTTTCAATAAAATCCTGTTCTGAACTATGGCTTCTGAACTATGGCAAGCCCTGTTTGTCCTCAAATGGGATACACTTCTCCCCGCATCTGTCCCGCTATCCCGGAGCTCCCACTGCGGGACCAAACGGCCCGGCCGGGCGCGGGTCCACGCCTCTCCGCCGCGCCGGTCCGGCTTCAATTTCACCAAGAATGTATTATTTATTCACCCGTTCCTGGTGAAACCCAACAAAACGCGGTTTTTTCGGAAAAATTTCTTGCATTTTTCAAAAGGTTGCTGTATGCTGTGTTCGGCGCAGAGGCGCCGTATCCATTTCCAATATAAGGAGATCATCAAGATGAAAAAACTGAAGAAGCTGACCGCGCTGCTGCTGGCGCTGGTCATGGTCCTGGCCCTGGCCGCCTGCGGCGGCTCCGGCAACAGCGCCGGGTCCGGGAATGCCAATGCCGGCACCGAGGATTCCGCCAACACCGGGAACACCAACACCGGCAGCACCAACGCCGATGCCGGGGACTCCGGCGACACCGCGGGTGAGCCCGCCGCCTTCACCACCGTGGAGGAGGGCAAGCTGATCATGTCCACCAACGCCGCCTTCCCTCCCTATGAGATGGTGGCCGACGGCGAGGGGGCCTATAAGGGCTTCGAGGGCATCGACGTGGAGATCGCCGCCGCCCTGGCCGAGAAGCTGGGCCTGGAGCTGGTCATCGACGACATGGACTTCGACTCCGCTCTGGTGGCAGTCCAGCAGGGCAAGAGCGACATGGTGCTGGCCGGCCTGACCTACCGGGAGGACCGGGACGAGGTCATGGACTTCTCCACCAGCTACGCCACCGGCGTGCAGGTGGTCATTGTGAAGGACGACTCTGACATCACCGACATGGACGCCCTGGCCAACGACAAGATGATCGGCGTCCAGCGGGGCACCACCGGCGAGATCTACGCCGCTGACACCCCCGAGAACGGCGGCTACGGCGAGGACCATGTGCGCGCCTATGACAACGGCGCCCTGGCGGTCCAGGCCCTGCTGAACGGCCAGATCGACGCGGTCATCATCGACAACGGCCCCGCCAAGGCCTATGTGGACGCCAACCCCGGCCTGCACCTGCTGGACGGCGACTGGGTCACCGAGGACTACTGCCTGGCCGTCAACGAGGGCAACACCGCCCTGCTGAACGCCCTGAACACCGAGCTGGAGGCCATGATCGCCGACGGCACCGTCCAGAGCATCCTCGACAAGTACATCACCGCGGACTGATATTTTGCCAAAGAGGGGCGGCCTTGCCGGCCGCCCCTCTTCCGTACACAATGAAAAGAGAGGGGAATGTACATGAATGTGGATGCGCTCTATGAGAGCCTGTCCCAGATCCCCAAGGCGGAACTGACCTTCTGGCAGGACTTTTTCATGAAGTTCTACCGGGCCTGGTTCGCGGAGGGACGCTGGGCCAACTATTTCAAGGGCCTGCTCACCACCGTCGAGGTCACCGTCATCGCCCTGATCATCGGCGTGGTGCTGGGCGTGGTGGTGTCCATGATCCGCACCGCCCACGACCAGCAGCGCCCCGGCAACCGGAACATCCTGCTGGGCTTTATCAACAAGATATGCCAGGTCTACGTCACCGTCATCCGGGGCACCCCCATGATGGTCCAGCTGATGATCTGGGGCTTCGTCATCTTCGCCTCCAGCCGGAAATTCACCCTGGTGGGCGCCTTGGGCCTGGGCATCAACTCGGGGGCCTATGTGTCCGAGATCATCCGGGGCGGCCTGATGTCCCTGGACATCGGGCAGACCGAGGCGGGCCGCTCCCTGGGCCTCAACTACCTCCAGACCATGCGCTTTATCATCATCCCCCAGGCCTTCAAGGCGATCCTCCCCTCCCTGGGCAACGAGTTCATCGTGCTGCTCAAGGACACCTCCCTGATCTCGGTCATCTCCGGCAAGGAGATCGTCTACGCGGCCCGGTCCATCGGCTCCAAGACCTATGAGTATATGTTCCCCTATGTGATCACCGCCATCATGTACCTGGTCATGGTCATGGCGTTCAGCTGGCTCCAGGGCAAGCTGGAAAGGAGGCTGCGCGAAAGTGATCGACGTTAAAAATCTGGTGAAGTCCTTCGGGAAGCACGTGGTCCTCAACGGCATCACGGAGCACATCTACCCCGGCGAGAAGGTGGTGGTCATCGGCCCTTCCGGCTCCGGCAAGTCCACCTTCCTGCGCTGCCTCAATCTGCTGGAGGAACCCACCAGCGGCACCATCACCTTCCAGGGCCAGGAGATCACCGACCCCAAGGCCGACATCAACGCCATCCGCCGGCAGATGGGCATGGTGTTCCAGCACTTCAACCTGTTCCCCAACATGACCATCCGAAAGAACATCACCCTGGCCCCCGTCCAGACCAAGCTGATGGGCCAGGCCGAGGCCGACGAGACGGCCACTGCCCTGCTGAAACGTGTGGGCCTCTCCGACAAAGCCGACGCCTACCCCGCCCAGCTCTCCGGCGGTCAGAAGCAGCGCATCGCCATCGTCCGGGCCCTGGCCATGCGGCCCAAGGTGATGCTCTTTGACGAGCCCACCTCCGCCCTGGACCCCGAGATGGTGGGCGAGGTGCTGGACGTGATGAAGGAACTGGCCAACGAGGGCATGACCATGGTGGTGGTCACCCACGAGATGGGCTTCGCCCGTGAAGTCGGCTCCCGCGTCCTCTTCATGGACGGCGGCCACATCCTGGAGCAGAACGAGCCCCACGCCTTTTTCTCCAACCCCAAAGAGGAGCGCACAAAGGAGTTCCTCTCCAAGGTGCTGTAATTCTTTTTCTTGAAAGAAAAAGAATCAAAAAGAACTTTAACCTCGCTACCCACGCGCTGCAATCCTCAAGTTTCCCGCACGGTAACGATACATGATTCTCATTGAAGCATAAAAACTGCCTCCCCGGAGCATCTGCTTCGGGGAGGCAGTTTTCTGTACGCGGCCGTCACACCGGTATCATAGAGCGGCGCCCCTGAAGCTCTTCTTCCCCGTCTGCCGGACGGCCCCGGTCCCGCGTACCCGGTCGGTTCCCCGCGCGGAGCACCGTTCCCGCCGTCCCTGAATGCCCTCCCGGCAAAAAATGCTGGAAAAAGTCGAGCTGCCGTTTGACAAATACATACACTCATGTTATCCTAAAATACAGGCAACTGTCCCTGTCCGGTAAGAAGTTGGAGGCGTTTGCTTTGGAGATCGAACTGACCACGCATTCGGCCAATGAGTATGACAAGATCCGTTCCGGGCGGATGACCCCCGCAATGGCGGCGGAATACCTGAAGGAGGGCAAGATCGTTCTCCGGGGCTTTCAGGACACGCTGACGGAGATGTATCCCCTGCCGGACATCCAGGCCCGTCTGATAGAGGCGTTCCAGGCCGGCGGCGATACGGACCCAAAAAGCGCGGGCAAGAAGGTCCGAAACTGGCTGAAGGGCCAGAACCGGCCCACCAAGCGGGAGGATATCTTTCGCATCGCGTTTGCCCTCGGCCTGTCCGAGAGCCACGCCAACCACCTGCTGGGCCTCTGCACCGACTATGGCATCCACTACCGGGACGGCCGGGATGTGATCTACGCCTGGTTCCTCCGCAACCGGGGCACCTATGAGGAGGCCCGCCAGTTCTACCTGTCCCTGCCGCCGATGCCCCAGTCCTTTGAATCCCAGGCGTTCCCCGGCGACAACCTGACCCGGGAGATACAGGCCATCTTCCGGCGGGTACGGGACCAGGAGGAGCTGCGCGCCTGCTATATCCTCAATCTGCCACGGCTGGGCGCTCTGCACCTGCGGGCCTACACCTACTTCACCAAATATCTGGATCAGCTGGTCCGTCCCACGCCCAGTTGGGACGGCGTCCAGGAGCCGGACTGGTCCCTGGACGCGGTGATGGAGAACTATTTCTCCCTGCGGATGCCCTCCAGCCGGGACCGCTCCGGCTACACCGCCATACAGAAGCTGCTGAAGCACAACTGGCCCAACACCACCGCCCTGAAAAACATCCGCAGCCGCCGGGAGGACGTGCCGCGAAAGCTGCTGCTCCTGCTGTACGTGGTGACAGAGAATGTGGTGGACGGGGCCTACCACGAGTCCGACGAGGAGTATATCAGCACCGAGGAGCGGCTGGAGGACCACTGGTGGACCCTCAACGCCATCCTGACAGACTGCGGGATGCCCACCCTGGACCCCCGGGACCCCACGGACTGGCTGGTGCTGTACGCCCTGACCGCCGACGAGGAGTCCATGAGCGAGCGCATGGAACAGGTTATCGAAAAGATATACAATTAGAAAGACAGGGCCCGCGCCGGATGGCGCGGGCCCTGTCTTTCTATTGGCGTGATTCGAGCAAAGCGTCATACTGTTCTTCCATTAGAACCATATCGCGTTGCCGTGCAGGAAATGCAGGTACCGCAACGCTTTGCGAGGAGTGTTAAAGTCCTTTTTGATACTTTTTCTTTCAAGAAAAAGTATCATTCCGGTTTGCGGCGTTCCATCTCGGGGCCGCTCCAGCTTCCTCTGTAGCCGGCGTCGGGCGAATCGTAAAAATCATTTCTGATATACGCCTCTCCCCGGTTCTCCACATGGCCGCTGATCTCCACTATGCCGTACCACAGCTCCAGCTCCCCCTCATTGAGAAGGGTGCCGTTGATGTTGACCGCGTCGGTCAGGATCAGGTGGCCCCGGTTGGTCACGTCGCAGTTCAGATCGATATTCTGCCACGCCGAACCGACCAGTTCTATACCGCCCTCATTGAGCACACTCTCGCAGGACAGGTTCGCACTGGCACTTGGGATTTTGATGTGGCCGCGGTTGGTGAGGGTGCCGCCCTGGATATTGGCGCCGCTCAGGCCCAGATAGCCGGCCTCATCCACCTCCACGCCGCCGGAAATGCCGAGGGTCCGGCGGCTGAAGAAGCACCCTTCGTTCACATGCAGCAGCGCGCCCTCGTTCAACTGGAACTCCTCCAGGTTCATGAAGATGCTGTGGGGACCGGTGACATAGACGCCGCCGCAGCCATAGGTGGTACCGGCGTTGAGGACAAGTCCGTTATTCATGCGGATCTCACCGCCGCCCATGTCGATCTCCGCCCCCATGGACAGCATCCCGGCGAAGTATACATCCAGGTTTCCGCCCTGCAGCCGGAGGATGCTGCCGCCGGAGAGCTCCAGGTGGCCCTGCTCTCTGATGGAGAGGCCGCCCACCGTCAGCTCACCGCCGTTCAGCATCACGGCGCGGGCGTTCAGCGTACCCTCCACCACCAGGCGGCTGCCGCTGTCGATCTGAAGGACCCCGGCCACGTCCAGGTCCCCCTGGACCGCCACATCGCCGGTAACGGCAACGACCTGGTCCGTTTTGACTGCTTCCCGGAGCGAGGCCTCGTCCGCGCCATAGGCGCTGGGCGGCGCCGTATACCATCCGCCTGCCACCGCGCATTTGACATCCGGGTAATCTGTCAGCTGCCCGACGTCGTCCCAGGTGAAGATAATGCCGGGGCCCTCTATCGTGCCGCCGGTCATCTCCAGCGCGGACAGCCTGGAAAGCTCCACGCCGCCCTCGATGCGGACCTCGCCGGACACCTCCACGCACCCGGCATGGCGCACGCAGAGGATGGAGTAGTTATCCAGCCACGCGCCGTCCTCCACCACCACCCGGCCATAGGTCCTCATATCGTGCTCCATCGACAGCTGCAGGAGGCCGCCGGACGATACGGTGAGGGTGCCGAAGTTGGAGAATAGACCGCCGAACAGCTCCAGGGCGCAATCATACGGGCTGCTGGGGGCAAGGCGCATATCACCGAAATTGTTGATGAAAGAGGTGATGTACTGTCCGTGCTGCAGGGCTATCTCCCCAAAATTGAGAAGATAGGAGCTGTTCGTGGCGTAGATATCGATATCGGCGCTGCCGAAGTTGAGGAAGGTCCCGCTGTTGTCCAGCTGGAAGGACCCCTCCAGCCGTCCGTGGCTGACCAGCGGAGCGCCGGACATGAAGAGCGAGTTCCCCGGCCCCGGCGGGCAGGACAGCGTTTCCCCCTCCTCGATCAGCAGGGGCTTGCCGACCTCCAGCCCGCGGTCCATGACAAAGCCGGTATCCACCACGATGGCGGTCACCCGCCGGTCATTCTGGGCCGCATCCAGCTCCTCCATGCTGCTCACGTGGGCCGCGTCCTGAAAGACAGTCTCCTCGTCCAGGGCCAGATACTGCGCCTGCACGATTTCGACATTGCTGCCCATCAGATCGCCAGCGTTCTCCAGCCACACGCTGCTAATATACATCCAGCCACCGTCGCCGGCGGTAACGCGGCCGCCGTCCACGGTCCGCAGGAGGCCGTCGCCGCTGTAGTAGCCGTCCACCTCCAGGCTTCCCCCGTTGGCAACGGTGAGGGACCAGTTGTTGATGAGATCACCGCCTTCCAGCAGGCGGATAGGCGCGGACACCGTCACCGGCGCCTGGATATCCAGAACGCCGGAGCCGATCTCCAGCGGCTTGGAGATCTCCACAGCCTCTTCCAGGACCACCACCGAGTCCGGGGCGAACCGGATGGAGCCTACGGAGTCATCCTCCATCCACGCCTGGAGCTGGCTGGCGCCGCCGTCGCTTGTGAGCGTCTCCACCCGGCCGGCGGGGGCGGAATTCCCGTCCTCCCCGCCGCCGCCCGGTCGGTTCTCCTCCTGGCGGTCATCGCCCTGTTGGTCCGTATCCTGCCGGCCGCCGTCCTGCAGGCTGCTGTCCGAGCTGTTGTTCGATTCCCGGCCGGAGAAGGCCCGGAGGCCCCAGATGAGCCCGGCGCCGGCCAGCACCACCGCCAGAGCTGCGGCAATGCCGCCCATCACGGCCGGACGCCGCAGGAGCGCCAGGATCCGGTCCGGCCACGCCTCCCGCTTCGGCTCTGTCTCTGACGCAGGCACAAGCTGCGTCTCCGTCTCAGGCACCGTCTTCGTCGTCTCCGTCTCAGGCGCAGGCTCCGTCTTAGCCGTCTCCGTCCCAGGCGCAGGTTCTATCTTAGCCGTCTCATGCTTAGCCTTAGGCGCAGGCGCCATCTTATAGAGGGCGGTGTGGAACTCCTCCGCGGAGCGCCAGCGGGCCCTGGGATGGACGCTGAGGCCCTTGAGGAGCGCCTTTTCCTGCTCCTCCGTCATCTCCACCCCCAGCTGACGGGGCGGCACCAGCGTGTCGTCCAGCAGCCGGTCCATGGCCTGCGGCGGCCGTTTGCCGGTGATGCAGTAGTAGATGGTGGCGCAGAGGGCATAGACGTCGGTCCAGGGTCCCTGGCCGTCGCTGGAGCTCTGGTACTGCTCCAGCGGCGCGTAGCCGTGGCGCAGCATGATGGTCATGGTGGCGTCGCCGTTGGCGGACTCCCGGGCGCACCCGAAGTCCAGCAGCCGGACCTGCCCGCGCTCCAGCATCAGATTCTCCGGGCTGATGTCCCGGTGGATCAGCTGCAGCTCGTGCATGGCGGTCAGGGCGTCAAAGAGCGGCTCGATGGTCTGCAGGAGCTCCTGCGCCGGGATCTTGCCGCCCCGCTGGGCAACCAGCTCCTTAAAGGTGGTGCCGTCGATGAACTCCATGACGATATAGGCGGTGTTGTTGGCCTCAAAGAAATCCTTGACGCTGACGATGCTGGGCTGGCGGTCCAGGCGGGCCATGGTCTGGGCCTCCCGCAGGAAGCGCGCCTTTCCGGTGCGGAACTGCTCGCTGCTGCTGCCCATGTAGCTTGTGATGTTCAGGGCGGCGGCGCTGTCCCGGGTGGCCCTGTCAGCGGGGAAATACTCCTTCACCGCCACCTTCAGGTCCAGGACCAGGTCCCGGCCGATGTAGGTGATGCCGAAGCCACCCTCTCCCAGGACCCGCCCCACCAGGTACCGCTCCCGCAGCACCGTGCCCGGGGGAAGATGCCGGGGCTGGGGGGTGTAGTTGCCGGCGGTGAGGCCGCAGCTCCCACATGGGCTGCCGTCCTTTACCGGGGACATACAGTAGGGGCAATATTCTGTCTTCAACTCCATACCGCCACCTCCTCGTTTGTCTTATTCTGCATCTGCATTACTCCAGATCATCTCTCATGCTCTTTCTTGAAAGAAAAAGCATCAAAAGGAACGTTTATTCCGCTGCCGAAGCGCTGCGGTCCCTGCGTCTTCCGCACGGTAACGGATGATTCTTCCAATAGGAGGATCGTATCGGGCACATGCGTCCGGGAGGTTTACGATCCGTCCGCCGGCGGGGCGACGAAATAGGCGCCCATGTAGTAATCGCCGTCGCTGCCCTGAACGCAGGCGGCCCCCAGCTTGGTGTAGTAGCTGCCCAGAAATTCCGGGAAGTCCTCGTCACTCTCAGGCTTTCCAAGCCGGTCTACTGCATACTCCGTGGCGATGGCCTCCAGTTCATCGCGGGTATCCTCCTGGCCATAGCATCCGTCGAGCAGCCCGCCCCAGTCGGTGATCCCCAGCTCCTCAAAATCGGCTCCCCAGGTGTCCCCCAGATCGCCATTGCGGAGGTCCTCCTCCAGCCTCCCTGCCATGAGGGAGGCCCCCCGGAGCATATCATAGTCCGGTGCGACGCGGGCCGCCTCTGCGGGCCGGGCGGCGTTGATGGCGTTCGACAGCCTGCAGGTGAACAGCCACGCATCGGCAAGGCCCTCCTCCGGGGCGCTCCACTGGAAGCGGTCATACGCGGCGAAGTCAATGAGCATATTCTCCGCCAGCCCGATGGCGATTCCTTCCTCCAGATGGTCCAGCGCGCCGCTGTCGATCCAGACGGTGCCGTCGAGCTCGATCCAGCCGAGATCGATGCCCCCGTCTTCCAGCGGCCGGATGTCCAACAGGACATAGCTTCCGTCCTTCGTCTCACACACCAGGGAGACGGCGTCCGGATAGTCGTCGTTATAGCCGTGCTCAAACTTCACCACAGGCCCTCTGCAGGTGTCCATCCCCACATAGAAGATGCCGGTATCCGCGGGCACTTTCCAGCCGGAGACGCCGCCGGTGCTGCTCATGAGCCACCACAGATGGTCGCAGCCGCTGAAGCTGGTGGGGTCCGTGGTCACGTCGCTGTAGGCCTCTACAGCCAGCATCGTCAGGCAGCCCCGGAAGGCGTTGGCCCCGATGGCCTCCAGCTTCTCAGGCAGCAGGAGCATCCCGTCCACCGCCGCGCCGGCGAAGGCGTTCGCGGCGATCCGGGTGACAGGCACGCCCTCGATCTCGTCCGGCATGCTGTACATGGGGTCCTCGCCGGAGTAGCCGGTGAGAACCGCATAGGTCTCGTCTACGATCTCATAGCTGTAGCCGTCCTCCGTGGTCCCGCTGCGGACCGCGGGTTCCTGCGGCTGCTCCTCTCCGCCGCCCTGGCTGCCCGGGGAGCTCTGGCCGTTTGAGGCGGCCAGTCCGCCGGATCGCTGGCCGGAGTAACTGCGGCTGCTGCCGGACAGAAGGAGGATGATGCTCACGACCACGACCACCAGCGCCGCCACAGCCGCCACCAGGACCTTGTTGGACCGGAGCCAGCCGCCGGACGTGCGCTTCTGCGGAGGCGGCGTGGTGCCGCTGCCGCCGCCTTCCCCGGCGGCAGCGGCACCCGGCGGAGGCGGCGGCAGCCGGGAGGATGCCTCCCGCAGGGCGGCCTGGAACTCCGCCATGGTCTGGTAGCGGTCGTGGGGCGCCATGGACAGCGCCTTCATCAGCACCGCCTGCTGCCGGGGATTGAGGACGGCGGGGGGCTGGAGGGGGTCCGGCCGTTTGATATCGGTACGGCCGTAGGGGTCCACCTCGTTCATGGCGAACAGCCGGTCGTTGGCGTCTATGGGCTCCCGGCCGTTGAGGCCGTACCAGATGGTGGCGCCCAGGGCGTACACATCGGTATAGAAGCTCTGCTGCTCCGCCGTCTCCGCGCTGGAGCTCCGCTGCTCCATGGGCGCAAAGCCGGGCTTGTACAGGACGGTCAGCCGGCCGGCGCCGTCTGCCACGCGGGCGGCGCCGAAGTCCACCAGCTTCAGGGTGCCGTCAGGCATCCACATGATGTTGTCCGGGCAGATATCCCGGTGGATGATGCCGCGCTGGTGGATCCAGATGATGCCGTCCATGAGCCGGTCGATCTTGGGCAGCAGCTCCTGAGGGGACAGGGCGCCCTTCTCCCGTACCACTTTATAGAGGGGGATGCCGTCCAGGTACTCCATCACCAGGTAGGCGGTGTCGTTTCTCTCCACGTAGTCCAGGCCCCGCACCACCGCCGGGTGGCTGTCGGTCATGGACGCCAGCACCTGGGCCTCCTTGAGGAAGCTGATGCGGCCGTTGTTATAGGCCACGTCCATGCCGGCGCGGGGTGTCACGGTGACGCCGTCGGCGCCCCGGGAGGCCCAGCCGCACTGGACGGGAAAATACTCCTTCACCGCCACCCTGGTCCCGGAGCGCAGGTCCATGGCGATGTAGGTGATGCCGAAGCCGCCCTGCCCCAGGACCAGTCCCAGCTGATAGGTGCCTGCGCTGCCCTCCAGGACAGTGCCTACGGGGAGCTGGCCGGGGAGGTTGGACGCGTCGTTAGAGGTGCCGCAGTATTGGCAGGTCTGTCCCGTCATGGGGCGCAGGCAGCGCGGACAGAACTCCATGCCTTAGACGCCTCCCTTCCCGGTGATCACAAAGGACTGCTGCTCCGACCCCAGGCAGATGCGGCTGCCCTTGGTGAGCTGGACCGGCTGGTCCTTCACCAGGGGCTGCCCGTCCACGGTGGTGCCGTAGGAGGAGCCCACATCCTTCAGGTACAGCTTTCCTCCCTGGAGCGCCAGGACGCAGTGGCGGCGGCTGACGCCGGGGGTCCTGTCGGGGAAGACCAGGTCGTTGGCGGTGGGGTCGGTGCCGATGCGCACGGGGACGCCCTCGTTGATGGCGAAGCGGCGGCCCGCAAAGGCGCCGGCCACACCCTGGATGCGGTACTCCTCCCGCACAGGCTCCTGCACAGGCGGCTCCACGGGGCGCTTCTTGCTCTTCCAGACGATGACAATGATCACGGCAACCAGGATGACCGCCAGGGCGGCCAGCGCGATCACCACCCAGTTGGGGCCGGCGTCGGAATCCCAGTGGATATCCAGGTCGTCCAGCGTATCCTCCACATATTTGATCCGCACGGACGCATAGGTGTTGTCATCCAAGCTGATGGGATCCATGCCGAGGCCATAGGTGTTGATCCCCACCACGGCGCCCTTGGAGTTGAGCAGAGGGCCGCCGGAGTTGCCATGGTTGATGGTGGCGTCATGCTGGATGAGGCGGGTGTCACCGAAGAGGCCGGAGGTGGTGAAGCGGGATACCACGCCGGCGGTGATGGTCACATCCTCCACGTTGGCCAGCAGCTTTTCGCCATACTCTCCCTTTTCGTATCTGTCGGAGGTCCCGGGATATCCCAGCACATACACCGGGTCGCCCTCTTTCAGGCTATCCTCCTTGGCCTGCAGGGGGAGGGCCACACGGCCCTCCACAGGCTCCGCGGCCCGAAGCACCGCAAAGTCGGGATAGCCGCCCTCCTGGTTGTAGATCACCTCGCAGGGGATGCACTGGCTGGTGTCCAGGCCGGTGCCCGGGTTATAGGCGCTGCTGTTTTTCAGGATCCAGACGTTGACGGCGGGGAGGTCGACCCGGCGGTCGTTTTCGACATACAAATAGGTGTTGACCACATGGTGATTGGTAATAAAAATGTCGGTGGTCTCCCCGGCCTTTCCCACGCCGAATCCGGAGCCCAGGCTAAGCGAGCCATCCGGTCCCAGCGCGACGATACGGACCACGCCGTTTCGGGCCGCGTTGACCGCGTCGCTGCCGCTGCCGGTTCCGCACCCGGCCAACAGGGCCGCCATCATCACCAAGGCCATCAGAAAAGCGTATGCTCTGCGTTTCATCTCTCTATTCCTCCTCATTATAACATGTTCATGCCTGACCGTCCACCCACACGGCGGCGGCTGTATTGTTGTCGTTGTCGGCGGGGACCCGCTCCGCCAGCCGCTGGCGCATCCGCGCCAGCCAGTCCTCCGGGTCCGCCGCGGCCCGCAGGTCCGCGGCCATCTCGTCCTCCAGCACGTACTCCCAGAAGCCGTCGGAGCAGAGGAGAAAGGCGTGGCGCCCCGGGGACAGGTCCCGCTGGGCGGTTTCCACCATCAGCTCCGTGTCCTGTCCCAGGGCCCGCAGCACCCGGTTCCGGTCCGGATGGTGCCGGATCTGATCCCGCTCGATCTGCCCCAGCATCACGCCGATCTGGGCCGCGCTGTGGTCCCGGGTCTGGAAGTCCAGCGTCCCGTCCTGGAAGTGGTACAGCCGGGAGTCCCCGGCGTGGGCCCATACGGCCCGCCCGGGCTCCAGGGCCAGCACCACCGCGGTGGTCTTCATGGCGCACATGGGGGTCTGGAGGGACCGGACCCGCCGGTCAGCGGCCTGGATCAGCTCCGTCAGCTCCGCCCGGTCCGCCCCGCCCCGCCAGAGGCCGCAGATGGTGTCCGCCGCCTCCGAGGAGGCCCGCTCGCCGCCGCCGTGTCCGCCCAGGCCGTCCGCCACGATGAGGCACAGCCGGTCCCGGCCCCGCTGGACACAGCGGACCGTGTCCTCATTGCGGAGGCGGCCTCCGATGTCACTGTAGGTCGCGATTTGGATCATATGGGAACCTCCTTGCCATCGCCGTCAGCACTTGAGGATAACGGCGGTATAGTTGTCCTGGTTGGCATAGCCCTTGGCCTGGATGGCGCTGCCCAGGGCCGCCGCCGCGTCCGGTGCCTCCAGGGCCGCCGCAATCTCTTGGTCGCTGAGGGCGTTGTACACACCGTCGCACATGAGTATGAACTGGTCGCCGGGCCGGACCGCCACAGGCTGGGCCGGCAGGTCGACGTACCGCAGCTCCCCCATGCCCAGATAGCTGGTGAGGCTGCTGCCCCTGGGGTGGCCCAGGGCCTCCCGGATGGTGAGGACTCCGTTCACCGCCTGCACCGCCAGCTCGTTGGAGAAGCTGTGCTCCCGGTTGAGCTGGTAAAGCGCGCCGTCGCGGTACAGGCAGATCCGGCTGTCCCCTACGGAGAGGTAGTGGAACGCGCCGTCCTTCAGCAGGCCCATGACGATGGTGGTTCCGCCGGTGCGCAGTCCGCCGGGTCCCAGGACCTGGCCCACCGCCGCCTTGGCCTGACTCAGGAGCTCCAGCAGGACCTCCCGGGGCGTCCCCTCGGCGGCGAAGAAGCCGTTGAGCGCCGCGGTCACCGCCGCCTGGCTCACCTTGTCCCCGGCGGAGAGGCCGCCCATGCCGTCGGCCACCACCGCCAGCAGGCCCCGCTGGGCCGCAAACTCCAGGGGTGACACGGCAAAGGAGTCCTGTTGGCTCTTCCGCGCGCCCTGCCGGTGGAGCTTTTCCACCGTGACGGCGGGGGGCTCCGGCAGCTCGTCAAAGACTTCCTCCAGGCCCGTCCTGTGCTTGTCCTCCGGCTTCTGCTGGCGGCCGAGGATCCGGCCCACCAGGATGCCCACCAGGACCGCCGCCAGCGCGATGACGATCCCCGCCGCACCCAGCGCCATCGGATCGTCCCACCAGTGCACGGCGTTCACCACGCAGCCGGGACAGCCCTGGCAGGTGTGGCCCTCCGCACTGCCGGTGCAGCACTGGCCCTCCTGGCAGACGGCGCATTCCCTGCACGCTTCGCAGTCATTGCACTTCTCGCATATGACGTTTTCGAGCGCCTGGCTCCCCGGCTTCCCCAGCCCTTGCTGGCTTTCCTGGCCTTCCTGGCCTTCCTGACCTTCCTGGCCTTCCTGGCCTTCCTGGCCTTCCTGACCTTCCTGACCATCTTGGCCTTCCTGGCCTTCCTGACCATTCAGGCCATCCTGATGCATCTGGCTCTCCGGGCCTACCTGATCCTCCTGACCCTCCAGGTCTTCCAGGCCGGTCTGGTTCTCCTGCCCACTGTATAAGATCCGCAGCAGCTCCCGCTCACACATTGGCGGCCCCCTCCGTGGGCCAGCCGAACTTCTCGCAGCACAGCGGGACGAACAGCAGCTGCGTGGAGCCCAGGGTGATCACGTCGTAGCTCTGGAGGCTGGTGGCGTTGATGACGGGCGCGTCGTTGACCTCGATGATGTTTTTGCCGTCGGCGGGGCCGACATAGAAGGTGCGGTTCTTGCCGTAGTAGGCCACCACAGCGTGCCTCTCATTGGAGATCTGAAGATCCCCGCTGATGCAGACGTCGCCAACCGACCGGCCGATGTAGTTGTAGCCGCCATGGAGCCGGAAGTCCTGCCCACGGCAGGGGCCCTCGATGCACACCAGCCAGCCCACCACCGGGTCAATGCGCTCTGTTCCGCCCATGCCGCCGGAGATAGAACCGGCGCTCATGGTATTCACGAAGCGGTCCGGCTCCTGCGCCGGGATCGTACTGCCGGCCCCGCGGTAGGCCCCGCCCGCGGCGGAGTGGCTCACCGGCTCGGTGCGGCCGAAAGCGGCGTTCTGCACGGGCTCGGTGGCGCCGAAGCCTCCGGCGCCTCCCACGGGCTCGGTAGCGGTGAAGCCGCCGGCGCCTCCCACAGGCTCGGTAGCGGTGAAGCCCCCCGTGGGGATGGTGGATGCTCTGCCGGCGGCCCGTGCGCCGCAGATGGGACACGCCTTATACTTGGCAGTGTCGTAAGAGTGTCCCTTAGGGCAGATGGCCATTGTCGTGTTGATCTCCATGGTTTGTTCCTCCTTGTATCGTTGTTTTTCGTTCTGTCAGCGCTGAATCATACTTTTTCTTGAAAGAAAAAGTATCAAAAAGAACTTTACTATCGCTCTCGAAGCGCTACGATACCTGCATTTCCCACACGGTAACGTAGCATACTTCTAATGGGAGCATAGTATCAGGCCGCCTGTGGCGGAAACTGCTGCCAGCCCTAAGCCGGCCCGCGGGCAGCGATGCCTTCTTCTAATCGAAGAATCGCATCAGTCCATCGTCAGCCGGAAGAGGCAGTTGACGCTGCCAAGATAGAAGGTGCTGCCGGGCTGCAGCTCGGTGGGATATTGGGGCGGGATCCGGACGCCGCCGTTGGTATAGGTCCCATAGCTGGAGTTCAGGTCCACCAGGTGGGGCGCGCTGTTCTGCCAGCGGATGCAGCAGTGGCGGCGGCTGACCCCGGGTGTGCCCTCCGGCAGGTGGACAGAATTGCGGGGGTCAGTGCCGAAGGTGGTAACCCCCCGGCTCAGGGAATAGACCTGCCCGCAGAGGGGGCCCGCCACGCACTGAATACGCATCACACCGCCCGCGGGGCTCACTCCGACGGTCGGCACACTTCTGTACACAGGTGCCGCGCAGCTGACATACCCCACAGCGGGGGTGAACCCCACGTCCCGGTCGCGGGTAAAGGCGACGATGCTGAACACCAGCGCCGTGACGGCTGAGAAGCCCAGAGGCCCACAGACCAGGGAAACCCAAAACGCCCGCTCTCCCAATTGGTACATTCTGCGGCTGCGGCACACCGCCCGGGCCACGATCCCGGCCACCGCTCCGACTCCCAGACCTACGATCACCCAAATGAACAAGTACTCCATTTCTTTTTCCTCCTGACTGGGCCCGGCGCTGTGCCGCCGCCCTTGATGTGCCTACTGTACCACATCCCGCCGCCGTCCCGTCCAAACGATTTCCCCCGGTATTTCCCACAGCCCAGGATATCCCTCCACGGCAGCGACGGACCGCTCTCATGAAAAGACCGTATCAAAAAGCCGGGCAGGTCCCCCTGCCCGGCTTTCGGACTGCCCAAAAAGTCCAACGTCCGTTTTTGATACGCAAAGAGGTCACCGAACAGATTGTCCGGTGACCTCTTTCCGCGCTCCCGCACTATTCTTCCATTTGTAATCCATGTTGGGAACATGCCTGTATCGCCGCGCCCTGCCAGCGGCGGCAGAGCTCTTATGGATCCCCTTGCTTTCAGGAAAACGGGTCCTCCTCGTCCCGCGCCGGGTCCGCCTCCCGGATCGACCGCACACTGTCGCCGTACACCAGCTCAAAGGGGACGATCTCGTGGACGGCCTCGCCGCCGTTGGCCTGATGGAGCAGGATGTCCACCCCCCGCCGGGCCAGGCGTTCCGCGTTCTGCCGGATGGTGGTGAGGCGGGGGACGCAGTAGGCGGACTGCTCGATGCCGTCGTAGCCCACCAGGGACACGTCCTCCGGCACCCGCAGCCCCCGGTCGTGGATGGCGCGGAGGGCGCCGATGGCCATGACGTCGGACATGGCCAGGATGGCGGTCATCCCGGGGCAGCGGTCCAGCAGCTCCCCGGCCGCCTCATAGCCCCCCTCCAGGGAGTAGCGGGACACCGCCACCCACCGCTCCGCGTCCAGCTCCAGCCCCCGCTGGACCCAGGCCCGGCGGCAGCCCATCAGCCGCATCTGGCTGATGTTGCACTCCTTGACGGGGGAGAGCACGCAGCTGTCGCCGCCGATGATGCCGATGCGGCGGTGCCCCGCGTCCAGCAGGTGGCCCATGGACCGGGCGGCGCCCTCCACGTCGTCGGTGGACACGCTGGAGAGGTTGGGGAAGCCCAGGGTGTCCGCCCGGCTGGTCACCAGCACACTGGGACAGGTCACCTCCCGGAAACCCCGGAGGAAGTTGCCCCGGTCGCCGCCCAGGAACAGCAGCCCCAGGGGCTTCCGCTCCCGGCAGACCTGGACCGCTGCCGCCACCTCGTCGCTGTCCTCGTCGAGATAGTACACTGAGACGGACCGGCCGGCGTCCTTGATGAGGCGCTGCATCTCCTCCACGATACCGGCAAAGAGCAGGTTCCGGGTCCCCTTGACGATGATGGCGAAGCTGCTGCTCTCCCGCTGCTTCAGCACCTGGGCGGCGCTGTTGGGCCGGAAGTTCAGCTCCTCCACCACCGCCAGGATCTTCTCCCGGGCCGCCTCGCTGACGCCGGAGTGGCCGTTGAGCACCCGCGACACCGTGCCCACCGCATATCCTGATCGCTGCGCCACATCCTTGATGGTCATGGGACCGCCCCTTTCTCTCGTTCCGCCCCGTTGAGAGGCTTTCTTACCATATCATGTTTTGCCGCACTTGTCACGTACTGATTTGAAAAAGTGGGGCAAAAAGGAAACAAAACAGCTCTGCTGAATGTATCACCCCTTCACCGCTCCGGCGGCCACGCCCTTGATGATGTACTTCTGGCAGCACAGATAGAAGATGATCACCGGGATGATGCTCAGCAGGATCAGGGCCATGGTGGCGCCCAGGTCCACCGTGCCGTAGCTGCCCTTCAGATACTGGATGTGGATGGGGATGGTGCGGTACTTGTTGATGTCCAGCACCAGGTAGGGCAGCAGGTAGTCGTTCCACACCCACATGATCTCCAGGATGCCCACGGAGATCATGGTGGGCCGCAGCATGGGGAACACCACGGAGAAGTAGGTCCGGATGGGGCCGCAGCCGTCGATGGCCGCTGCCTCCTCGATCTCCAGGGGGATGGATTTGACGAAGCCCACGAACATGAAGATGGCCAGTCCCGCGCCGAAGCCCAGGTACACGATGGGGATGCCGTAGGGGGTGTTCAGCGGCAGCAGGGCGAAATCCGCCAGGGGACCCGACACGGAGAGCCCCAGCTTTCCGGCCAGATTCCCGATGGTGGAGCCGGAGCCGATGGAGTCCGCCGTCTTGGAGAGGGTGTACATGACCATCTGGAAAGGCACCACCATGGAGAAGACGCACAGGTAGTAGATGGCCCGGCAGATCTTGGAGTCCACCCGGGCGATGTACCAGGCGGCCATGGAGGTGAAGAGCAGGATCAGCGCCGTGGACACGATGGTGATGAAGGTGCTGTAGAACACCGACTTCCAGAAGGGGTAGTTGCCGAAGGTCATGCCCTTGATGAAGTTGGAGAACCCGGCCCACATCTCGCCGGTGGGCAGGGAGAAGGTGTCGGTCTTGACGAAGGTGTTCAGCTTGAAGGAGTTGATGACCACCGTCAGCACCGGCAGCACATAGATGACGCAGATGACGCCCAGCACCACGGACAGGATGGTCTTGGTCCGCCGCTCCGCGGCCAGTCCGTTTTTCTCTTTCACTACTGCTGCACCTCCCTCTTGCGGGTGAAGGCCAGCTGGGCCAGGCCCAGTCCGGCCACCAGGACAAAGAAGATGACCGCCTTGGCCTGGGCCACGCCCTTGGAGGCGGTGTTCTGTCCGTAAAAGGTGTTGTAGATGTTCAGGGCCAGCATCTCGGTGGTCTTGATGCTGGAGCCGTCGGGCTGGATGACGAAGGGCTGCCCGGCGGTGAGGGCCAGGTTCTGGTCAAAGAGCTTGAAGCCGTTGGTCAGGGACAGGAAGGTGCAGATGGTGATGGAGGGCATCACGTTGGGGATGGTGACCTTGAAAAGGGTCTGGGACTTGCTGGCCCCGTCGATCCTGGCGGCCTCCAGCATCTCCTCCGGCACCGCCTGGAGCCCCGCGATGTAAATGATCATCATGTAGCCGATCTGCTGCCAGCACATCAGGATGATGAGGCCCCAGAAGCCGTACTTGGTCTCCAGGAGAATAGAGGTGCTGTACCGGGACAGGATGCCGTCGAAGATCATGGACCAGATGTAGCCCAGAACGATGCCGCCGATGAGGTTGGGCATGAAGAACACGGTTCGGTACAGGTTGCTGCCCCGGATGCCCTGGGTCAGGAAGTAGGCCACCGTGAAGGCCAGCACGTTGATGAGCACCAGGCTCACGATGGCGAAGACGGCGGTGTACCAGAAGGAGTGCATGAAGCTGGCGTCCTGGAACGCGGAGAGGTAGTTGCCGAAGCCGATGAACTGGGCGTCCTTGATGAGCCGGAACTTACACAGGGACAGGTAGATGCCCTGGAGGAAGGGCCAGACGAACCCCAGGGCGAAAGCGGCGGTGATGGGCCCCAGGAACAGCCAGCCCCACTTCTGGATGGGACGGCGCAGCCCGCCGCCGCTGGAGGGTTTCTTCTTTTTCAAATCTCTCAGCTCCTTTCCGATAACAAAATGGGGCGGGCGATACCGCCCGCCCCATTTCTGTTAAATTATGCGATTCCACAATTAGAACCATACACCGTTACCGTGCGGGCAATGTAGGCAGCGCAACATTTTGGTAGCGGTAGTAAAGTTCTTTTTGATACTTTTTCTTTCAAGAAAAAGTATTAGCCCTTGGCGGCGGCGGCCTGGGTGGCCCAGCCGTCCACGAAAGCGGTGCGGACCGCCTCCCAGTTGGCGTCGGTGGGATCGGCGTTGTACTGGTTCAGCGCGGACACCAGAGCGGCGCGGTAGTCATTGACGTTGGGCTGGTAGTTGGTGGCCCAGTCCATGACGTAGCAGCCGTCGGCGGCATAGTCGTTGGCGGCGGCCAGGAAGCCGTTGGTGGAGGTGGCGGCGCTCTTGTAGGGCATGACACCGAAGCCGCCCACGCCGTTGGTCAGCATCTCAGAGGCCTCGGGATCGGTGACCATCCACACCATGAAGTCCATGGTGGCCTTCTGGTCGTCCTCGGAGGCCATGGCGTTGATGGCCCAGCAGTTCTCGGTGCCGCAGTTCAGGCCGGCCTTCTCCTCGCCGTCCACGCCGCAGTAGTAGGGGATCATGGTGCAGTTGGGCACGCTCTCGGACACAGCGCCGTACTCCCAGGAGCCCTGGACGAAGAACACGGCCTTGCCGTCCTTGAACTCGGCCTCGGCGTCGTGGCCGCCGGTGGCCAGCTCGGTGCGGGCCACGGTGGAGTTCTCCACGCACAGGTCATAGAGGGCCTTGAAGTTGTCCATGTAGGCGCCGGTGAGGGTGTCGGGGGTGGCGGTCCAGGTGGTCCCGGCATCCTGCTCCTCATAGTAATACTCCAGGTTGGCCATGTGGCCAGTGTAGCGCCAGGAGGAGCTGTCGTCCATGTCGTTGGAGGTGAAGGCGTCGAAGCCCAGCTCGGCGGCCCGGGCGTGGATGTCCTCGGCGGCGGTCTTCAGCGCGTCGAAGTTCTTGATGTCCTCCACCTTGTAGCCGGCGGTCTCCAGCAGGTCCACGTTGACGATGATGCCGTAGCACTCGTAGCAGTAGCCGATGGACACCAGCTTGCCGCTCTCGTCGTACAGGTTGTAGGCGTCGGTGTTCAGCTCATTGGCGATGGGCGTCCCGGTCAGATCCAGGGCGTAGTCGGCCCAGGTCTTGACAGCGGGGGCGTTGCCGATGACGAACAGCGTGGGGGGCGCGGACTTGTCCATCTCAGAGGTGAGGGTGGACTCATATGTACCGGAGGCGGCGGTGGTGACCTTCACGGGCACGCCGGTCTCATCCGTATACATCTTGGCGACCTCCTGCAGGAGCTCGTCGGCCTCGGGCTTGAAGTTCAGCCAGTAGACAGAGCCCTTGGCGGCCTCGCCGCTGCTCTCCTGCTGGGTGTCGCCGCCGTTGTTGCCGGCGGGCTCGCTGGCGTCGTTGCTGCCGGTATTGCCGCCGGCGTTGCTGCTATTGCTGCCGCCGGCATTCCCGCTGCTGCCGCCGGAGTTGCCGCCGCCGCAGCCGGCGAGCAGGCCCAGGAGCATCACAGCGACCAGAGCAAGCGCTGTCCATTTCCGTTTCATACATCGTTCCTCCCAAATCATTTTTTATTGCTGCGTTGGAAACGTTTCCAACGCATACAAGCTTATTATAGGACTTCACGGGCTACTTGGCAAGACAAATTTTTCGTTGCATGGAAATTTTGTGCAAAACAGATAATAATGCATGGCTAAATTGTGCATTCTATTTGGAGATTTTTTCATGCCCACCAGCGGTAAAGTGGAAACGGTTATCTTGCTGATGCTGCCCGAAAACGCCGGGAGGGGGAGCCCTCCTGTTCCGCGGGCACTTCTGTTCCTGGCCAAGGTCCGGCCGCCGGCATCCCCGGCTTTCCCGCATCACGGTCCCCCTCGCCGTTCCTCCTGAACTCTTCTGCCCGGTATTTTCGTCCTTCGTCTGTTCTTGTTTTTCCATTTATTGGAAATCCATGAGAATATCTAATTTCAAATTTCGCAACATTTTTTACTAAAAATTCCAAATTTTACCTCAAAAGCAAGTAAAATCGGTATGCTGATGCCCATTAAAAAATGGTAAGATATGGACTTTGCTGGCAGTATCTTGCCTTTCTGTGGCACAATCTCGCTCATTCTTTCCGGCGAACTTGACAAAAATACAGCCGCCATGGTAGGGTATCTCCGTTATAAATTAAAGAAGGAGATTCCCCTTGATCGCCGGTGGCGGCGAATCTGGCTTTTCGCCGTCTCATCATGAGGGACCCGGTTGCCGGGGAAGGAAAGCGTCTCTGACGGCAGACGTCGTTCCCGCATGGAAACGGTTTTCAAGCAGGCCCTTCTACAGAGGGCGGCAGAAAAGGAAGTTGCTATGCAGCCTCCCGGAAACGCCGCATTCGGGCGCGAAAGAGAGATCTTCTTTATATTACTCCGCCAATGAAATAATCGACGGAGTAATATTGGCCATGTTTTGCGGTTGCCGCGTAGCGGCGAGCAAAACGGCCTTTCAATCTATTATTAAATTGGCAATATTTCATTGCCGGTTTAATAAAATAAGGCTCGAAAAAGGAGGGATGCATGGAAAGGAAGCGACAAAAGAACGCACTGCGCAGCCTCTCCATCCCGCTGATCCTAGCGCCGGTCTTGTTTTCCGGCGGTGACGGCCAGCGGGGCAGAAACTCCCGGCAGGGCAGAGGAAACGGGCAGTGCAATATGCAGCAGAGCGGAGGAAACGGTCCGGGTGATTCCCGGCAGGATGGAGAAGGTTGGCGCAGCGGCCGGAGCTTGGGTCACTACCCGGGAGCACCGATGGCGGTCTCCTGAGACGGTCCCTATGATACCGGCGCATGTTTCCCCACAGCGGTTTTATCCTGTTTTCAATGCGGATCCTATACCGTTACCGTGTGGGAACATGGAAATCGCAGTATTCTAGCGGCGAGGTTAAGGCTCTTTTTGATCCTTTTTCTTTCCAGAAGAAGCATCAAACCGGCGACAGAAGGAGGCTCATCACCCAACGGAGGAAGAGAAGCGCGGAGCGGCTGAAGCAAGACAAAGCCCCGCGCAAGACAGGCGAGCGACAGGACACTTTTTGCCCGTTACTCGTTTATTTTCTTCTACTCTTCTGACATGGGAGGCCCGAACAGACGATACGCCCTTTTCCGGTGCGATTGCTTCCGGGGGAGAGGGCGGTTTCCTGCTGCCCGGCAATGGATGGCTCTCCACCTCTCCGGCCGCCAGACTCTTCTACTATCCCAGCGCTCCAGCCCCTTTTATCCCGCCGTCCGGCCGGTCGCAGGGCGCGTCTGGTACTTTTTCTTGAAAGAAAAAGTACCAAAAAGAACTTTATCATCGCTGCCAACGCGTCGCGATACCCGATTTTCGCACGGTAACGGTGTATCGTTCTCATCGTATGCGCCGTCTTTGTTCGACCGGATATGACAGGGCTTTACTCTGTGACACGCAGTCTAATGTGCTCAATAAAATTGTACGTAATTTATTGTGCGGATGAACCCTGCGGGAAACAGGCCCATGGGCAAAAAGGGACAGCGGGCGCCCCGGACACTTCAAACCTGCCTGCATCCACCGTATCGAGAACGAGCCCTGCTGCATATGACCAGAACCGACACACCTGAAGGAGCCCCCATGTCCATGGACGCCAACATCCGCCGGGCACGGCGCCCCACATGGAACGGCCCGCTGCAAGAACAAAGCAGCGCGGCATGACCGGGGACTCCGGCGCCAACGGGCCCATCCCTGACCGCCGCCTTTGCGCGGAGTCTGTGACGGGCGCCTACCCCCCGCACTTTTCCTATCCATACAGGCGCGGTATTTCCCTTCAACTTTGACCGCGCCCCCGCCCATCGTGAAAATGCCAAACCCGAGTCCCGGGCGCGCATGGCCGGACCCGCGGCCATACGGCAGCCCTGAGCGGAAAAGTCTTTTCACGGTGGAACGCCCTCATCTTTCAAGCAACAAGTAAAACAAGTACCTGCAAAACCGTTCCGTCCGCCGCAGCAGAAGCGGCAGCGGCACCGAAGGATAAGGACACAAAGCATGAAAAACGCAACTACTTTTTTAATGGAGTAGACCCGAAAAGGAGAAACCTACCATGAGGAAACGAGTAAGAAAGCTGCTGGCTTGTGTACTGGTGGTCTGTCTTTCCTTGAACATGTTAGGTGTTTCTGCTTTCGCCGCAGAGGCGGAAGCAGGAGGCACCGTCCCCGTATGCGGGAAGACAGAGCATCATCACAGCGCGGAGTGCTATGGCGAGCCCGCCGTCATCTGCGGGCTGGAGGAGAACGAAGGCCATAGACACACCGCGGAATGCGGCGAAGGCAGGACGCTGGTCTGTGAGCTGGAGGAAGGCGAGGACCACACTCACACCGATGAGTGTTATTCCGCCGAAGTCCGCACCCTGACCTGCGGCCTGGAGGAGAGCGCGGGCCACACCCATACCGAGGAGTGCAGCCCCGTGACCGCCAGGGAGCTGGCCTGCGGCAAAGAAGAAACCGAGGGGCACACCCACACCGAGGACTGTTATACCGTTGAGACGGCCCTCACCTGCGAGATCCCCGAGGGCCACACCCATACCGTCGACTGCTACCAGCTCTCTGAGATGGGCTATGAGATAGAGATCGACGGAACGTGGTACGCGGTGGAGGGCCTGACCTGCACCATTCCCGAGAACCACTACCACGACGAAACCTGCTACACCGAGCAGCAGGTCCTGGTCTGCGAGCTGGAGGAGGCCGAGGGCCACACCCACACCGACGAGTGCTGGACCGAGACCACCACCTACGGCTGCGGCCTGGAGGAGAGCGCGGGTCACACCCACACCGACGCGTGCTACACCGTGACCAGCGCCTACACCTGCGGCCTGGAGGAGCGCGAGGCCCATACCCACACCAACGAGTGCTACAAGCTCCAGTGCACCACGCCGGAGCACACCCACGACCCCGTTTTCTGCTATGACGCGGAGGGCAACCTGATCTGCGAGGAAGAGGAGCACACCCACGGCGACACCTGCTACCTCCCGCTCATCTGCGGCATGGAAGAGCACACCCACAGCGATGAGTGCTATGAAACCGAGTTGCCTGAGGACAGCGAGATTAGCACCATCGGTAATATGGGACCGTTTACGAGCAACACATTGGACACGAATAACGCGGAGTACACCGTTGATGGGTATGTGGAGCTCGATAATTCCCTGGTAGTCACCGGACAGAACGTTACCATTACCGGTTCCGGCACCATCGATGCTTCGAAAATTTCTGGCAATACAGAAGAGGCCAGCGCGATCATCGTTAGGGGTGGTACACTTACCATCACCGGCAATGTGACCATCCAAGGCGGTAAAGGCACCAATATGAAAGACTCCGATATGGAGCCGCGTGGTGACAATACGTTCAAAGTTGGCGGCGGTGTTTATGTAGAGAAAGGTACGCTCAATCTGACGGGCGGTATTATCACAGAGAACACTGCACAGCGCGGCGGCGGTATTTTTGTCAACAAGGGCGCTCACCTCGAGATGACTGGCGGAAGTGTCAGCAGTAACTCAACGGTCAACAAAGATAAGCCTGGCAACTTCAACTATGCGGGCGAAGGCGGCGGCATTTTCGTCTGGGGCACTGCAAAGATTTCCGGCGGTTCGATTACCGGCAACATCTGCAATTCCACGACAGACCTTGGCGGCGGCGGACTGTATATCAACAATGCCGGCTACGCCACCTTGGTCAACGCGTTGGTAACCGGTAATACTGCGGATGGCTGGGGCGGCGGTATCGCTGGATGCTGCCACGGCGAATCCTCCCTGGTGGCAACTGACGGAGTCGCGTTGTATGACAACACAGCCAAAGGTACGAGCTATACTCACGGACAAGGCGCGAAGAGCGACGCTACTGCTGAGATTATTGATCACCATGCTAGTGCTAAAAGTCAAGGTATTACTGGCGCGAACTCCAGCGACATGTATACCGCCGGTGCCGCCGCTGTCAGCAACTATATGTCTGGCGGTGGCTCTGCGAAATACCACGTTAAGTCGAAATCCGAAAATAGGGATATTAAGGATAGCGAGGTAGTAATCTTCTCTGTTAATGACAATGTTGCGCTTAAAGCCAATCCGTCTGAGGATGCCAAAGCTAAAGCTGAGGCGCAGCATCAGGTTATAATTTCCGGAAACTCCTCCACGGTTCACGGCGGCGGCATTGGTTGCAACGGTGGGCTGAGCTTCGGCGCAAGCGAGACTTCCGAGGAAAACTTTTATGTGCTGAGCCTAGAATTGGATGCACTTAAAGAATTAAAGGGCGGCAACATGGCGCTGAATGCTGGAGATTATACCTTTGAGCTGGTTTACAATGACAAGCAGCTTGCAACAGCTCAGAACGATAGCTCCGGTAAGATCAAGTTCAGCATCATCGACTATTCGGTATTTGGCGAAATTAACACGGCTCAAACGTACACGTTCACGATGAGAGAAATCCTCGGGAACAAAACAGATATTATCTATGACCAGATATCTATGACCAGAGCGAATACCAGATAGAGGTAACGTTTACAGAGAAAAAAGAAACAACATATAAAGTGCTTCCTCACAACACAACCAATAATAATGGGCACGACGTTATTGTTAACTCTGTAACCCACATCTACTCAGTTGCAAGCAAGACCATCACAAAAGTAGTGGATGAGAACGGGAAAAAGCTTGACCCTGGTACTCCTGTTGACGAGATTAAATTTGTCAATAAGAACCAGTACAAACTCAACTTCTCCCTGATCAAGACCGCAGTAGTCGACGGGACGGCGACCGAAATTCCCGTTGATGGCGCTGTGTTCGAGCTGTACCGTCTGGTCGACGAGGAGACTAACGGTAAGTTCACCGCCTCCGAGTACGAGAAGATTGACACCGGGGAGGAACTCCTGGTAACCGTCGATGGTAAACTGTCGGTGGATATCGAGGTTGAACCTGATGAGTACAATCTCGTTTATAAGAATGCGCGGTTCTTCTTCAAGGAGATTAAGGCTCCCGATGGCTACAAGCCGATTCAGGACGGCGAGGTTAGGATGTTCGAGGCCAAGAACGATGCCGATAACGTCTACACCTATGAGGCCGCTGCCACCAATGAGGGCAACCTGACCGCCGAATTTACCAAGACCGACATGTACGGTAACGGCGACAAGGTTGAGGGCGCGAAGTTCGAGCTGTACTACGACGGCAAGATGGTCGAGGAAGCTACGTCTGACGCGAACGGCAAGGTTACTTTCGAGAATCTGGCCCCCGGCGACTACGTGCTGAAAGAGACCGAGGCCCCCACGGGCTATGTGATTACCAACGGAGGAGAATACAGATTCCACCTGGATGCCAGTGGTGATATCACGAAGGACAGTGCCGCGTGGGACGGCAACATCACCAACGATTACAAGACCACCAACCTGACCATCAAGAAGATCGTTGCGGAGGACAGCGCCGGTAAGGGCACCTCCCACTTCGAGTTCAGCCTGGTGCTTGACTTTAGCAATACCGTCGGCGACGCGTTCGACTGGTATGTCAAGCAGCTGAACGCGGCTTCCGATACGTCTGATGGCGAGCCCGACAATTACAGCATCAACCCCAATCCGACGGCCCCCGGCCCGAATGGATGGGGCCCCAACAGAGCTGAGGTGACCGACGTTGTCGAGCTGGAACTCAGCGAAGCTGCCCACTCGGTCGTGTTCGGAACGCACACCATCCCGGAGCAGAACCCCCAGCACGGCTATCTGTCCTATGTGTCCTATCCTGATAAGACCGTGAAAATCAGGAACATCTCCCTGGCTGACGAGGAGTTCATCACCTTCAAGAAGCTGCCCATCGGGACCACTTACACCATCACGGAAATCAACGCTTCCATGAACGGTGTGAAGTTCGATGTGACATACACAGAGGACGTTGACGAGAACGGCACACATGTCGATGCCACCAACAAGCTGCCCATCGACAAGGATGTCACCCTGAACATCTACAAGGTAATCAAGAGCGTCCACAATGGCGAGAACAATGGCAACATTGATATCGCCGAGGGCGACCACTTCAAGATGGTTCTCTCCAAGTGGGAGAATGGCAACTGGGCCGACACCGGCAAGAGCACCTACGTGGATATCCACGGCGGCGTGGCGTTCTTCTACCTCAGCTTCAAGGACGTGACACCCAGCGCCTACTACTACAAGATCAGCGAGGACCTGGATAACTCCACCGACGGTGATCTGTATGAGGACGAGGGACTGCACGACATCTATGTCAAGGTCGTTGTCAACTCCGACAACACCGCCGAAGTGTCCTACTACACCGGGTGGGAGAACGGCGAACCCGCTGGCGATGCGGTCGACGAGCCCACCATCGAGAACGTGAAGCCCACGGCCAGCATCGACCTGAGCGCCAAGAAGTACGTGAAGGACACCAATGGCAACGTCATGAAGGAGCCCGAGAGGTCCTTCGAGTTCACCATCCACGAGGTCAGCATTGACGAGAACGGCACTGTCCGCTCCACGACCCAGAGAGGTGAAGACGGCTGGAACGTGTTCGACAGCTCCAAGGAAAGCGGCCTCCACACCGTTGAGAGCAGCGACAAAGACGGCTCCATCGTGTTCCCGGCCCTGAACTACGACCTGCGCGA